>NZ_OZ244997.1:1815951-2118610 GCF_965223285.1 Candidatus Leptofilum sp. | reverse complement strand
GTAGCCTTGGTGGGTGCCAATGAGCTGCCTTTTGCCATTGTCAGTGGGGAGCAAGTGCTGCTGGCCCGGGCGCAAAACATACCGGTGGTGTATATAATGGAATGGTTCCAGAAATTCCCTATTGCGGTGGTGAGCAAGGCTGAAAGTGACATTTTTTCACCAGAGGATTTGCACGGCCGTTCCGTCGGTCTCCCCGGCTTTTTTGGTGCCAGCTACGTAGGCTACCTGGGGCTGTTGGCGGCCAACGATTTGCAGCCAGAGGATGTAAACGCCAGCGATATTGGCTTTAACCAGGTGGAATCGCTGCTGGCTGACCAGGCGGAAGCGGTTGTTGGCTACGCCAATAATGAGCCAGTACAGCTTGCCGGGCAGGGGGAAGCTGTCAACGTCATTCTGGTTTCGGACTACATCGACATGGTGGCCAACGGCATCATCACCAACGAAACAATCATCGCTGAAAATCCTAAATTGGCAGAGCGATTTGTGAGGGCCGTGCTGCGCGGCCTGGCAGACACGCTGGCTGACCCGGACGCTGCCTTTGAAATCAGCAAGAATTACGTGGAGGGGTTGGAAGACGGCCGTAAACCTGTCCTGGAAGCATCGTTACCCATGTGGCAGGCTGAGACGCTGGGCCTAACGGAGTTGGCTTCCTGGGAAAACACCCAGCAGGTGTTGCTGGATGCAGCTTTGATGGATGAACCGGTGGCGGATTTAACGGCCGTTTTTACCAACGACTTTGTCCTTGCCAACAATGAGTAACCCTCCTTTCCTCATCGCTCAAAACGTGAGCCACGTATTTGAGGATAAGCAAAAAGTGCTGGCCAATCTTTCATTTGTGCTGCCTACGGGTGGCTTTACCGCGCTGGTGGGGCCATCTGGGGTGGGTAAATCGACGCTGGTGCGGCTGCTGGCAGGGTTGCTACGGCCGTCTTCTGGCAAAATTACGTATGTTAACCAGCCAAACGGCCAGCCACCCACCACGGGCCTCATGTTTCAAAAAGATAACCTGATGCCCTGGCGCACGGCCTATGAAAATGTACGGCTCCCGTTAGAAGTACAGGGCATGACGGCGGATGAAGCGGATACGGCCGTTCATGAAATGTTGGCACTGGTCGGTTTAACCAATTTTGAGCACAGTTATCCGGCGCAGCTTTCTGGGGGGATGGCGCAGCGGGTGGCCTTGGCACGGGCCTTGGTACATCGGCCGTTGCTGCTGTTGCTAGATGAACCATTTGGTGCGCTGGATGCTCTGACGCGGGAGCGAATGGGGCAGGAGCTGCTGCGTATCTGGGCGGCATTGCCCGTGACGGTGTTTATGGTGACGCACAGCATTCAAGAGGCGGTGCTGTTAGCGGATGAAGTGGTGGTGATGGGCGGCCAACCGGCAACTATTACCAAGAAGATTCAGATTCACCTGCTGCGACCCCGCACCATTGAAATGCAGGGCGACAAGCAGTTCCAGCAATGTGTGTGGGCGGTGCGTCAAGCAATTGAGGAAGTAGAAAACAGGGTATAAAAAAACCTCCCGAATGGTTTGAGCATCCGGGAGGTTGGTGATTAAAGAAGGTTATTCGGTGGAAGCGGCCGTTTCCGACTGTACTCCATCGCGCCGCCCCCAGCGTCGCCAGAAAAATCGCCCAACCAGCCAGAGCGGAACCCCCACGATGAGCAGCAGCGGCAGCAGGTAAATCACAAACCAGATGCCAAATTCTGCCACGTCCTGTAACGCTTCCACCAAAGAGTCAACGGCATTGCGGAAAACAATTGCTGGACGCCAGCTTGTGTCAATCGGTTGTGCGGCTACATCGGGCGTCAGGTCTACCGTGATGGTGGAGAAGGAAGCGGATTGGCTCAGGAACTGCAACCGTCCCTTCATCGCTTCAATTTCGCTTTCCAGACGGCTTAATTCCTGATTGACGGCTAACGCTTCTTCAACGGTTTCTGTTTCATCCAAAAAGCCACGCACGCGAGCGGCCGTTGCTTCCAAATTCTCCAGCCGGGCAGAAAGGTCCACATATTCCTCAGTGACATCCTGGCCAGAGGTGCTTTCGTTGCGTACTTCTACAGCCATGCCGCGCAATGCCTCCAGCGCACTGTTGAAGCCAGAAGACGGCACCCGGATAGTAATATTGCCCGTCTTGGTGTTTTCGTTGTATTGGAAGAGGGAGCTGTTCACCACCCAGCCACCGTTTTCCTCTGCCATGCGGCTGATGGTGGCCATCGCTTCTTCTGTGTTAGATACAACCAGATGCATGTTAGCCGTGCGGATGATGAGGCGTTCCTGGGTGACTTGAATGTTCACGTCACTGTTGCCAGTGCTAACGCCAAAATCGCCTTCGCCAGCGAAGGAAGCATCACTCATGGATTCTTCGGCCGTTAAAAAGTCACCAGAATCGGCTGTGTCCATTGCTGCCATTGGTTCTTCAAAAACGGCACTTTCGCTCATGGCGGCACCACCACAGGCAACCAAAAGAATAATTAAAAGAGTCGCTGCAAGAAGGAATGATTTTTTACGTGTCATGATCGTGCTCTCCTGAAATTAGAAAATAATGTGCTTCTAGAGAGTAAAACGATGGGGAGTGCCAATAGGTTCCAGCAATTTGGGGAATTGGATCGGGGTGGGCTAAACGCCGTAGGCCAGCCGGTTAACTAGCCGCTTGGGCATACCAGATCGCTCCATGCGTTCTTGCACTTCACGCACGGGGTAAGCCACACGCTGATAGCTCCAGGTCATGTCGTCTGTGTCTAGCAGGGCATAGGCGGCACGGGGGTCAGAGTCGCGGGGTTGGCCAACGCTGCCAGGGTTGATGATGAGGCGATGTGGGCCAAGGGGTTGGCGGTCTTCGCGGCCGTGGCTGTAGCGAGGTGGATGTACATTGATGCGACGGTAGCCGTTGAGATGTTCCTCAAACATCACGGGAACGTGGGTGTGGCCGACTAAACAATACTGTGTTTCAAACCAGTTGAAGTTTTCGGAGGCGGTGAGGGGGTCCAGAATGTATTCCCAAACGGGATGGCGCGGGCTGGCGTGGGCCAGGGTAAATTTGCCTTCAATCTGTTTGGGGGGCAGGTTTGCCAGGTAGCTGCGTGTTTCTTCGCTGATTGCTTCCCGCGTCCAGGTGATGGCGTATTTTGCTTCTCGATTGAACGATTTAATATCTAAATTCCCCAACACGGCCTGATCATGGTTGCCAGAGAGGGCGATATGATTGTGCTTTTGTAGTTCCTGGGTGCATTCGTTGGGGTCTGGGCCATAGCCAACCAGATCACCCAGGAACCAAATGAGGTCCCACTTGTTTTTAGCGTGCTCTAGCACGGCCTGAAAGGCGGTCAGGTTGGCATGAATGTCAGAGATGATCAGAATTCGCATGAATCGTTTGCCCGAAAAAATTTGCTCCCCATATGGGATGTTCAATTATGATACCATGATCGAGGGGAGAGGGTATAATAAATCAGCCGTGAATTTATTGGATGGGTGACTAAATGGCTATATTGGATCGCTGGACAATAGATTTTGTAAGCAGCAGCGTGGAGCAGACAACGCGGCTGGGCGTGCGCCTGGGCGAATTGCTTGAGCTGCACGATCTGGTTTGCCTGTCTGGTGAGCTGGGTGCGGGCAAAACGGCATTCGCACGGGGAATCGGGCGCGGCTGGGGCACCGGTTTGCGCGTGACCAGCCCAACATTTACGTTAGTGAATGAGTACCCCCGGTTGGCAGACGGCCGTATCCTGTACCACATCGACTGCTATCGGTTAGAAGCGGCCGTTGACCAGATGACGGCCGGGTTGGGAGATATTATTTTTGGTAACGGTGCAGTCATGGTGGAATGGCCAGAGCGCATTGAATCGTTGCTGCCAGAAGACCGCCTGTGGATTGCGTTAACCTACGTGAGCGAGACGCGGCGGAAGCTGCGTATTTCGGCCACGGGAGAGCGTTCAGCGGAACTGCTGGAAGATTTTAAGAAGCGTGCATTTGGAGTTTAGTTAGATGATTTTAGCGATTGATACGGCGACGCGCTGGCTGGGCATGGCATTACACGACGGTACGGCCGTTTTGGCAGAGACGGGGTGGCGTTGTTTGAACAACCATACCATTGAACTTACGCCTAACCTACAGGTGATGATGCAGCGAGCCAATGTGTCGGTGGCAGATTTAGAGGGGATTGCGGTGGCCGGCGGGCCGGGGTCGTACACTGGTTTGCGGGTGGGCATGGCCTTGGCCAAGGGGCTGGCTCTGGCCAACCAGATACCGCTGCTGGGCATTTCTACGCTGGATATTGTGGCGGCGGCGGTTGGGCCCTTTCCGGGACAGCTGTGGGTGGTGGCGGAGGCTGGCCGTACCCGCATTTGCACTGCGCCGTATGAATGGAAAAACGGCCGTGGCTGGCAAACTGAAGAAATGCCTGTGATTGAGAGCTGGGACTCCCTGCTGCCAACTTTAGAGGGGCGGGTGACGTTTGCTGGTGAGATTACGGCTCAGGCGGCCAAGCAGATCAGAGCCGCTGACCGCACCTTCCAAATTTTGCCCCCGGCAACGGCCGTACGCCGGGCGGGTTATTTGGCGGAGCTTGGCTGGCAAAGGCTCCGCGCTGGAGACGTAGACGACGCCCAGACGCTGGCCCCAGTTTACTTGCGTGATCCCGCTGGCAATTAATATCGTTTCTCTCAGATGCTGATCCCACCAAACCCATTTTGGTTACGCGCCATGAAAATGGTGGATATTCCCGCTGCGCGCGAGGTAGATCGCCTCTCTTTCCCCACGCCAGCCCGTTCTGGGCTGTTTGAACATGAGCTAGCGGGAAATAATATTGCCCATTATCAGGTGCTGTGCGCGAATGGAGCGTTGATTGGTTTTGCTGGATTTTGGCTGATTGCTGATGAAATTCATATCAGCACCATTGCCACCCACCCAGCTTGGCGTGGGCGTGGGCTAGGCGAGTTATTGTTGCTGAACCTGCTGTTTCTGGCCTACACCTTGCCCGCCACCATGGTGACGTTGGAAGTGCGCCGCAGCAACGAGGTGGCGCAGAAGCTGTATCGCAAGTATCAATTTGAAGAGGTGGGAATGCGCCCGCGTTATTATCGCGACACGGGGGAGGATGCATTGTTGATGACAATGCCGCTGCTTAACGCGCGTTACCACAACTTTTTGGAGAATCAGCAGGTGACACTGTTCCAGCGACTGTTGAGTGAGGCTTAACCAGCCGCGATTTGTATAATTTGGTAAGTAAGATAGCGTGATGCGCTCTCTCAGTTGAGACGCTTTGCAGTGGCGAAAATCTAAAAATAAGGAAGAGCAGGAATTAAGGATGAAATTTTTTATTACAGGTGGGGCAGGCTTTATCGGTTGTAACAGTGCCGACCACTTTTTACAGCAAGGGCATGAGGTTGTTGTCTTCGATAATTTGTCACGCAAGGGTGGCCCGGCAAATTTGGAATGGCTGCGTTCACGCCACGGCGAGCGGCTTGCTTTTGTGCGTGGCGATGTGCGGGAGTATGAGGCGTTGGCAGCAGCGATTGGCGGCGCAGATGTGGTGCTCCATCTGGCGAGCCAGGTGGCGGTAACCACGTCTGTGCAGGACCCGCGCGAGGATTTTGAGATTAATGCTTTGGGGACGTTTAACGTGCTGGAGGCAGTGCGACATCATGCGCCAGAAGCGGCCGTTTTGTATGCATCTACCAATAAAGTGTATGGGGGCATGGAGGGGGCCAAGGTAACATTGCAGAACGGCCGTTACCAATATGCTGAATTTACCCAGGGCATCCCCGAATCGTATCCGCTTGATTTCCATTCACCCTACGGCTGCTCCAAAGGGGCTGGCGACCAATATATGCTGGATTACGGCCGTATTTACGGCTTAAAAACAATCGTCTTCCGACAATCCTGCATTTATGGCCAGCGGCAGTTTGGCGTAGAGGATCAGGGTTGGGTGGCTCATTTTGTCATTGCTACCGTGAAGAACCGACCCATCACCATTTATGGCGACGGCAAGCAAGTGCGCGATTTACTGCATGTGCAGGATTTAATTCGCGCATATGAGCTAGGCATTGAGCAAATAGAAGCGCGGCGCGGCGAGGTGTACAACATTGGCGGTGGTCCGCAAAATACGCTCTCTATCTGGACAGAATTTGGGCCGCTGCTAGCTGAACTGGCTGGCCACGACGTATCGACCAAGTGGGGGGAATGGCGGCCAGGGGATCAGCGCGTGTTTGTTACCGATGTACGCAAAATAAGCTCCCAGTTGGGTTGGCAACCGACGCTTTCACCACGACAGGGGATTGAGGATTTATACAGTTGGGTAGCCAATCATCCTGAACTGTTTTAGCCAGAGACCCTTGGCTTGGTACGCTGGTGTCGTGAAGAAACCGAGAATTGCCAATACGTACCCCCTTTTTCCCATTTTAACTAGATGATGTCACGCTCTATTATTAGGGCATGAGCAAACGTCTGGAAGGTATCGAATTATTAGATTACGTGCTGCGGGTGAGTCGGCATATGGCTGAATCCCACGCGCTGGCACCACTTTTGGCGTATACCATCGACAAAGTATTGACGCTGGTGGGGGCTGAACGTGGCTACATCGTGCTGAAAAACGACGATGGCTCGATTGATTTTCGGATCAAGCGGGACAATAAAGGGAATGATTTGCCGGGTACCACCGACGAGATTAGCTACTCTATTTTGGAGCAGGTGGTGCAAACCGGCGAATCTGTCGTGCTGAGCGACGCCATGCACGATCCACAGTTTGGCACAGCCCGCAGCGTTATGGCCTTGCGGCTGCGTTCCATTATGTGTGTGCCGCTCATTACGCGTAACCGAATGATTGGGGCTATTTATGTAGAAAACCGCTCGGTGCGCGGCCGTTTTCGGGAATCTGATTTAGCCCCTTTGCAGCTTTTTGCCAACCAGGCGGCCATTGCTATTGAAAACACAGAGCTTATTGAGAATCTAAAAATTGCCAATGATCATCTTACTGAACTGGATGAGCTGAAGAATAACTTCATTATTTTGGTATCTCACGAACTCAAGACACCGTTAACGGCCGTTTCGACCAACGCCCAACTGATGAATATGATCATCGAAAAGGCAGGCCTGCATGATGACCCCATGCTGAACCGCACGGCAGCGAACCTGGACAAAGCCACAGAGCGTATGCGGCTCGTTATTGATGAAATTGTGCAATTTTTCCGCATTACCTCCGGCCAGCTAGAGCTATTTTTTAACAAAACACGTGTTCAGGACGTCATTGATCCAGTGATTCACAACTTGAGCGACATCTGTAGACAGCGCAACCTGACGATTCATGTATCTGACATTAAAACGTTGCCAAAACTCAATGCTGACTCGAAAAAATTGAAAATTGTTTTCAACAACGTCATTGGCAATGCCGTGAAGTACACCCCAGACGGCGGTGAAATTTGGGTGTCTGGCCAGTGTCTGGATGATGGACAGGTAGAGATTCAGGTACAAGATACCGGCATTGGCGTGCCGCTAGACGAGCAAGCCCGTGTGTTTGATATGTTCCATATGCTGGGCTCGGTGGATACCCATTCGACGAGTAAGAGTGCCTTTCGGGGAGGTGGGTTTGGCCTGGGTTTGCCCATTGCTCGTGGGATTGTGGAGGCACATCACGGCTGCATTCGTCTAGAAAGTCCCGGCTGTGATGAAGAAAATCTGCCCGGCACAACGTGTACCGTTACGTTGCCTGCCCTCATGCCGGTGGCCATGGAACCAGAACTCGCCTGATCTGCTTGCTGAACTGTTAATTTGCAACGGCCGTTACACAGGTAACGGCCGTTTTTTTATACTCCCAACTGGTACTTTTGGTCTACTTAAGGCACTTTGTAATGATATGTAACAGTTTTCGTAAGTGCCCCTGAATAAGGTATACCCTAAGCAGAGTTTTCTCTGAGACCTTTGTGTTAAGTAAAGGCCGAATGCGAGATAATACAATTGGTTTTTACATGCTTAAATTGGGGAAGTATCGTACTTTTTGGAGAGCCTATCATGAGTCGGGGAGCCTATAACTACTTTCGTACCCGTTTCGTCTTTATTCTAGCGATCCTGTTTGTAGCAGCAGCCGTTTTTGCGCTCTCTGGAGGAACGGCCGTTGCGGGACCCAAAATGACCGAGGCAGCCCAGCAAAAGCTGGACCCTGCCTTGCAAGCAATAATTGCGGAACAAACGGAACAAACAGTACCCATCATTGTGCAAAAAGCAGGGGATGGTGACCAGGCCGAGCAGCTTCTAACCCAACTCGGCGGCACCATCGTCCACACTCTGCCTATTATCAACGGCTTTGCGGCTGAAATCAGCAGCGAGGCGATTTTGCATTTAGCCAACTCGCAGACCATCGCCTATGTAAGTTTCGATGCTGTCGTGGAAACCAGCCAAACAAATACGGGTCTCAACCTTTTAGAGAACCCGGGCTTCGAGTCTGGGTTTGCTGGTTGGGATGCATATGGCAATGTAAGCATCACAGGTGATGCCTACGCGGGGGCCAATGCCCTGCAAACCAACGAAGGTGCCCATCAATACATTAACGTGACGCCCGGTGAGACAATTACCTACTCGCTGTGGGCCAAACGAGTGGGCAACCCCGGCTGGGCTGGTGTTGGCCTGGACTTTTACGATGTCAATGGTTATTACATCACGGCCAACATTGTAGAAATCACCGCTTCTGATTACCAGTATTACGTCAATGAATACCAAGTACCCTCCCAGGCAGCATATGTAAAGGCTCGCGTATGGACGGAAGGATTCGATGGGTCCATTATTATTGATGAGGTTTCATTAGTAGTTTCTATTGAGGATAGCAACATTGCCGATGGGACTTCAACTGGAGCGACTTCGCCAAACGATACCAATCTTTTAAACAATGGTGGCTTTGAAGATGATTTCCAAAGTTGGCACACCTATGGGCTGGTTCGGTTAAATACATATAACTTCTACAATGGCCAAAAAGCTGCTCAATTATCTAGAGGCTATGCAACAGTGCAGCAATATTTGAATGCCACGCCAGAGCAAACGTACACACTCTCAGGTTGGTACAGAATGTATTCAAATATCAATTGGGCACAGGTAAGTATTGGATTTTATGATGCTAATTATAATTTCCTCTCATTAATGTATGCTGATCTTGAGTATGCTTCTGAGTATGCTGTGCTAAATGTTAGCGGCAAAGCTCCCCCTGAAGCAGTGTATTTTGATATCTGGATTGGCAAAGATGGGGATGGCAAGCTCTATCTAGATGATCTGGTATTGGAGCAGGGCGATACGGTTGAAGCTGATGCTGTCAATATGCTTGATAACGGCAGCTTCAACAATGGCGAAAATTATTGGGGCGTTTGGGGTTCAGGTAACAATATTGTTGTTGTAAATGATTCACCGGTTGATGAAACCAGTTTGAAAATTAATGGAAACTGGGAAGGTGCTGGCATCTGGCAAGAGTTGTTAGGCGAGTCAAACATGGAATATACGTACACGGGGTATCTGAAGCAAACGAGTGCTTATCAATTCAGCTCCGGTGGCTATACTTTTGCCAATAATGGCCAGGCAATGGTGTCATTGAAGTATCTTGATGAAGACAAAAATGTTATCTCGGAAACTTACCATGAAATTGAGCTCACTAACAGTTGGTCCCCCTTTCAGGTGTCTAATATTGCGCCACTAAATACGGCCTATGTGAATGCCGTTGCCTGGATAAAAGGATGTAGCGATTGTGTGCTTTACGTAGATGATCTGATGTTAACGGCCGTAACCCCCCAGGCCCAGCCCAACGATTATTTGCAGGTAACAGGTGTCGATCAATTGCACGATATGGGCATTGATGGCACTGGCGTCACCGTCGCCGTGCTCGATTCAGGTGTCAATACATATGCGTTGCGCAAAGCAACCAAAGCACTCTTCAATGTTAGCCTGGATACAGCAGGCGATGGTAACGGGCACGGCACCTACATGGCTGGCCTGATTGCCGGCGGTGCCACGGATGCCTATGGCAACCCTGTTTCTGTGGCACCTGGGGCCGAGATAATCAGCGTGCAGGTTTTGGATCAGCACGGCAAGGGGAACACTTCTAACGTCCTGGCTGGTCTCGACTGGATTCTAAATAACAAAGATCAATACAATATTCGGATTGTAAACATGTCGCTATCTGGCAGTGTGACCGATGCATACTGGAACAATCCAATTAACCAGGCTGTTGAGCAGCTGTGGGCTCAAGGTGTCGTTGTGGTTGCGGCTGCTGGCAACACAGGCCCGGATGCTGGTTCAATTACCACGCCCGGCAATGATCCCTTTATCATTACGGTGGGTGCTTTTACGGATAATTATTCTCCCTTGTACCTTAATGATGACTACGTGCCGCCGTTCAGTGCTTCTGGGCCATCTGAGACGGGCTTTATTAAGCCAGACGTGCTGGCCCCCGGAGCGCACTTGCTGATGTACGTGGGTGATAATAGTGATTATGCTCAGACTTACCCGCAGCTGCGCCGCTCGGGTGGCTGGTATCAAGGCTCGGGCACGTCGGCGGCAACGGCCGTTACCTCCGGTATTGTGGCTCTGATGCTGGATGCCAACCCAAACCTGACGCCTAACCAGGTAAAATATCGCCTGATGGTCACGGCTCGGCCGTCTGTGAATAATGATGGCACGCTGGCTGCTAGCATCTTCCAGCAAGGCGCGGGCCGCGTTTGGGCACCTGATGCCGTCTTGGGCAACTACGACGGCGAAGCCAACGTGGGCATGGTCCCCGGTGAGGCATACGTGGGTCCAGTTGTTTACGACGAAGCGCGGGGCGGCTATGCCATTGTGGATGCCAACCGGAACCTGCTGCCAGAGGGCGAAGATTTCTTCTGGGACGGCGGTAATTACTGGGCTGGTGGTAACTTCTGGGCAGGCGGTAATTACTGGGCTGGTGGCAACTATTGGGCCGGTGGTAACTATTGGGCTGGTGGCAACTACTGGGCTGGTACCTACTTTGAAAATGCCAGCTATTACTGGAATACGTCCACTTATGCTCAAGAAAACACGGCTGTAGGTCAGTACCAAGCTGGCTTCTTATCTGCACAGCCATAATACTTTTGCGAAATTGTGCGGCTCATCTGAGATAGGGTGAGCCGCATATTTGTCACAATGCTGCTTGAACTTACGGGGGATGCGGGAGCCAATCCAAAGCCTCCAAAACGCCGGCCCCATCAGTTACTTTTTGCTGACGGGCCGAACATGGAAATGAATCTGATGAATTCAATGGTTAACCATCTTTTTCCACATGGACTTGAGTCTACTGCCCAACGGCAGCTCAACCGCATGCCTGAGCCGATGCGCCCTTTGCTTGTGGCTGCTGCCGTGGCAGGCTCGGTTGTTGATTCAGCACTTTTGGGCCAGCTAATTGCCCGGCAGAATTACCCGTTCTCGCTGGATGAGTGGCTGATTCATTCTGTTTCTGCCGCAATTCTACAAATTGATAAGGACCAAAATCGTTTTGCAGAAGAATCGTTGCGGCAAATGTTGGTAGATGCGCTGACCAGGGACGAGAAGATTTCTTGGCATCAACAAATCGTGACTGCTTTAGAAACCTTGCATAAGCACAATCCAGCACGCTCTGCTGCCCTGGCGTATCATTGGCAACAAATAGGGAATGCTGAAAAAGAAAAACAGTATGCCCGATTAGCTGCGGAGCATGCCTGCCAACAATACGATTATGATACGGCCGTTACCTACCTCAATCGTGCCTTAAACCTCACCTCTGCCGATGATTTACCTGGGCAATATAACCTGCTGCTGGTGCGCGAATATGTCTATCATCTCCAAGGAAATCGGGATGCCCAAAAAAATGATTTGACTCGGCTTGCTGAAATCGCCGACTTGCTCTCGACTGGGGATGAGCAGGAATGGCGCACAGAGGTCGCTTTAAGGTTAGGCAAGTTTGCCGAGGTCACGGGTGAATATTCCGCAGCGATTGTAGCGGCGACAGAAGCCCTGCGGCTGGCACAAACAACCAGGGTGCCCACTCACGAGGCGACGAGCTATTTGGTTTGGGGGCAAGCGTTGCTGCGGCAAGGGAAGTATGAAGAAGCGCAGGAGAAGTTACAGCTCAGTCAGCTGCACGCCCAGAACCATCACATACCGCAGGTAGCTGCTGACAGTTTGCGTTGCTTGGGGGTGCAGGCGACTGATTTGGGCGAGTTCAACGTGGCCAAGCAATATTATGAAGAAGCCCTGCTCCTGTATCATAAACTGCATGATAAGCGGGGAGAAAGCACAGTCCTAAATAACTTAAGCATTGTGGCTTACGCTCAAAATCAGCTTGTGGCCGCCTTAGATTATTGGGAGCAGGCTCGGTTAATACATCTATCCATAAAAGATAAAGAAGGGACCGCCCGCGTGCTTTCCAATCTAAGTTCCCTATGTATGGATTTGGGAGAGTATGAGAAGGGACGTGTTTACAGCCAAGATGCATTGACAATCTGTCGGGAGATAGATTTGCGCTTTGGTCAGGGGCTTAATCTTATAAATCTCAGCCTCTTTTCACATCATTTAGGTGACGAAAAACGGACTGATATTTATAGTCAAGCGGCACTCAAACTGGCTGAGGAAATGGAAAGTTTGCCGCTTATGGGCCTGGCTTTGAAAGATCGTGCCTATATTTTTGTGCAGCGAAAGCAAGGGGATGAAGCGGAACAGGCTTACCAACAGGCAAAGTCTGTGTGGCAACAACAATCTCAATCTTTGCAGCTTTTAGAAGTACAGGCAGGCTTGGCAAAGGCAGCGTTGCTACAAGAAGATTTAGAAAAAGCACGAGCCAATATTCAACCCGTGGTTACTCATTTGCAGTCGGGCAATACGTTGGCAGGGACATCACGGCCGTTTTACATTTACCTGGTTTGTTATGAACTGTTGGCCGCCGTTCAAGACCCGTACGCCCCTATTGTGTTAAAGCAAGCCTATGAAGAACTGTCTCGTTATGCTTATAAAATCACCGATGAGTTACGCCTTAAATCATTTTGGCAGAATGTAAAAGAACACCGCCAAATTCGTACGCTTTTTGGTCAATTAACTGATTAATATTGGCCTCAAGTACATTAGTCCTCCTGAGGATTGATGTAACAATTTTCGTAACCTGTCTTTTTTATTGTTGTAAGTAGCATAGGAAGAAAAAAAGATTTGAGCCAACTCTTAAAAGAAAGTTCGTAAGGTTGGGAATTTGAAATCGAAGTAACGTATAAATATCGGGGGAACCGATGAACACAGCAAGATTATTCCACCCAAACGGCCGTTCTGCGGTCATTTTAGCATTTCTTTTTGTTGCGCTGACGTTTACCGTAGCATCAGCAAACAATGTTGTTATAGAAGACGAATCGGTCGCTAGCTACATTGTCCAGGCAGCGAATCTTGAAACGGCCGTTACCGCCGTGCAGCAGGTTGGCGGCGAAATCACCCACGAATTGGAAATTATCAACGGTGTCGGTGCTAACCTCACATCAACCCAGGTAAAACTATTGGGAGACCATTCGGCGATTGTCAACCTTCAGGCAAATCACCAACTGCAAATGACGAGCCAGAACAGCCAAACGATTGAAGTGCGTATTAACAGCTCTACCGACGATGCTGAACAAACGACCGATGGCCATATATACCTCTACAGTTACGATCTTGAGCTTGCTGAGGAGAGTTATTATGATACCTATATAGTTGGGATGCGCTTCCAAAGCATACAAATTCCTCAAGGTGCTACGATTACCAATGCCACCATAGAATTTGAGACAGATGAAACGGGCCAATCTTCTACTTCACTGGTCATTCAAGCTGAGGCTGTTGATGATGCAGCCACGTTTACAACGGCCTCTTACAACATTAGCAATCGTCCACGAACGGCCGCATCCGTCAATTGGTCGAACATTGCCTCTTGGAACCAGATAAGCGAAAAACATCAAACGCCAGATATATCTTCCGTTATTCAAGAAGTTGTGTCTCGCAGCGGCTGGAACAGCGGCAATGATTTAGCCATTATCGTGACAGGCTCTGGCGTGCGGACAGCCGAGGCCTACGACGGCGAAAGCAGCAACGCGCCCTTACTCCGTGTTACCTACACGATGGATGAATCCCCTTCTGAGTTACCGCCAATTGAAGATACCCTACACTCGGCGCGAGACAGTTTTGCCAACAACGATTTCTCTGGCAATAGTGGTAACGTGGCTTGGCTTGGCAATTGGCAAGAGTATGATCCGGCGTCTTGGGGAGAGGGTCCTTCTGCGGGTGTTGTTCGCGTTAGCGACCAAAAAGCGAGCCTAAACGACTACCCCAACACGGGCCAGGAGCCTTATGTGGCGCGCCAAGTTGACCTTTCTCAGGCAACCTCGGCCACCTTCAGCTTCTTTTACAACACCTCGTCGGGCGTTGACTATAATGATGCCATTGCTATAGACGTTTCCGCCGACGGCACTAATTTCACCACTTTGGAAATCATTCAAAATATCAGCGGCAGTAAAGCGGGTTCAAGAAGCTACGATATTTCAGGTTATGCCTCGCCTCAAACAACGATCCGTTTTCGTGTGGACAGTTATTATGGGGGCAGCAACGAATATTTCTACATTGATGATGTCGAAGTTGCCTACATTATTGGCACCGATCCACAAGACGTTGTAGATGAAGGTAGCCAAGGGGCTGTGGTTGAATATACTCTCCGTGACGAGTTTAATGCCGTTTCTTATAGCGGCAATGATGGTACCGTCAACTGGAATGGGAATTGGGCAGAATCTAACGAGTTTGACGGCCCCTACCGTGGCGGAATGCGCGTGACATCATGGTGTAATCCTGGCTACTGTCTGGAAATGGGAGGCGACGAAGTTTACCTCTACAATCACAGCATTAAGCGTGCCGCTGATTTAAGCGGTGCAACATCCGCGACATTAACGTTAGGCTATCAACGAGACGGTTCTGAAGGAAGCATTCAATTAGAAATTAGCCCTGATGGCAATTCCTGGGTCACCTTAGCGACCTATAATTTGGGGCACTATGATAGTCAGCTATTAACCCACAGTTTTGACATCACGCCCTATGCCAGTGCCAACACCCAAATACGTTTCATCAGCTATGATGAAGAGGTTGAAGGATACCTAAATATAGATGATGTCACGATCAGCTATACCATAGCCGAAACGATACCAGATATTGCACATACAGAAATCATTCAAGCCGATGTGCTTCACCAGGCAGGCTACACGGGTAAAGGCGTCACGGTAGCGGTTGTGGATACCGGTTTTTTGGCGGATGATGCCTTAACTAGAAAAGGTGATGGTACCGAGCGGCAGATTGTGCAGTATGATGCCATCAATAATAATGAATACGGTGGTAATGGAGAGGCACTGTCTGACGATGATAGCGGGCACGGTAGCCATGTAACGAGCATCATTGCCAATAACAACTCCGACAGCGAAGGCGACAGTGCCGGTATCGCCCCGGATGTCGATTTGGTTTCCATTAAGGCCTTTGGGGCCAATGGTTCTGGTAGCTACCTGGATGTCATTCGTGGTTTGGATTGGGCCGTGGCCAATAAAGATATACACAATATTCGGGTTATTAACCTTTCTTTTAGTGCCCCGCCGCAATCTTATTACTGGGATGATCCGCTGAACCAGTCGGTGATGCGGGCCTGGCAGGAAGGTATTGTTGTTGTTGCTGCTGCCGGTAACGACGGGCCAGACGCCATGAGCATTGGCGTACCGGGCAATGTGCCGTACATCATTACGGTGGGTGCCGTGTCGGACAACTTCACGAAAGATGATTTCTCCGACGATTTCCTGGCCTCTTTCTCGTCCACAGGCCCGACAGTAGAGGGCTTTGTGAAGCCTGATGTGGTGGCTCCTGGCGGCCACATTGTGGCCCTCATGTCCAGGTTAGGCCAGCTGGGGATGCAGTTCCCGCAGTTCTTTGACCCAATAACAGATTACTTTGAGATGTCTGGTACGTCGCAGGCAACGGCCGTTGTCAGCGGTGTGGTGGCTCTGATGCTAGAGGCCGATCCGGCTTTGACGCCAGATGATGTGAAATGCCGCTTGATGATTACCGCTGCGCCGATGATGGATGCTGACGGCACGTTGAGCTATAGTCTGTTCCAACAAGGTGCTGGTTTAGTAAATGCCGAAGCCGCTAGCAACAGCACAGAAAGCGGCTGTGCCAATCAGGGGATGAATATTGCTACCGATTTGGATGGCAGCCAGCATTACCAGGGGCCAGCCGACTACGATGAATCAACGAGTACTTATAACTTGGTAGATGCCGACGGGAATTTCATCGGTGATGCCTATGCCTGGGACGGCACTTACACGGGAACTGAGGGCAACTTCTGGGCCGGTGGTAACTTTTGGGCAGGCGGCAACTTCTGGGCAGGCGGTAACTTTTGGGCAGGTGGCAACTTCTGGGCCGGTGGTAATTTTTGGGCTGGCGGTAACTTCTGGGCTGGTGGCAACTTCTGGGCCGGTAGCTTTGACTCAGACACCAATGTCGATCTAAATTCAGCCATGTCGATTAACAATTGGGTGCCGCAGGAATAGTGGAATTAATAATAAGTTGCCTGACTTCAATCGAATGAGGTTGGGCAACTTGCATTTCCTGGCGATAGGCGTCACTTTGTTCTTCTCTGTAGGACTTTAGGGCCAATGTAACAATTTCCGTAACCTGTTATTTTTATTTTAGTAAGTAGCATAGGAAGTCAAAAGAGTTTGAGCCAACTCTTGGAAGATAAATAAATAGTTTGAGTCCATGTCCGAAATGGCAGTACCCGTTGGACATCGGGGGAATCAATGAACCAAAAGACTGTATTTCCGACAATCGGCCGTTTTGCGGCCATTTTTATATTCTTCGCGGCGGTGTTGGCCTTTGTGGCAGCACCTGTGGGTGGTACGGCCGTTCCTCAAGGTGAAACTGCAAATAACAATATCGATGCAGCCTTGCAGAGCCTTTTGACACAGGATGCCCCGGAACGTGTTCAGGTGATCGTCCAAAAAGATGGCGCGGGAACAGGGGTGGAAACGGCCGTTGCCCAACACGGCGGGACCATTACCAAAGAGCTGCCCATCATCAATGGCTTTGCTGCTGAACTAGCAACTGATGCCATCCAACTGGTCGCTTCCGAACCGGGCGTCAAGCAGATTTCCCTGGATGCAACCGTACAAAGTTCTACGGGCAGCAGCAACCTGTTAAATAACCCCGGCTTTGAGGATAACTTCTCTTACTGGTGGAATTCCAGCAGCATGTCCATAAGTTGGGACGAGAATTCTGGCAGTAAAGCCGCGCGGATCGGCCAAGGCTCTGGCGGTGGAAGCCAAATGATTGCGGGTGCCCCCGGGCAAACCTATACGGTCAGTGGCTGGTTCAAGACGTCTGGGTGGTCTAGTTGGGCTGGCTTTGGTCTTGACTTTTTAGATAGCAATTACAATGAAATCGGCGAGCTGGTGCGCACCGTAGGCAATACAACTGATTATTCTTTGTTTTCCGTCTCCGGGGTTGCCCCGGCAAATACTGCTTACGTATCTTTGTGGGTATGGAAAAATGGCAACAGCGGCTATTTATATGCCGACGATTTTAGTGTCACAACCGTCCAGGCGTTAGAAAATCTCAGTTTTGAAGCAGGCCTGGACCAATGGGCTGCTCAAGGTGATGTTGCGATAGATTCTGAGGCATATGCTGGTGCCAACGCTGTTCGTATTGGCAAAGAGAATGGCAGCGTTGAACATAGTTCATTGCTAAGCGTTTTGCCTGGTGAAACCCTTACCTTCGGCGGCTGGTTCAAAATACAAGCCAATCCAGAATGGGCTGGCTTTGGCATTGATTTTCTGGACGGTAACTTAAATGAGGTCGGCGATGTCATCCGTACGGTGTCTAATCATGGGAACTACCAAAACCTGGTCGTATCGGGAGTGGCCCCGCCAAACAGTGCCTTCGCGCGTATTTGGGTTAGCAAAAATGGACAGAAAGGGTACCTCTTTGCCGATGCTCTGACAATCACAGGAGACACCATTTTACAAAACCCTGGTTTTGAGGCTGGTCTGTCTGGTTGGGGAACAGGCGGAACTGGATCAGCCACAGTCGTTTCCGATGCCGTTGTGGGATCTAACGCTGTTGAGCTAGGGCCTTACACTGGGCTCGGCCAGGCTGATGCCATCCTTGCTAATGGAGGGGATACGGTTTCCTTCAGCGGCTATTTTAAACTTAGCGATAGCAGCCAGTGGGCCAGCATGGGGCTAGATTTTCTAGATGAATATGGAAATGAAATAGGCGAAGCTGTACGCTTGCTGTCCAATATTACCGCCTACGAATATCTTCTGGTAACAGGCACAGCACCTGCAGGTACTACAAGCGTACGGCCGTGGCTGTACAAAGATGGTCCTAACGGAACGCTACGGGCTGATGAACTGCTCATGACAGTTGATATGCCCACGCCAGAAATTAACGACTATCTGCAAATTATTGGTGCCGATCAGGTGCAAGATCAAGGCGTTGATGGGTCCGGCGTCACCGTCGCCATTATAGATACTGGGGTAGACATCGATCCACTGGGGCGCGGCCTCCTGGCTGAATACAGTGCCATCGGTGGCTCAAATGAAGATCTGCACGGGCACGGCACTTTTATGGCTGGTATTGTGGCTAGCCATGCCAGCGATGGTGAGGGCGGCACGGTCAGCGTGGCTCCTGGAGCCAATCTGGTAAGCGTGCGGGTTCTGGATGATGAAGGAAAAGGCAGCTACTCTGAGGTCATCGACGGTCTAAACTGGATATTAACCCATCATGAAACGCACAATATTCGCGTCGTCAGTATGTCACTATCCGGCCCAGTCACTGGTCCGTATTGGGAAAATCCGCTGAACCAGGCGGTAGAAGCCCTATGGGATGCTGGCATTGTGGTGGTGGCCGCAGCCGGAAACACGGGTCCAGAGGCGGGTTCTATTACCACGCCCGGCAATGATCCTTTTGTCATCACCGTGGGTGCCTTCACCGACAACTATACGCCAGACAACCGCGACGATGATTACATTCCATCATTTAGCGCGGCTGGGCCAACGGAAGCTGGTTTTATTAAGCCAGACGTTATGGCACCTGGGGCTCATATTTTGATGTATATTGATGCGGCCAGCAGTTGGGCAATGAATCATCCACATCAGAGTCGTCTCAATGGGCTGTATCAGAGTGCCGGGACTTCGGCGGCAACGGCCGTTACTTCTGGTGTCATCGCGCTCATGCTGGACGAGAACCCGAACCTCACCCCGGATGAAGTTAAGCATCGCCTGATGGTTACCGCCCGACCGGCATTAGAGGCAGATGGTGAAACATTAGCCTACAGCCTGTTCCAGCAGGGTGCAGGGCAAATTGTGGCCACGGAGGCTGTTTTTGGTAACTATCCTGGCGCAGCCAACGGCGACATGGTTCCTGGCAGCGATTACGTCGGGCCAGTCATTTATGATGACGCCAATGGCGTGTATCGTCTCGTTGACCAAAATCGCGATCCGCTTCCCTTTGAAGACAACTACCTGTGGGATGGTGGCAATTTCTGGGCGGGTGGCAATTTCTGGGCTGGCGGTAACTTCTGGGCAGGCGGCAACTTCTGGGCAGGCGGCAACTTCTGGGCAGGCGGCAATTACTGGGCTGGTGGCAATTTCTGGGCAGGCGGCAACTTCTGGGCAGGTGGTAATTTCTGGGCTGGCACCTACTTTGAAAATAGTGATTTTTACTGGAACAGCAATAACTACTGGGATGATGGGCATTACTGGGACGAAAGCCATTATTGGAATGGCTTTGCCGAAGAACAGCCCTAGCTCTCAGATAGAGATAGGTTCAAGCGTTAGGCTTGGACCTATCTGGTAACGCTGCAAAGTAGCAGGTTCATAAATAATAGTGCGCTTTAATCACTTCTTTGAAAAAGTGTTATAGGAAGAAAAGCCAATTAAAAGTGTCTAAAAAGCGAACTTCTTAGACACTAGGGGTGCCAATGAAGACAAAACAGTTATTCCACATAGCAGGTCGCTTAACGGCCGTTCTCCTCCTTATCTCTTTGCTGTTGGCTGGCATTGGCAATGCTCAGGCAGAACCAACAGGTAGCTATATTGTGCAAGCAACTGATATGGCAACGGCCGTAACGGCCGTAGAAGCCGTCGGCGGCACAGTGACCCATGAACTGACCATTATCAATGCCGTCGGTGTGCGGCTCACCGATTCACAACAGATGGCTTTGCAGATGAACGAGAGGGTAACGGCCGTTTATCCAGATAGCTCCGTAACCGTAAGTGACAGTGACAATGGCCTCACGGTGAGAGACGACTTTTCCGTGCAGACCTACAACAACAACGATGGCAGCGTCAACTGGGTCAGCGACTGGGAAGAAATTGGGGAAAGCGATCAGGCGGAATCAGGCGATGTAAGAATCACCACAAGCGGTGCGCTTTTGCTAAAAGATGATAACAAAGGCATTGAGCGTATGGTTAATCTTTCGCTGGCCGAGACAGCAGTTTTGAGCTTGGCGTACAAACGTATTAACTTCGACGATTCGGCAGATTTTGTAGCCATCGAGCTGTCCACGGACGAGGGCAATTCTTGGGAAGAATTGAGCCGTATTGCCGGGCCAGATAACGATAGCCAATGGCAGATGCTAACACTCGATTTTTCTACCAATAATGCTGACAATGTCATTATTCGGCTGTCAACCTCCCCTTCTTTGGGGAATAGAGACAAATTGAAAGTTGATTTCCTTGAGATTACCTATTCACCAGCAGAAACGATTCAAACTGCGCGCAGCGATACCAACTGGACTGCAAGTTTAGCCCCTGGCAGCTTTGATGAGGTGACGCCTAGCATGGCAGTAGGTAGCGATCAGCTTCAAATGGCGGGTGTTACCGGTGATGATGTAACAATTGCCTTTTTAGATACGGGCATCGATCTTTATATGCCTTCACTTAAATATGATTCAAATTGGCAAGAGCGGATTGTCGCTTATTACGATGCGATTGAAGGTGAACTGAGAGAAGAACACTGGTTTACTGGTGATGAAAGTGGTCATGGCTCGCACATTGCGGGTACAGCTGTGGGTGCAGACAAATTCTTTGATACTTTTTTTGGTGGCATTGCACCAGATGCCAACGTAGTCGCAGTAAAAGCGTTTGGTGCAGACGGTGACGGAAGCTATCTGAATGTAATTCGCGGTCTTGATTGGATTGTGGCCAACAAAGATAGGTACAACATCCGCGTTTTAAATCTCTCTTTTAGCGCAACACCCCAATCCTTTTACTGGGATGATCCCCTCAATCAAGCGGTTATGCGCGCCTGGCAAGCGGGAATCGTTGTGGTGGCTGCCGCCGGTAATACCGGCCCAGAGCCAATGTCTATCGGTGTACCAGGAAACGTACCCTATATCATCACGGTTGGCGCAACATCAGATAATTTTACTTTTGCCAATCGCTCAGATGATTTTCTGGCTTCGTTTTCATCGGTTGGACCCACAGTAGAGGGTTTTGTAAAGCCAGAAGTGGTTGCTCCCGGCGGACATATTAAGGCAGTGATGCCTCTGTTCTCGCAGCTTGCAGCGAAGTATCCCAGCTTTCATGATGGCCTGACGTATTTCACCATGTCCGGTACGTCGCAAGCAGCGGCTGTTACTAGCGGTGTCGTTGCCTTGATGCTGCAAGAAAATCCTGATCTTACCCCGGATGATGTCAAGTGTCGCCTAATGCACTCGGCGCAAACGGCCGTTACCGACAGCGGAGAACTTGCGTACAGTGTCTTCCAGCAGGGGGCGGGGCAGGTGAATGCCTATGCGGCCGTTCACAGCACTGAAAATGGCTGCGCCAACCTGGGTTTGGACATCGCTGCCGACTTGGACGGCACAGCCCACTTTGGCGGTCCCGCCAACATGGATGCCGACGGAAACTATTACATTATGGATGTTGATGGTTACGCCTGGACAGGTGGCTATATGTGGGCAACTGGCTATATGTGGGCCACGGGTTACATGTGGGCGACTGGCTATATGTGGGCCACTGCCGATTTATGGACAGATGGTTATATGTGGGCGACCAGCTTTGACTGGGAAAACCCGGCTTGGAGTACATCAACCAGCAGCATCAATACCTGGGTTGAAGATGATCCATATCGACCCTAAGTGACGTGAAGATTCCAGTACACACATGAGTAGGCAAAGCGAATCTGGCTACATATTGACGTTCAAGTTCCCCTGTAAATTATTTCCAAGTCCCTATGCACGTTCAACGCATGGGGGCTTTTGTCATGAGTGGTACAGATGCGTGATTGCTATTGCGTATGACTTTATTTATGATCAACTTACAGCAGTAATTGGATACAAAACAGACTGCAAAACTGAGAATTAACTGTTGAGGCGCATCATGATTTTAGCCAAGCCAAAACAATGGGATTCATATTATTTAACGATTGTTAGCGTCGCGGGCTTGAGCATTGTGTTCTTTGGTTTAATTCAGTTTCCTCTTTATGAGCAACCATTGAATTTGCTCCTGCTCATTTTACTTGCTGCTGTTGCCGAGATTGCTGCAACCTTCATGACGGTAGGCGATGAACAAATAGCGTTTGAAGTGGGCACCGCGATTGGCTTAGGCGCAGTGCCATTTTATGGTCCATTGGCCGCTTCAATCGTCGTCACATCTTCAGGGCTAGCCTTTTGGCTATACAAAAACAAGAATAAACCAGCCAGCGAGCGCAGTTGGACACAACTTACTTTTAACATAGGTATGCATAGCATCGCCATCTTAATCGCTGGGAATATTTTTCTGGCGATTGAAGGTATAAATAACCTCTCGATTTTTCGCAGTAGTCTGGCTTGGCTTTGTGCGGCCGTTGCCTATGACCAAATCAACTTTTGGCTGCTGGTGATTATGCTGCGTATGATTCACGGTGCTAAGTTCCAACCAAAATCTTTTTGGCTGGAAAATCGCTGGGCGATGGTCGTGAACCTTTCCGTTTTAATCATCGGTGGCGTTTTGTTGGCCTCAGCCATCTCACGTTTTCAGAGCATTGGTATCATTATCTTTTTCTTCCCGATTTTGCTTTCTTCTTTGTCGTTTCGGCTCTATGTTCGCAAGATTCAAACGTACATGGAGAATTTGGAAGGTATGGTGGCGGAACGCACCCAAGAGCTATCTGAAGTGATGCGCGAAAAAGATGCTTTTTTGGCGGTACTTACCCACGACATGAAAACGCCACTGACCACCATTGGCCTTTATGCCGAAATGCTTATAAAGTGGCCAGATATTGCGACAAAGAAGCCCCATATTTCCCAAATAATTCGCAACAACCAACAAGCCTTAACTGAGATTGTTAACAACATCCTCGACCTGGAAAATTTACAGGTAGGCGGTACGCTTAAGCTGGAATTTGAACCATTCAATCTGATCAATTCTCTTCAATATCTGCTGGAATCTATCTCTGTGCAGGCGGAGAAAAAAGAGATTACGCTGGGTCATCACTTTGGGGCTGCGTCCATTATGCTGTCGGGCGACGAGGAGCAGCTAAAGCGCGTTTTCCAAAATTTACTCTCCAACGCGATTAAATATACGCCAGAGGGGGGGCAAGTTTGCCTGGAGGCGGCCGTGGATGAGAAGCAGGTGATGGTACACGTGCGCGACACGGGCTATGGCATTCCAACTGAAGAAATCCCCTACATTTTTGACCGCTTCCGTCGTGTGGAAAAGCATGAAAAGAAGGCAGTTGGCACTGGTTTGGGCTTGGCGATTGTGAAAGCCATTGTGGAAGCGCATGATGGCCAAATCACCGTTACCAGTGAGGAAGAGAAAGGTTCCCAATTCACCGTAACGTTACCTCTTTAGTCGCCAGCCGTTTTCAACGTACCGGTTTGGAGAACGGCTGGTTAGTTGTGTGGTTGGTTATTCTTGGGATTCGTACAGGGTGGCGATTTCCAAATTAACCGGAACGCTCTCTAAGAAGGAGTCTTGCCATTCTTCGTTGGTGATTTGGCTAATCCAGGTTACTAAACGGCCGTAAGCCATTGCTAGCACTTCTGCCGCCCCAGGGTCTTGAAGCCAAAACAGCACTTTATAAGTGTGCAGTAAAATGTAGAAGGGTCTTGCTGTACCATCCAGCGTGTTGCCCTGGTGTAGATGCTCGAGGATGGGGGCGAGATGTTGTTTAGCGGCCGTTTCATCACCCCGTTGCATTGCTAACCAGGCTAAACCTGCTCGTGATTCCAAAACTTGCTCTGTTTGCGCTAAATAGCCCACAGAGTTTTGGTACACTTCTTCCGCTTCAGCGTACTTGTTCTGGTTAATTAGCAAGAAGCCGCGATCTTTTAACGTTAAACCACTCAAAAACTGGCTGCCAATTCTTGCCGCCAATGCTAAGGCGTCTTGGCTGTACTGTTCAGCCTGAGAATCATCTCCCAGAAAATGGGCTGCGATGCTTAAATTGATGAGATTAAAACATTCGCCAAAGGCAACATCGATCTCGCGGCAGACGTTGAGTGCCTCCTGGCTGGACTGTCTGGCCAAATTATATGCCCCCAAATCCAAATAAAGTGAACTCAAGTTGGTTAAGATGCGCGCTCGGCCCTCACGATCACCAATCGCCTCATCAATTTGCTGCGCTTTTTCTAGCGAAACCAAGGCTTGTTCAATGTTCCCCTGTGAAATTGCGACAATGCTCAAATTGTTATAAATGGCACTTTCACCCTGCTTGTTTTCTAACGTTTCATACAGCGGCAGCGATTGCTCGTAATACTTTTTGGCTTGGTCAAGATGTCCCATGTCGTAAGTCATGATGCCAAACTGCCGCAGCGTATCTGCCTCTATGTCCGTAAGGGCGTCGGCGTGGGCGGCAAACAGGCTTCTTTGTAAATTTTCCTGGGCTGCTTCGTACTCGCCCTGGCGCACCAGCGTACGGCCAGCGGCTAAACGACTGGCTGCTTCGCTCTTTTTATCGTTGCCTTCCAAGGCAAGCCGCAACGCCTCTTTTGCGGCGGCCAGCGAGGCGGGATAGTCGCCCGTGGCTTCGGCGAAGTTGGCCAGCCGCAAGGCTACCTCGGCACGTCTGTCTACATCTTGCTGGGTTGCCAGGTTGGCGGCAATTTGACCCAGTGCGGCCAGATCGGCCTGCTGCTCTTCTCGCTTACCTTGTAGATGATATATTTGTTCACGTGCCAAATAAAGCACAAATTGCGCCTGTAAATCCTCTTCAGGTGTGAGTTCAAGGGCGCGACTGTAATATTCAATGGCAGCCTGATTCAGAAATTGTTGCTGGGCAAAGAGACCGGCCTGGCGGGCATATTCTCGTTCTTTTGCCAGGTTGCCTGCTTCATGCCAGTGGAACGTTAGGGCAGCCGCTTGTTCTGGATTGTTGGGGTAAATTTTCTCTATTTGTTCGGCGATGGTTTGGTGCCATTGGGTATGCTTGTTCGCGGTAACGGTTTCCAGAATGCCTGCCCGGAGCTTGTCGTGGGCGAAGCGCCAGTTGCCGTTGAACAGTTCCAGCACGGCCGTTTCTGCACAGGTTGCCAGCCACGTTTCCAGCGGCATGGGGGTGTCGGTGATGGTGACGAGCTCTGCTAGCAAATTCAAATCCAGCTGACGACCGGCAAAGGCCGTACCTACCAGCAGGGGAACGGCCGTTTGCGGCACACGCGCCAGGCGACGCTGCACAATCGTTTGAATGCCCTGGGGGAAAAGCTGCTGTGGCAAAGACATCTGCCCAATGGCACTTAAGCGGCCTGCCTCTTCTGCCAAAGCACGAACAACCTCCACCAGGAAAAACGCATTTCCCTCAGTCTCTCGCTGCAAAAGTGCCAGCACGTTCGGGTCTGCGCCAACATCGCCCAGCATACTGGCACTCAACGCTGCCATCTCATCAGCTGACAGTCGGCCAAGTGGAATCTCTTCTGCCAGCGGCACCTTCTCCGCCAGCGAAACTTGTTCATCATTCCGATAACTACCAATGATCAGCAGTGGCAAACGGGGTGCCAGACGGGTGAGCTGCTGCAATATTTCTAACCCGGCACCTGCCCAGTGTAAATCTTCCAGAATGAGCAATATCCATTGAGACTGATCGCCAAAGAGGCTGGTGATGGTGCTGATTAAGCGTTGGCGCGCGGCGGGCGCATCCAGTTGGGGCGGCTGGATGACTTCGCGATGTAGCAGACGACCGATGTCCGGGATGAGGGCTTGAAGGACACCTACCGCCAAATCATCTAGCGTGGCGGTAAGAATCAAGCGGCGTAGGGCAAGCTGCCATAGTTGCAGCGGTGTGCTGCCAACATCTTCAACTGCC
Organism: Candidatus Leptofilum sp.; assembly: GCF_965223285.1. GTDB lineage: Bacteria > Chloroflexota > Anaerolineae > Promineifilales > Promineifilaceae > Leptofilum. The sequence continues at coordinate 2,092,317 of NZ_OZ244997.1, read as the reverse complement.
TGACCACGCAGCACCAGTGCCCCCTGCACCAAAGCCTGAGTGCCAATTTCATCCAACAGGCGGGTTTTGCCGACGCCACTTTCACCGCTTACCAGCCAGGCGGAGCCTTGCCCTTCTTTAGCTTTTTCGAGCGCATCCAGCAGCAACTTGGTTTCTTTTTCACGCCCCACAAAGGTGGCGGCTTGTAAATAGCTCTCGCGAATAGCAATGCTTTCCGCCGGAACGGGTTGTTGAATCGCCTGACTCAAGGCTTCGATACAGGCTTCAGCGGTAGGGTAGCGATTTTCTTGCGTTTTCTCAATGAGCCTGCCAATAACGGCCGTTACCTCTGGAGAGGCATTCACCATGGATAAATCTGGTGTTTCACCCAAAACCTGCTCCAAAAATTGGGGGCTGTTTACGTCAAACGGATGCCGCTCGGCAAATAGCTCAAAAGCGATAATGCCCACCGCGTACAGGTCGGCTGCTTCTGAGTGTGGCTCGTCTTCCCACACTTCTGGGGCAATATAGGGAATGCTCCCCGCTGCCTGCATGGTGCTTCTTTGGGTGGTTGCCAGCCCAAAATCGAGGATGCGCACCGTACGGTAGGTAACCAATACGTTGGCGGGCTTGAGATCGCGATGCAAGATGCCGCGCCGATGCAGATAAGCCAGGGCTTGCAGCGTTTGCTGTAGCAGGTGAATCTTACCGGCTTCATCCAGCCCTTTGCCCGCTTCCAGGATGGTTTTGGCCCCCATCACATAATCCATCGTGAAATATGGTCGTCTCTCTTCGTCAAAACCGTAATCCAAAACAGAAATAATGTTGGGGTGCCGCAAGGAGGCGAGCGTTTCAAACTCATGAGCCAGGGCCAAACGCAGGTTCTCTGCCAGGTCACCGGCCATGATGGTGTCTTCCAGAGCAAATTCCCAGGTGGGTACAATCACCTGCTTAAAGGCCAGAATATGCTCAGACAGTCGGTCTGTGGCCCGGTAAACAACCCCCATGCCGCCTTCGCCAATTTTTTCATGGATGATGTAACGGCCGTTAACCGTCATATTTTCGACTTCAGGTGGAGTGAGAGCCTGCGTGCTGGTCATCAAATAAAAGGTAAGAACATGGTCAATAAATGAGCGAATCTGTGTTCCGCCAGTTCAATCATTATAACATAGTTGGCATCTGAATCATGCAGCGAGCCGTTAACATAGGTACTAGGCCAAAGGTCGTTTTCACCTGTAAACGTTTGTTAAAAGATGGCTTTTGCTCGCTTGTCAGGGGGTAGGGTGAATGTTAAACTAACGCCATGTCCCAAGCTCTCTATCGTAAATGGCGGCCTGCCCGCTTTGATGATGTTATTGGTCAAGAGCACGTCACACGCACGTTGCAAAACAGCGTGGCCGCTGACCGGCTGGGCCATGCTTATCTGTTTTGCGGCCCGCGCGGCACGGGGAAAACCACCAGTGCCCGGCTGCTGGCCAAGGCGGTGAACTGCCTGCATGAAGATTTGGCGGAACGGCCGTGCAATGAATGCACCGTTTGCCAATCAATTGGGAACGGCCGTTTCCTCGACCTCATCGAAATTGATGCTGCTTCCAACACGGGCGTGGATGATATTCGTGAGCTGCGAGACAAAATTAACTTTTCCCCCACTGAAGGCCGCTTCAAAGTGTACATCATCGACGAAGTTCACATGCTCTCCACCGCTGCCTTCAACGCCCTGCTAAAAACGCTAGAAGAACCGCCGCCGCACGTGAAATTTGTACTCGCCACCACCGAAGAGCATAAAGTGCCTGTTACTATTAAATCGCGCTGCCAGCAGTTCAACTTCCGCTTGCTCAACCAGGAAGAAATTATGCAGCGACTGAGTTGGTTAGCAGACAAAGAAGCATTCACCATCGAGCCAGAAGCGTTGCAAATGATTGCGCGGCAAGGGGCTGGGAGCTTGCGGGATGCCGAAAGTTTGCTCGATCAGCTGGTGGTGGGCAAGGATGATGTCATCACGGCCGAGCGAACGCAGATGGTGCTGGGCACCGCCTCCAACGAATCGGTTGGCAAACTGACAGATGCCTGGCTCAATCGAGACGGGGCTGGCGGGCTGGCTCTCATCCATGAGGCACTCGCTTCGGGCACAGACCCGCGCCAATTTTGCCGCCAGATGGTGACTTATTTGCGTGAGCTTCTGCTGCTGCAAGCGGCCGGGGAAGCGTTGCCATTAGAAGCAACTCCTGAACAGCGGCAAGAGATGGCGGCGCAAGCGCAGCGTGCCCCGCGCCAGGGACTCATTGAGGCCATTAAGCGTTTTAACGAGGCGGCACTGATAGCGGCAGGCAGTTGGCAGCCGCAGCTTCCGTTGGAAATGGCGTTCATAGAACTGCTGCCGGAGACGTCGCTGCCTGCTGTGGCCGCAACGGGCGTTCCCGCCACCACAACATCTAAATCCAAAGCGAAACCAGCCAGCCAGCCAGCCAAAAAGAAAGCGGAACCAGTAGAAACGGCCGTGCCGCCAATACCTGAACCGCCACCGCCGGAGGTAGAGGCGGAGCCACAGTCAGAACCTGCTAAACCAGCGGCTGCCAAAGCTGCAAAAGCAACTGCTAAACCGCTTGCCGTGCGTGAGGTGCAGGCCGTCTGGGCCGATTTGGTGGCGCAGGCTGGCCAAAAAATTAAAAACCTGCCGGCCCTGCTCAACATGGGCAAGCCGCTTGCCGCTGAGGGGCGCACGCTCGTCATCGGCTTCGATTACCCCTTGTTCAAGGATAAGTTCGATAATCTTGCAGGTGCTGCCCCGCTGGTAGGTGACATTTTAACAGAGCTGCTGGGGCAAGATACGGCCGTGCGCGGCGTTGTTACCAGCGAATATACCGTGCCCGTTCAGCCAGACGATTTTCGCGCCCTGGCAGAAGAGTTGGGCGGCACCGTTTCAGAAGAGTAAATACTCCGCTTCACAAATAGCCTAAATTTCATTCACAAGTAAGGAGTATTACAAACTTTGGAAGCAAAGTAGTAAAGGAGAAAACTATGTCAAAACGATCATTTCGTGGTCGGCCGAAGCCGAAGAAAAACAAGATGCCCAGCGCGGGTGGCTTGATGAACCAGATGCAGCAAATGCAGGAACAGATGGCTAACGCCCAATCTGCCCTGGAAAATGAGACCATCACCGTTACGGCTGGCGGTGGGGCCATTAGCATCGTCATCACTGGCCACCAGCGCATTAATTCAATCACCGTAGACCCGGAGCTGCTGACTCCAGATGATGCCGAAATGCTGCAAGATATGCTTGTTGCTGGCGTCAACGCCGCCATCGAGCAATCCCAGGCATTGGCTGCCGAGCGGATGGAAGGCATCACCGGTGGTCTGGGCGGTGGCCTGAGCGATATGCTGGGCGGATTGGGGTTAGGTTAGATGGCTTCTGCCTTACCGCAGCCGGTTCAGCGGCTCATCAACGAGTTTGCGCGGCTACCGGGCATCGGCCCCAAATCGGCGGCGCGGCTCACCTTTTACCTGCTGCGCATGGCTGATGAGCAAGCATTGGATTTGGCCGGGGCACTTCAGGATATGAAGGAGCGTACCATCTTTTGTAGCCGCTGCTTCCATATTACCGAAGAAGACCCGTGTAACCTTTGCACCGACCCTGCGCGGGATGACCGGCTGCTGTGCGTGGTGGAGGAGCCGCTGGATGTGTTGGCCATTGAGCGGTCTCAGGCGTTTAACGGCCGTTACCACGTCCTGCATGGTGCTATTTCTCCGGTAGAAGGGGTTGGCCCCGAAGATTTGAAAATTGGTGAACTGGTTGCCCGCGTTCAGCAAGCAGATTTTCAGGAAATCATCCTGGCGACAAACCCAACTTTGGAAGGCGAATCAACTGCGCTTTATCTCCAAAGGCGTTTGGCAGAATCTAACGTGCGGCTGACGCGTCTGGCCCGCGGGTTGCCCGTTGGTGGCGACCTGGAATACACCGATGAAATCACGCTGGGTCGAGCGTTGGAAGGGCGGCAAGAGCTGTAATTTGGACATTCGGTAATCTGGCAATTTTTGGCTTAAATTACTCAATTTCTCAGTTGCTTAATTACCGATTTCGATTTGTGCCTAATCTTGTCATCCATTTGTCAATGTGCTAACATTCGCCCGTCTTTGCGGTGTCGCCAAGTGGTAAGGCAGCGGACTTTGAATCCGCCATCCCTGGTTCGATCCCAGGCACCGCAGCAGAAGCCGAGGTCATATGAAAAATATGGCCTCTTTTTTTATCTCACTTGCATAGTGCCAATTTCAGGTTTGCGGATGGAAACTCAGGTTTGTAATCGTTGTCAACAAATAAAGCCCATTGAGGAATTTAGCTGGAGACGAAAGAAGTTGGGGCAACGACAGCGCACTTGTCGAGTTTGCCAAAGCGAGCAGAAGAAATCGTGGTATGAGAGAAATAAAGATTCTCACAAAGCAAAAGTTTACAAGAATAAACAAAAGAACATTGAATACATCGTTAAATAAAAGAAGTAAAAATCTTGTTGATGAGCAAATAGTTCGATAAGCTGGAAGGATGAAAAAAGAACATGTTACCCTCAGTGAAGCAGATCGAGCTTATTTGCAAAACTTGATCAAGAAAGGCAGTTTACCCGCCAAAACCTTTAAACGAGCAACCGCCCTCATCGAATTAGATCGAGGTCGAACCTTTACAGAAGTTGCAGCCATCGTTGGTGTCGTTATCCAAACCGTATCAACCTGGGCCAAAAAATATCAGGATTCAGGGTTGGCTGTCTTAACCGACAAACCAAGGCCAGGCCGCCCAACCGTCATTGACGGACTGCAACGAGCCAAGATCACAGCATTGGCTTGCTCTGACCCGCCAGCAGGATAGGAGAAATGGTCATTGCGGCTATTAGCTGACAAAGCCATCGAGTTGGAATTAGTCGAGACCATTTCCTATGGGGAAGTGCGACTCATTCTCAAAAAAACGAACTCAAACCGCACCTGAAACGATATTGGGTAATTGGCAAGATAACCAGTCGGTTTATTGCCAAAATGGAGCGCATTCTTTGGCTTTATGCCTTGCCTTACAATCCGCTTTACCCGGTTGTCTGCTTTGATGAACGACCCTGTTTTCTCATTGATGATGTGATGCAACCCATTGCTATGCAGAATGGCAAGGTGCGTAAAGAACATTATGCCTACGAAAAAAATGGTTCCTGTGCGCTCTTAGCTGCCATTGAACCATTGACTGGCAACCGCTTGGCGCAAGTGCATCGCCAGCGTACCAAAAAGGAGTTCACCCTGTTTTGCCAAGCCTTAGCAGCCGCTTATCCAGATGCGATCAAGATTCGTCTGGTCTTGGACAATCTGAACACACATGATGAGAGTGCTTTTTACGAAAACTTGCCTGCAGACAAGGCGTTTGCTTTAGCGCAACGATTTGAATTCAATTTCACGCCGAAATCGGCCAGTTGGCTAAACATGATTGAAATTGAGTTTTCAGCACTGACGCGTCTTTGTCTTAATCGTCGGATTCCGACCATTGAGAAACTAGAATCGGAAGTGATGGCATTGATCACTGAGCGAACGCAAAAACGCATCAAAATTAATTGGCAGTTTTCCATCAAAGATTGCCGCAAAAAGCTAAATGCTCGTTATTCGGTTGTTAATGAGGCAAATTCTAAATTCAAGAAAGCTTAATACTTCTTATTTAACGGTGTATTGAAATTGCCCGTGCTTATATTTGGGAATATCTTTTATGTCATCCCTGCACTAGATGTGGAGAAAGTGACCCTGCCGTACTTGAATTTGATCATGTAAGAGGTGAAAAAAGAGCGGAGGTAACCAAGCTAATGCGGGATGGATATTCTTTGAAGATTGTTCGACAAGAAATTGAGAAATGCGTTGTTTTGTGTGCAAACTGCCACAAGCGGAAAACTTATCAGGATTCTTGGCGTATTCAAAAATAAATCATGACCTTAGCAATTGTAATTTTGGCGGCCGGGCACGGCAGCCGCATGTTATCTAAAAAGCAAAAGATTTTGCATGAGGTGGGGGGGAAGCCGATGGTGCAACATTTGTTTGACACGGCCGTTTCTCTCACTTCCAGTCCCCCAGTTCTCATTATTGGTAAGGGAGGGGACGGTGTGAAACAGTTGTTTGGTGACCGAGCGCAGTATGCGGTGCAGCACGAGTTGCTGGGCACTGGCCACGCTACACAAATGGCCAAACCACTCCTGGCGGGGCAGGCAGAGCAGGTCATCGTAACGTATGCCGATATGCCCCTTTTGCAGGCCGCGACGCTGCAACAGTTGGCTGATTTGCAGCAGAAGGCCGACGCTACTGTGGCAATGCTCAGCGTGCTGGGGAACCCAGAATCGACGTTTGGCCGGGTGGTGCGGGATGAAAACGGCCGTGTCACCGAAATTTTGGAAGTGGCCCAAGCTAAAAAACGGCCCAATGCCGCTGAACTGCTAGCCATCCCTGAACAAAACGTCGGCGTGTATTGCTTTGCTGCCGACTGGCTATGGGACAACATCGGCAACCTGCCATTGCGGCAAGCCCGCAGTGGGTCAGAATATTACCTCACCGATATGATTGAGCTGGCGGTGCAGCAAAATCGAGGGGTTGAGGCCATTGTTACTGAAGATGCGGATGAATGCCTGGGAGCCGGTACCCGCGCTGAAATGGTGGCGGTGGAAAAAGCATTTCGTCGGCGAGCCAACAACCGTTGGCTGGCACAGGGCGTGACGATTGTAGACCCAAACAGCACCTACATCGACCCGGACGTGACCATTGGGCAGGATACGATTATTTGGCCGAATAGCTATTTACAGGGGCAAACGGCCGTTGGCCAGGATTGTGTCATCGGCCCCAATACCATTTTGCGGGATACGGCCGTTGGTGATGCGTGCTACATCGAACAGTCAGTGGTGCAGGGCGTGACGGTGTCATCGGGAACGATCTTACCGCCGTTTTCAGTTGTGAAGGAGTGAACGATGGTTACAGATGAACAACGTATGGCCTTAATCGAGGCCGCAATTGCGGTGCGAGCTCAGGCGTATGCTCCTTACTCAAATTACCCGGTGGGGGCGGCCCTGTTGTTGGAAGATGGCAGCATTGTGACGGGCGTTAATGTAGAAAATGCTTCCTATGGCCTGTCTAACTGTGCAGAACGAACGGCCGTTTTCAAAGCAATCTCTGAAGGATATCGCAGAATTTTTGCGGTGGCTGTGGCTACCGACAACGCTGGTTCTCCCTGTGGCGCCTGCCGTCAGGTGCTCACGGAGTTTTCTGGAGATGTGCCGGTTTATTTGGTGGATGGGTCGGGAAACGGCCGTGACACCACCCTCTACGCCCTCCTCCCCGATCATTTTGGGCCAGAGCATTTGGAGTGATTTGGGAACCAATGTGAAAGAATCCTGCCGCAGGCACAATCTTATTGCGGATTCAAAAGAGTTTCAGTACACTTTATGCAGATGTGTAACCCACAGAAAAAGTACCCTTTGGTTTTCAAACTGCTTTCTGTGGTTGCATAACAAGGAGGTGGCTGACCTTGTTTTGATAATTTTCAATCCCCCTTATCGCCCTGGCTTGTCTTTTCCCAACAGCAGCCTGACAGCTACTTGTTGTCTCTAAACATCCTCAATATTTTAATTTGATCAGCCAAAGCAGTGTCTATTGCTTTTAGGCAATAGCAACCCAAATGGAGAAAACATATGAATCTCAAAGGATACGCAAACCGCATCGCGCATGTCGATATGACCAACGGCCAGGTCGATGTTCAGCCGATACCGGAAGATTGGGCACTCAAATATATTGGCGCTCGTGGCCTGGGCGTGCGCTATATGCTCGAAGCAGGCCCCACGGTTGATCCCATCTCGCCAGATAACTGGCTTTGCTTTATGAACGGTCCCCTTACTGGAACGGCCGCAAATATGAGCGGCCGTATGGCAATCGTCACCAAATCCCCACTCACTGGCACCGTCACAGACAGCCATCATGGCGGTTGGTCGGCTGCCCGCTTGCGCTGGTCCGGGTATGATGGACTCATCTTTAAGGGGAAAGCCGATTCGCCTAAATATCTCTATATTGAGGAAGAGAGCAATACTATTGAGTTGCGTGATGCTTCACACGTGTGGGGCAAGGGTATTCACGAGACCATCAAAACCTTCCAGAAAGAGTATGGCAGAAAGGATTTAACCGTCATGGCTATTGGCCAGGCGGGCGAAAACCTGGTGAAGTATGCTTGTTGGGTAAATGAGGATGACCGGGCCAGCGGACGTGGTGGTACCGGTTGTGTGGGCGGCAGCAAAAACCTGAAGGCCGTTGTCATTAAGGCCAAGAAGAAGATGCCAAAACCTGCCAGCAGGGAGAATTGGAAACCTGCTCACTCCCGTGCTTTGTCCTCAATTATGGATGAGGCCAACATTACCAGCCCCAAGAAAGGCGGTTTGTCTGTTTATGGCACGAATGTCTTGATGAACATTACCAATACGATGGGTGCGTTGCCAACGCTGAACGGCCGTACCACTTCCTTTGGTGAAAGGGCGGAACTGCTTAGTGGCGAGTACGTTAATGACAATATTTTGGTGAATGACCCCACCTGCCACGCTTGCCCTGTTGCCTGTAAGAAAGAAGTAAAAATTACCGAAGGTGAGTTTGCCGGGCTACAAATGGAAAGCGTTGAGTACGAACCGGCTTGGGCTTTAGGTGCAAATTGCGGCAACGACAATATCAACTCCGTTGCCAAGATGATTGATCAGGCGAACGACTTTGGCATGGATGCCATTGAAATTGGTGATGTGCTGGCCACCTACATTGAAGCCACCACCAAAGGATGGACCAATGGTGATGGTGGTTTAGCTGAGGGCGATTACATGTCTATGGTTGCCACCATTGAGAAGGTTGCTCATCGGGAAGGTGTTGGGGATGTGTTGGCTGATGGCGTGGATGCCGTTGCTAACCATTTTGGACACCCGGAAATTGCCATGTCGGTGAAAGGACAAGGCATTCCTGCTTACGACCCGCGTGGATTGAAGGGGATGGGCATTGCTTACGCCACCAGCAATCGGGGCGCTTGCCATCTGCGGGCCTATACGCCAGCGGCCGAGCTAAACATCATGCCTTTCCAATCGCTCAGTGTAGACCCGCTGGAGTGGAAAGGTAAAGGTGAGTTGGTGAAAATCTTCCAGGATATCCACGCTTTCTCCGACAGCCTGGATTTGTGTAAATTTAGTGCTTTTGCTATGGGTGCGGATGAATACGCTCAGCAGTATGCTGCTTTTGTGGGTATTGATGAATTTACGGCCGACGACGTGTTGCTAACGGGTGAGCGTATCTATAATCTTGAGCGTTACTACAACAACCTGGCTGGCCTTGGTGAGGGCAGTGACTACCTGCCGAAGCGTTTTACTGAGGAACCCTCCACCAATCCTGGTTCTGAAGGTCATGTCTGTGAGCTGGATTTGATGCTGGATGAGTATTACACAGCACGCGGTTGGGAAAATGGTGTCGTGCCAGAAGGTAAGCTAAAAGAGCTGGCGATTCTGTAATAAGGTAATTCTGTAAGATTTTGTAAGAGGAAAGATAGGTAGTTGGGTAATTGGCAAAATTACTCAACTGCCTTTTTTGTTTTTTATGCGCCAGCGCGCATTGTTTTCTTTTCCAGCTCCGGGTTTAGGCGGGCGATGACCTCGTCTTCCCCCTCAATTTCCATCATCACTTGGCCGACGCGCAAGGAACCGATGGCAAATGGTTCCATTTTGGCCAGGGTAATTGTCCAGCCTTCACCTTCGACGCGGGTTTCGCTAACGGCCGTTCCCCCCAACTCTTCTAAATATTCACGCAACAACCACAGGGGAATGCCCCGAATTTGCCTCGACTCTTGGTACATCGTTTAGCCTCCCCCCACAGCAGGGAAAATGTTTAATGTATCTTCTGGTTTAATGATGGTTTCCATGCCGTGTTCCAGAAACGGGGCGTCACGGCCGTTTACAAAAACATGAACGTGTCGGTAAAGATTCCCGTGTTCATCCAGCAGCTCTTTGCGCATGGGTGGGTATCGGGTAACAACAATTTCCACAAAATCCTGGACAGAACTGTTTTCTGGTAAGTCAAATTCAACTGTTTTTTGGCCAACAATTTGGCGCAGCGTGGCGAAAAAATGAACTTTCATGATGTTTACTCTCCAGATTGGGTTGCTGCTTCAAATCTTACCACAAAATGCCGCGTTTACAGTTTTCATGCTAAGATAATGTAGCAAACCACAGAAAGTTCTTGGAAAATCAAAGCTAGGTTTCTCTGTGGTTTGCTCAAGTAAAAGCGGAAGAAACGGCTCAACATATTTCTGATTGTTTTCCCGCTTTTACACGGAAATTAGGCAAGTTCTCCAAGAGGAAAATCAAATGGAATCATTTGCGACTATTAATGGCCAAATAGCAAAATACGATACCTGGCAGTTGTCTGGTCTGGCCCCAGCACCAGAAGAAGAGTGGGATCGGCTGCAAAGTTTTTTGGGTCTAGGTAAGCCAGATTTTGAGGCGATGCTGGCCACCGTAGAGCCACTGTTTAGGCGTGGCCATGAGCTGGTGGTGGGCACGTATGATTATCTGCTCAACCATCATGATACGGCCGTTATCCTGGGGTGGGAAAAAGGGGCTGATGCCGAGCATTTAGCCGAACGCCGCCGCTTTTTCACTGTCTGGCTGGCCCGCACGCTGGGGCTGGACCTGAGCCACGATTTTGCCCACTATCTGTTTCGTGCCGGGCAGATTCATGCCGCGCACGGCCCACGCCAGATTCACGTGCCTCAAATGTACGTTACGGGCTCCATTAGTTTGGTGAACGCCACCTTTGCCCGCTTTTTGCTGGAGGAAATGCCTGGCAACCCCATCGTGCCGACTGCCCTGGCTAGCTGGAACAAGTTGCTTAACCTGCACCTGCACCTAATGTTGCTGGGTTACGAAACTGCCCGCGCCTGGGACGATGGCGATTTTCCAGTTGAGCTCTCTTTTTTTGGCCGGGTGCGTAACTATACGGGACGGCAAAAGATGACGATGCATTTGCCGCAGGACAGCCGGGCAGAGACGTTGCTGGTGCGCTTCTTTAACTATTTCCCTCAGATGCGCCCCGACGTGTTAGCTGTGGAATGGCTAGACAAAGATCGGTTAGATGAACAGGGACGCCCCTGGTTGGTTCTGGAGAAGCGCTACTGGGCCAAGAAGGGGTGGCGGGTGTTGTTAAACGGCCGTAACATCAGCTTTGAAGACGGCCCCAATCAAATGATCAAACCAGGTGACACCGTTAGCATTTTCCCACCAGGCCGTTAGCCTCGCATGATGCGCTTTGCCTTGATTCACAGTCCGTATCATCCAACTACTCACCCAACTAGACGCTTTCTGATAAACTACCTGCATGGTGAGAGAACGTACTTTCCGTAGCGAAGCGATTGTGCTGCGCCGCACCGACTTTGGCGAAGCAGACCGCCTGCTTACTCTTTACACCCGCGACTTTGGCAAGATCAAGGCGGTGGCTAAAGGCGCACGCAAGCCGCAAAGTCGCAAAACAGGGCATGTGGAGCAGTTCATGCGCTCCAACTTTTTGTTTGCCACTGGGCGCGATCTTGCAATTCTGACTCAGGCGGAAATGGTGGAGCCGTACACCGCCCTGCGTGATGACCTCATTCTGACGACCTATGCCGCTTACTTGGTGGAGTTGCTGGATCGCTTCACGGTGGAGGAGGACAAGCACAGTGGCCTCTACCAACTGCTGGCTGATGCCCTTGGCTGGCTCACCAACCACGACGATGTTCTGCTAATTGCCCGTTTTTATGAGTTGCGCTTGTTGGGATTGGCTGGGTTTCGGCCGCAATTATTCCACTGCGTAGCCTGTGGTGAGGCCATCGAAGAGCAGGATCAATTTTTTAGCGGAGAGTTGGGTGGGGTGCTGTGCCCGGAGTGTCGTGATAAGGATCGGCGGGCGATGCCGGTAACGGCCGTTGCTATCAAAGTTCTTCGCTATCTGCAAACACGGCCGTGGAACACTGTCCACGCCCTGCGCCTCAAGCGCACTGTCCACACCGAGCTTGAAAACGTAATGCACTTTTACATTACCTACGTTCTCGAACGCAACCTCAAATCCGTCGAATTCCTCCACCGCCTCCGCCGCGAAGCAGCCCTCCTTTTGCCTCCAGAGTAAAAACTTAATCACAAATGATACGAGTTTTGCGAATGAAACGAATAAAAAATTCGTGATATTCGACTATTCGTTAAATTCGTGATTACATTTCAGGTAAGATGCCAGCGTTTTGGCCCCATGCTATAATCGTCGGCTGTTCATTCGAGTTATGAAATTATTGCAAAAAGCGACAGATCAATCATGAAGAAGATGGCTTCTTCTCTGAAAACCTCTCTGACCTCTGTGGCTTAAAAAGGTGTGCATGCGCGAAACGCTTAGTTTTCAAGATATTATTTTAAGGTTGTTAGATTACTGGAAGCAGCAAGGTTGCTTGGTGAAGCAACCGTACAATGTTCAAATTGGGGCGGGGACGATGAATCCCGCATCAGTGCTGCGGGTGCTGGGGCCGGAGCCGTGGAATGTGGTGTATGTGGAACCCAGCATTCGGCCAGATGACGGCCGTTTCGGGGATAATCCCAACCGAATGCAGATGCACCACCAACTTCAGGTCATCCTCAAGCCCGATCCGGGCAATCCGCAAGAGCTGTATCTGAAAAGTTTAGAAGCGATTGGCATCGACCCCCGCCGCCACGATATTCGCTTTGTGGAAGACAACTGGGAAAGCCCGGCTTTGGGTGCCTGGGGGCTGGGTTGGGAAGTTTGGCTCGACGGCCAGGAGATCACCCAGTTTACCTACTTTCAACAGGCGGGTGGCATCACCCTTGAGCCAGTTTCCGTGGAGATTACCTACGGGTTAGACCGTATCACCCTGGCGTTGCAGGGTGTGGAAAGCGTCTGGGAGATGGCTTACGGTGCGGGCATCAGCTACGAAAATGTGCTGCTGCAAAGCGAAATTGAACATTGCCGCTACTATTTTGAAGTGGCTGATGTGAACAGCATTCGCCAAGTGTATGATACTTACGAAAGTGAGGCCAAGCGGTGCATCGAAGCCAGTTTGGTCATTCCGGCGCATGATTACAACCTGAAATGCTCCCACCTGTTCAACATTTTGGATACGCGGGGCGCGGTGGGCGTGACCGAACGAGCCAACTACTTCCGCCGGATGCGCGGCTTGGCACGCAAGGTGTCTGAACTATACGTAGCCCAACGGGAGGAGCTTGGTCATCCACTGCTGAAAGAGCCACAGGAAACGGCCGTTTCCCTCAGTCGCCCCCAAACATTCCAGTTTGCCCAATCAGAGACGCCGCAGACGTTTTTGCTGGAAATTGGTAGCGAAGAACTGCCGGTTTCTGATCTGGATGCTGCGGTGAAGCAGTTGCAAACGGACGTACCTGAACTCCTCAAAAATGCGCGCCTGACCTATGATCGAATTGAAATTGACGGCACGCCGCGCCGCTTGGCGGTGCAGGTGCATGGCCTTATTGGCCGTCAGCCAGATTTGGAATCGGTGGCGAAAGGACCGCCTGCCGACCGCGCCTTTGATGCCGACGGCAAACCCACCAAAGCCGCCATCGGTTTTGCGCGAGGCAAGGGTGTGGACGTTGCCGATTTGCAAATTGTGGAAGAAGGTGACAAGCGGTATGTTTCGGCGGTGGTGCGTGAAGACGGCCGTCCCGCAGCGGCTGTTTTGGCTGAACTGCTGCCCGATCTCATTGCCGGAATTAAGTTTGAGCGCAGCATGCGCTGGAACCAGACCAACATCAGCTATAGCCGCCCGCTGCGCTGGATTGTGGCTCTATTTGGTCCAGATGTGATTCCATTTAGCTATGCTGGCATCGCCAGTGGGCGCACCAGCCGGGGGTTACGGCCGTACGACTCCCCCGAAATTATCATCAACGACGCCCGCAACTACGGCGGCATCATGCGGATGAACAGCATCGTTATTAACAAGCAAAAACGGCGAGAGCAAATTACGGCCGTCTCTAGCAAGCTGGCAGCCGAAATGGGCGGTACCATCCCCGAAGATGCGGCACTGCTGGACGAAGTGACCAATCTGGTAGAAAAACCGACGCCACTGCGCGGTCGGTTCAGCAAGCGTTTCTTGGCCCTGCCTGCGGAGGTGTTGGTGGCTGTGATGCGCAAGCACCAGCGGTACTTCCCCGTCTACGATGCCAAGAGTCAACTGCTGCCCTACTTCATTGCCGTGCGTAACGGGGATGAGAAGCACCTGAATTTTGTGGTGAACGGCAACGAGCACGTACTCAAAGCCCGCTTTGCCGATGCCGAGTTTTTCTATAACCAGGACAGTCAGCGGCAACTGGCCGACTTCTTGCCTGATCTGGCTACGCTCACCTTCCAGGCCAAGCTGGGTTCCATGCTGGATAAAGTTCACCGACTGGAGAAGCTCACGCCCACGATTGCCAAAATGCTCAATTTGAACGAGGCTGAAACGGCAACGGCCGTTCGCGCCGCCGCCCTTTCCAAAGCAGATTTAGCAACCAACATGGTAGTCGAGATGACCTCCTTGCAGGGCATCATGGGCGGCCATTACGCCCAGCGCAGCGGCGAAAGTGCTGCCATCGCCGAAGCGATTGCGGGGCAGTACAGTGCCGTTAGCAGCAGTGGGGCAGGCATGACCCTTGCCTTGGCGGATCGACTGGACAGTTTGGCGGGGTTGTTTGCCGCCGGACTCGCTCCCAAGGGTTCTAACGATCCCTTTGCCCTGCGCCGAGCTGCGCTGCACCTTATCGAAAATTTGATTGCCCACGAGCAGCCATTTGATTTGCGAGCTGCCTTTGCCGCCGCTGCCGAGCTGCTGCCAGTGCCGTGTGATGATGGGATTTTGCAAAAGGTGATGGGATTTGTAAACGGCCGTCTCGAAGGCGTCTTGCGCGATTTAGGTCACTCCGCTTTTGTGGTGAAGGCGGTTTTGGCAGAATTAGGTCACGATCCATTTACCGCTTCCTGCGTGGCGACCTCTTTAAGCCAAGCAATTGAAGCTGAGGAGTGGCCAGAGTTGCTGGACGCCTACGCCCGCTGCGTGCGCATCACCCGCAGCCAAAGCGAAACCTTCACCTTGCGTCCCGATGCGTTTGCTTTGCCTGCCGAGCAGCAGCTACTTGCCGCCTACCAACAAGCCGCCGCCCAGCAGGACGGCACGATGCCCACCTTCGTCGCCACGCTACGTGACCTGAAGCCAGCGATTACCCACTTTTTTGATGATGTGCTGGTGATGGACGAGGATACGGCCGTGCGTAAAAATCGTCTGGCACTGTTGCAGCATATTGCGGCTCTAGCCAATGGTCTGGCTGATTTGTCTGAGTTGGAAGGGTTTTAGTAAAGTTGAATTGGACAGGTACAAACTGGGTTCTTATCCGTAGTTAAGGATACTGATTAAAGCACTATTGGTTTATAGACGGCCGTTGTGACCCAAGGCCATTTTCATATTCGGTTAGGCTAAATCAGGCAGTCATATTTGTAAATATGAATGAATATAGTGACGAGCAGTTAATGGCACTTGTAATGAAGCAAGATGTTGCTGCTTACAAGGTACTCTACGAGCGGTACAAGCGTTCGGTCTTAGGGTTATCGTATAAGATTTTAGGAGACAAGGCAGCGGCCGAAGAGGTGATGCAGGAAACGTTTTGGCGCATCTGGCACAATGCAGCTTCATTTAGCACAAAGCGGGGGTCGTTTCCCAATTGGATGTTTGGGATTGCGCGCAACTTGTCAATTGACATTGTACGGCGGGGGCAAAAAATCAAAATGCAGGCGTTGCCTGATATGCACCACGAACTGGTAGAGTCTAGTGCGCAGTTCAAGGCTGATCACAATGTCGCCGATGCTGCCATGATGATTTTCCGGCATGAACAGGTTCACCTGGCCATGACTTCGCTGCCAGAGGAGCAGCGTAACGTGGTCGAGTGGATATATTTTCAGGGCAAAACGCGGCGCCAAATCTCCGAAGAACACAATATCCCCTTTGGCACGATCAATACGCGCGCCCGCCTGGCGTTGGATAAATTAAAGCGTGCTCTAGAGGCACAAGGGTTTGAGGAATAAAATGAACGAGCAAATTGAGGAGCTGCTCGCTGTTTATGCTTTGGGCGGATTATCGCCCGAAGAAGAAGCTGAGGTAGAAGCGTACATTGCCGAAAACCCACAGGCTGCGGCCATGCTGGAAGAGGCCTATGCTTCGGCCGCCTTGCTGCCCTATACGGCACCCCCGCTCGAGCCATCGCCAGAGGCGGAGGCGGCTTTGTTTGCCCGCATTGAGGCGGATGTGGCCATACATGAAGCACCTCAGCGGCAAACGGCCGTTTCTCCCAAACGCGTTGCTCCCCCAAAACCCACTTTTTGGGATAGTGTACGCGCCTTTTTTAGCAACCCAGTGGTAACGGCCGTTACTTTAGGAACGGCCGTCTTCCTGCTCATTTGGGGCTTATCGCTTAGTCGGCAGATAGATGGACTGAACCAGGACGTACAGCAGCTTACCTCAGAGAACAACACCCTCCGCACCGATTTCGATGCCTTGAATAGCGAAAACCTCAGCCTCACCGCGCGTGTAGCTGAATTACAAGCTGCCAATCAGGCACTGGATCAGCAAATTGACGATCTGGCCCAAAATAATACTGAACTGATTGCTACCAACAACACGTTAGAAATTGAGATGAATCAAATAGCTGTTGATCTGGAAGAATTGCAAGCGTACAGTGCGGCTCTGGAAAATGAACTGACCAATGCGTTGGCGGATCGGCCGTTTGACTCCTCTTCAATTTATGCTGTGACCCTGCCAGGTACAGAAAATCAGCCAGAAGCATCTGCTCAAATTGTGATCGATCCTGAAACGAATACAGCCTTGCTTATCGTAGATGGAATGCCAGCTTTGCCAGAAAATTCTGTCTATCAGGTATTGCTTATTCGCGGTACGGAACATGAAACGGCCGAAACCTTCCGCGTGGACACAGATGGAGAGGGCGTATTGTTAGTTAATTCGACTGAGCCACTGCAATCTTTTGACTCTATCGGCGTTTCTATTGAACCAGAAGGCGGCAGCGTACAGCGCACAGGGGATATTGTTTTGTTAGGTAGTATCATTAATTGATTTGTTGGGACCTTGTTGAATAAGTGAAAGAGGTGGCTTGCGGGGCAAGCTGCCTCTTTTTTGCTTCTGGCTATTATTATGAAACGTTGCTCAGCGAATACGGCCGTTTCCCCTTAACTTTTAGAACATTTGTAAGGTCTACGGTATAATTTACGTCAGTTGTCTAATGTGGATTTGTCCTTGACCAATGACTGTTACTGAAGAAATTAAAAGTCGGCTTGATCTGGTAGATATTGTTTCTGAGAGCGTTTCTTTGCGCCGCTCAGGGCGAAATTACGCTGGCTTTTGCCCCTTCCACCAAAACACCCGTACCCCTGCCTTTTTTGTCTTCCCAGAAACCCAAACGTGGCGCTGCTTTGGTGCCTGTGCCGAAGGTGGCGACCTGTTTTCTTTCGTGATGAAGAAAGAAGGATGGGAGTTCAAAGAAGCATTGAAAAACATGGCTCAGCGGGCAGGCGTAACCCTGGAAGAAGCCAAACCAGTCAACAAAGAAAAGCAAAAAGCGCAAAACAAGCAAGCAGGCCTGCTCCAGGCGGCTTCGGATTATTTTCATCAGCTCTTTTTGCATGCACCCCAAGCAGAAGGTGCCCGGCAATATGTGGCGCGGCGCAGTCTGAATGAGGAAACAATTGCCCACTTTGCGCTGGGCTTTGCCTTAGACTCCTGGGATGCCTGTCGCTCTCACTTTAACATGCAGGGATACAGCGACCAAGAGCTGCTGGCGGCGGGTTTGCTCACAGAAAATCCAGACAAAGGTACCAAGTACGACCGCTTTCGCAACCGCCTAATGATACCTATTCGGGATGTAGACGGCCGTATCGTCGGTTTCGGCGCACGCACATTGGAAAAAGACGGCATTCCCAAATACCTTAATTCACCGCAAACAGCCCTCTTCGACAAAAGCCATCTGCTTTATGGGCTAGATGGTGCCAAGCGCGGCATTCGGGAAGCGCGACAGGCGGTGATTGTCGAAGGGTACATGGACGTGATGCAAGGGTGGCAGGCGGGCTTTCGTAATATTGTAGCTCAGATGGGGACCGCATTGACGGAACAGCAGCTGCGCTTGCTAAAGCGGTACACCAAGCAGTTTGTACTGGCGCTGGATGCCGACGCTGCCGGTGCCCAGGCGACGCTGCGCAGTTTGCAGGTGGCGCGCGAGACCCTGGACCGCGATGTAGAAGTAAAGTTTGATGCACGCGGCCTTGTTCATCATGAAGGGCGGCTACAGGCAGATATTCGCGTTATCACTATGCCAGAAGGCAAAGACCCAGA
Source organism: Candidatus Leptofilum sp. (assembly GCF_965223285.1). Classification (GTDB taxonomy): domain Bacteria; phylum Chloroflexota; class Anaerolineae; order Promineifilales; family Promineifilaceae; genus Leptofilum. The sequence goes on along the minus strand of NZ_OZ244997.1, from coordinate 2,073,920 downwards.
CAACATCATTCAGGAAAATCCTGAGGATTGGCCCAAGCTGGTGGCGCAGGCCAAGCCAGTGGTGGCGTATGTAATTTCTGTAGCGACCGCTGGGTTGGATATGAATGATGCCAAGGCGAAAACGGCCGTTGCCCAACAAGTTCTCCCCCTCATTAAAGACATTCAAGACCCCATTGAACGGGATCACTATTGGCAACAGTTGGCACGCACGCTACGTATTGATGAGCGGGCGTTGCGGCAAATTCGTCTGCCAGAAAAGCCCCGGCGAACCGTACGGCGTGAAGAAACGGCAGCTCCTACCTCAAAACCGATCCAAACTGGCAAAAAAGGTCATGCTGGCTGGGCAACAGTCCCCAAAAAAGGGCGCAGCGGCGTCAGCCCCATTGCCACCGACATGCGCCAGGCAGATTTTTTGCACCAAATAATTCGGTTACCCAACCTGGTATTGCGCGTGAACCAGAAGTTGCAAGAGTGTGGCCAGACGAAGGTGATGGATGACGATTTTCTGCTGGCAGAAGACCGCGCCATCATGCGACAAATGTACCATTTAATAGGTGCTTCTCCGGTTGTCACGATTGATGAATTGTGGGATAGTCTAGAACAGACGCTTCAAAATCGGTTGAAGTTCTTGCTGACATTACCCCAATCACCAGAAACTGAGCTTGAGCGTATTTCCGATACCCTTGTCTTATCTGTGCTGGATTGGCGTCTGGCTAAGGTGCGGCAGTTGTTGAGCGAGGTAAAGCATTTGCTTCATGAGGCGCAAAGCGAAGGCGACAGTGAGGCTTTGGCTATTTACCAGCAGCAGCTGCGCGAGTTGCCTGTAGCTGTCTTGCAGCTCAACAAAGCCAGAGATGCCATGTCCGCCACCAGTCGTCGCCGGGCAGAAGATGCGTTGAACGGCCGTTTTTGAAGCCACAAATAACATCAATAAGCAGTGTCCGATTCATATCATAAAGTAAAATCACATCGCTCAAAGTGTGCAAAGCCTTAATAACCATCGGGTTAGGAATATAAGCAATGGATTTATCTCAATTAGATAATAATTTCGAAGAAAATATCGAAGATGAAGACGAGAACGAAGCAGAAGTTATTGATATTGAAGCGTTGGTAAAACAAGCCCGCCGCTCTCGTGAAATTAATGAATCCGATGTGCAAGCGTTGCTCGCCTCAGCAGATGAGGAACAGGCGGAGCGGCTATACGCACGTTTGCAGAAACTGAACATTCGTATCGTCTCTGACAAAGGGGAAACGCTGGATGATTTCAGCGAATCTTCTCGCTTGCTTAGCGACCCTGACGAAGAGGACGCCAAAGAAGAAACGACGTCTTACCTTACCGGCACCGTTGAAGACGATCCTGTGCATACGTACCTCAAAGAGATTGGGCAAGTTCCACTGCTCACAGCCGATCAGGAGATTTGGCTTTCTACTCAATTGACAGCCGCTTCCGTGCTGGATCGCCTGAACAATGATGTCAACCAAGATGGTGCAGATTCCGAAGAGGAAGTCGATTTCCTGGCCATGAATGCAAACTACGTCAACTTGCTGGAAAATTGGCAAGTGGTTGAAGAAGCGCGCCGGGTGCTAGGCGTAGAGGGCATTGATGTCTTGGCGTTCATTGAAGAGGCACGTGACCTTCGCCGAGGCTGGCGTACCCAGGAACGCTCTTATCTGCGTCAATATCTCAACAACGGTAACTGGGGGCAGGATGACGCCTGGACAGATTTGGCTCAATCTTGTTTTCATATGTTTACGGCCGTTTACCTTTTACCGCTCGATATTTCTCGTCGCGTAGCCGGTGAATACAAAGCCAACAACCAGTTTCCCCCGTCAGACATTTTCCGTGAATGGTTGTCTGAGGATATGGTAGGCTTGAAATATAATGAATTTATGGTTTACGAGTTGGCCGAAGAAGCCAAAGTCAACCTGACCGGGGCGAACCTGCGTCTGGTAGTTTCTGTGGCCAAACGGTACATGGGACGTGGCATCCACCTGCTCGATCTGGTGCAGGAAGGGAACGTTGGGTTGCTTCGCGCAGTGGAGAAGTTCGACCATACCAAAGGGTACAAATTCAGTACGTATGCAACCTGGTGGATTCGTCAGGCGGTGAGCCGTGCCATTGCCGACCAGGCTCGCACCATTCGCATTCCGGTGCATATGTTTGAAACCATCAACAAAATTGTCAAGCTCCAGCGCGACCTGGTGCAGCAGTTAGGTCATGAGCCTAGCGACGAAGAGCTGGCTCTAGAACTCGATTACCTGACGCCAGAGGAGTCGGAGGCGATCAAGCAAGCGATTAAAGATGACCAAACCATCGATCCGGTGCTGAATCGGAAGTGGAAGCAAGCTGTCTCCAAAATTCGGGACATCAAGCGCATCTCCATGGATCCGATGTCGTTAGAATCCCCTGTGGGCAACGAGGATTCTACAGAATATGGCGATTTCATCCCTGATGAGAGTGCCCAGGAGCCGGTTGATGCTGCTTCTAAAGAGCTGCTCCGCGAGCAAATTCGCAACGTGCTTGGCTTCTTAAGCGAACGCGAACGTGAGGTGCTAGAAATGCGCTTCGGCCTGAACGATGGCAAGGACCATACCTTGGAAGAGGTGGGTCGCAGCTTTGGCGTCACGCGTGAGCGTATTCGCCAAATCGAAGCCAAGGCATTACGCAAATTGCGGCATCCCAGCCGAAGCAAGGCTTTACGGGATTATTTGAGCTAACCCTGCTGTAATCTTCCCCAAAATAGAGCCCAATGGCTGGAAACGGCCGTTGGGCTTTTTCTTAAAATTTGCGCAAAATAATCAACATATGAAGGTGCTATTCTCCCCCTTCTTGCACCTGCCCCTTGTTGCTCCCCCATATCGCTTGTGATAGAATGCACATAGATCAAATGGGAAGAAAAAACATATCGCTACAAAGTATTTTCAGCCAATATTTTTCAAAATTGTGATACAGATCACCCAGGCATGAGTAGCTTACCTTATGGAAAATAATCCTGTATTAGTTGAATACCTCCCCATCGCTGTGCTTATTGGCATAGCCCTCTTTTTTGCGGTATTGCTCCCGGTATTGTCCTTAAATTTAGGCCCTAAACCAAAAGAAAATGCCCGCAGCAAAATGATTCCCTATGAATCTGGTATTGTTGCCATAGGTGAGGCTCAACGACGCTTGCCCGTAAAATTTTACCGCATTGCGGTTCTGTTCATTCTATTTGATGTTGATATTATTCTTCTCGTGCCCTGGGCTGTTACCTTTCGCAAATTGGGCCTATACGGCTTAGCTGTCATGGGTATCTTCATGTTGCTATTCATCCTTGGTGATGTTTGGGTTTGGAAGAAAGGAATACTGGAATGGGAATAGAACAAAAACTTGGAGATATGGGTGTTATCACCCTTCGTTTAGAAGATTTGGTCAATTGGGGGCGCACCAATGCCATGTGGCCTATGCTTTTTGGCTTAGCCTGTTGTGCCATCGAAATGATGTCCTCACAAGCCTCTCACTATGATGCTTCCCGCTTTGGGATGGAGCTAAACCGTCCTTCCCCCCGCCAATCAGATTTAATGATTGTGGCTGGTCGCGTATCGCGCAAGATGGCACCTGTCGTTCGCCGCCTCTATGACCAGATGCCAGAGCCTAAATGGGTGATTGCTATGGGCGATTGTGCATCTTGTGGTGGCATATTTAACAACTACGCCATTGTGCAAGGTGTAGACGAAATTGTACCAGTTGATGTGTACGTGGCAGGTTGCCCGCCTCGCCCAGAGGCCCTCATTGACGGCTTCATGACTTTGCACGAAAAAATTCGTGGCGAAAAACTCACAGACCACGCTTAAAATCAGAGAATCACTCTGGAGATGAACGAGTATGAACGCTGATCAACTTGTTGTTGAGAAGATTAAAGCTGCTTTCCCCAACGCCATTGAGGACAGTAACGATTTTCGGGGCGAACAAACGCTGTATATTCGCAAAGACAAAGTGAAGGCTGTTTGCCAACTGCTGAAAGCAGACCCGGGTTTAAGCTACAAATTTCTTTCAGATATTTGTGCAGACGACTTCTTGCCAGATTTTCCTCGGTTTGCCGTCAATTACCATCTCTATTCATACGATAACAATCATAGGCTGAGATTACGCACCTGGGTAGAAGACCCAGAAGATGGGCCGGAAACGGTCGCCTCTGTTTGGGCAATTGCTACGTGGTTGGAAATGGAAGTTTGGGATTTGATGGGCATTCGTTTTAAGGGCAATGACAGCCTTCGTCGCCTTTTCTTACCAGAAGATTGGCAAGGGCATCCATTGCGTAAAGATTATCCGCTTGGATATGAAGAGGTTCAATTTTCCTTCAATTGGCAAGAAATCGACGCCAAGAAGCCATATGCTGAAGAGTAAGCTGCACAGATTTTTCATAAGAGGCTGATTATGACCATTCCCTCTGGTAGTGACACCATCCAAGAGTTAACTGTAGAAGAACTTCGGGCCAAAGTAGGCACCGGTATGGAAATTGAGAATGCTGAAGAGCATATGCTTCTCAGCATGGGGCCGCAGCATCCCAGTACCCATGGCGTTCTTCGCTTGCTGGTTGAGTTAGATGGCGAGAACATTGTCAACTTGGCCCCGGATATTGGCTTCTTGCACACCGGTGTTGAAAAGAGTATGGAATCCAAAACCTTCACCAAAGCATTGGTGATGACGGATAGGATGGATTACCTCTCACCGATGTCCAACAATTTGGGGTATGTTTTGGCAGTCGAGAAGCTGCTGGGAGTTGAGGCAACCCCGCGTGCTCAAACAATTCGCATCATTCTCACTGAATTGGCACGCGTTGCCAGCCATTTGGTTTGGTTGGGTACCCATGCCCTGGATTTGGCGGCGATGTCGGTCTTCCTTTACTGCTTCCGCGAGCGCGAATACATTCTGGATTTGTTTGAAATGGTCGCTGGCCAGCGGATGATGGTGAGCTATTTCCGCCCTGGTGGGTTGTGGCGGGACGTGCCAGAAGAGTTTGAACCAGCCGTGCGGCAATTTTTGGACTTTTTCCCGGCAAAGATTGCGGATTACGAAGCCCTTTTGAAGAACAATCCTATTTTCCTGGATCGCACGAAGGGCATTGGTGTGGTTTCGGCTGAACAGGCGATGGATTGGGGATTGACTGGCCCGAGTTTGCGTGGCTCTGGCGTAAATTGGGATATTCGCAAAGCACAGCCCTATATCGGCTACGAGACATATGAGTTTGACGTGCCCGTGGAAACAGATGGGGACGTGTATGCGCGTTATCGCTGCCGCATGAAAGAAATGTGGGAAAGTTTACGGATTATTCAGCAGGCGATGGATCGCTTGCCTGAAGGGCCAGTGAACATTGATGACCGCAAAATTGTGCCGCCGCCTCGGTCGGAATTAGGGCACAGCATGGAAGCGGTGATTCACCATTTTAAGCTGTGGACAGAAGGGTTTAGCGCACCTGTTGGGTATGTGTACCAGAGCATAGAATCGCCCCGTGGTGAGTTTGCCTGTTATTTGCGCGGCGATGGTGGACCAAAACCCGCAAGAGTGCATTTCCGCACGCCCTCTTATGTGCATGTGGCATCGCTGCCGATCATGTCCAAAGGGTTGTTTGTGGCGGATTTGGTTTCGATTATTGGTTCAATTGATATTGTTTTGGGTGAAATTGACCGGTAGTAATCGGTAGGTAAAAGAGTATGTTGCTTCAAGAAAAGTATCCTGAAGAAATTAAAGGGATTTTAGCGCGATTCCCGAATAAGAAATCGGCCGTTTTGCCACTGATGCATTTAGCGCAAGAAGCGTATGGCTTTACAAGTCGGGAAGCCATGCACGACGTGGCAAATGTTTTAGATTTAGATCCGACGCATGTTTTATCACTGGCTGGATTTTACACTTTGTATTACGAGGAACCCGTTGGCAAGTACGTGCTGGAGGTTTGTAACGATTTGGCGTGCGCCTTGCGTGGGGCGGATGAGTTTGTGGAGATGATTTCGCGCAAGCTGGACATTCCGGTTGAGGGTACGACGAACGATGGGTTGTTTACACTAAAGACGGTGATGTGCCTTGCTGCCTGCGATCGTGCGCCTATGCTGCAATGCAATCTGAAATTTGAAGAAAACCTGGACGAGGAAAAGTTCGACCAGTTAATTTCTCGTTTACGGGCAGAGGCAGCATCGGACAACCCAGAACCGTCAATTGTTGAACAGATTTCTGCCTATGCCAAATAGGTTTGGCACTTTTTTGATTGGGGTTGAGTAATGACTCATATTTTATTGCGTAACCGAGACATTGAAAATATACACAAACTGGACGTCTACCGGGCAAATGGTGGTTATGAGGCGTTGCAGAAGGTGTTGAATGAGTATGAGCCGGGCGAAGTTATTGATATTGTCAAGGCGTCTGGCTTGCGGGGGCGTGGCGGTGCTGGCTTTCCCACTGGATTAAAGTGGAGTTTTATTCCCAAAGCATCAGGCGATAAATATATTGCGGTGAACTCTGATGAGTCTGAGATGGGCACGTTTAAGGATCGGGCGTTGCTAGAGCATAACCCACATCAGGTGATTGAAGGTGCCATGATTGCGGCTTACGCAGTGGGGGCGCAGACGATCTACAATTATATGCGTGGCGAATTCATGGGAATTGGCCACCATATGGAAGAAGCCGTTCGTGATTGTTACGAAGCTGGTATTTTGGGCGACAATATTTTTGGCTCTGATTTTAGCTGCCAGATGCATAACTATTTTGGCGCAGGAGCCTATATTTGTGGTGAAGAAACGGCACTTCTAAATTCGCTGATGGGAGAATTAGGTCAGCCGTGGACGCGGCCGCCGTTTCCGGCCGTTGAAGGGTTGTATCAAAAACCTACGGTGGTAAACAATACGGAAACGATGGCCAATGTGCCGCCAATCTTGCTGAACGGTGCCGATTGGTATCGGTCTATTGGTACAGAGCAAAGCCCTGGCCCCAAGATTATGTGTCTGAGTGGGCATGTGAAGAATCCTGGCACGTACGAGGTGGAGATGGGGATGCCCTACCGTGAATTGATCTATGGTGAGCAGTATGGCGGTGGTATTTTAGGCGACAAGCAGTTTAAGGCACTATTGCCCATTGGTGGGTCTGGGCCAGTGGTGGTGGCAGATGCGCTGGATGCACCTATTACCTATGAAGGATTGAAGCCGTTTGGCTCTGATATGGGGTCTGGCTCTGTGGTGGTGATGGATGAAACGGTGGATATGGTGTGGGTAGCCATGAAGCTATCTCACTTTTTTAAGCATGAGTCGTGTGGCAAATGTACGCCTTGCCGTGAAGGTACATTCTGGATGGATAAGCTGATCACCAGATTGTATAAGGGGGAAGGCTCTCAGGAAGATTTGGATGTTTTACGCAGCGTTGCCAGTAAGATTGGGGGCAGAACGCTGTGTGCGCTGGGTGATTTTGCCACAAGCCCTGTGTTGGGTACTTACAAGCATTTTGCCAATGAGTATGAAGCTAAGGTAAAAGCTGGGCAACGGGACACGGCCGTTCCCACCCCAACAACTGACTAATTAAATGTAGACAATAATCCCTCTGGAAGAGGAAATGTATGAGTGACCAAGTTACATTGACGATTGACGGCGTGGAGCTAAGCGTGCCCAAAGGGACGCTGGTGGTTGACGCTGCCAAAATGATTGACAATCCCATTCCGGTGTTTTGCTACCATCCCAAAATGGAGCCGGTGGGGATGTGCCGCATGTGTTTAGTAGAAATTGGCCTGCCAGTGCGCGACCGCGCCACAGGCGAATTGGTTCTAAACGAGGACGGCACGCCGCAGGTGAACTTCCGTGGGCTACAAACGGCCTGCACGGTGGCAGTAAGTGAAGGGATGGTGGTGCGCACAACCACAGAGCCGGTTACCGAAGCACGGGAAGACGTGATTGAATTTTTGCTCACCAGCCATCCGCTGGATTGTCCCGTTTGCGACAAAGGGGGCGAATGTCCGCTGCAAAACCTGACAATGGAACATGGCAAAGGTACCAGCCGCATGGATTACAGCCTGAAGCTGAAGCTGGACAAGCATGTGCCGCTGGGCGAACTGATTTATCTGGATCGAGAACGGTGTATTCAGTGCGGCCGTTGCGTGCGCTTCCAGGATGAGATTGTGGATGATCCGGTGATTCATTTTCACAATCGGGGGCGCAGCCTGGAAATTGTGACCATGTCTGACCCTGGCTTTGACTCGTACTGGAGCGGCAACACCACCGATATTTGCCCGGTAGGGGCATTGACCACGGCCGATTTCCGTTTTGGGGCACGGCCGTGGGAACTAACGCCCGTTGCCACACTCTCGCCACACTCGCCATCTGGTGCCAATATGACCTTTAGCACGCGGCGAGAAGCAAAATCGGGCGGCCGTTCCGTGATTAAGCGGATCATGCCCCGGCAAAATGAGCAGGTTAACGAGATTTGGATTTCGGATAGAGATCGCTTTGTCCACCATTTTGCCGACGCGCCAGATCGGTTGAAGAAACCGCTGATGCGTAAAAATGGCGAGTTGGTTGAGGTAGAGTGGAACGAAGCGCTGGATGCGGTGGCCGGACGGTTGCAGCAGAATGGTACGGCCGTTGCCGGACTCAGCGGCGATCGCGTCAGCAATGAAGATATGTTCCTCTTCCAGAAGCTCATCCGCCAAGGGCTAGGCAGCAACAACATAGATTTAGCCAACCGACGGCTGGCTGGTGGCGATGTAGTTGCCAAAGTAGGCATTAGCCAGGGCAGCAACCTGCTCAATTTGGGGCAGGGAGATGCCATAGTGGTGGTTGCTAGCGATCTGCATGAAGAAGTGCCGGTTTGGTGGCTGCGCGTGAAGCAAGCGGCCGAACGGGGCGCTGTGGTGGTGGTTTTGAACTTGCGCCCCACACGGCTTGATCAATGGGCACGCCACGTTATCTATTACCAGCCAGGGCAGGCGGTTACCACCCTGCGCCAACTGGTGAATGATGCTAAAGTGGCCGCCGCCGATGCCGACAACAGCCCCATTAAGGCGGCGGCTGATGCGATTGTGCAGGCCAACAATGTGGTCGCTTTTTATGGCGCAGAAGGGCTTACCTACAAAGAAACGGACGCAGTGGCCAAGCTGCTGGCCAACCTGCTGTTGATTAAAAATGAAGAGGCACACGCCGGACGGCCGAACAACGGTCTGATTCCGGTGTGGCCGCACAACAATACGCAGGGCGCCTGGGATACGGGCATTCATCCCGAACTAGAGCCGGGGTACAAAGCTGTGGCCAATCCGGGCATGAACGCGGCTGAAATTTATACGGCGGCTGAGAATGGCGACTTGAACGCCTTATTTATTCTGGCGGCAGACCCCATCGGCGACGGGCTGCTGGCTGACCGGGGCAAGCTGGACTTTTTGGTGGTGCAAGAGCTGTTTCTGACGGAAACGGCCGCACAAGCCGACGTGGTGTTGCCTGCACAAAGCTGGGCGGAGCGTGAAGGCACCTTCACGAATGGTGAACGTCGAGTGCAGCGGTACTATCCCGCCATTCAACCCAGCGGCGACGCCCGCCCCGACTGGCAAATTTTGGCTCAGATTGGCGAGCGCGTCGGTTTGGAGAAGCCTGCTTTTGCGGCCAGCCTTGTCTTCCGTGATCTGGCCAAAGCCGTGCCACAGTACAAAGCAATGGATTATCGCGCCCTGGCCAAGGTAGAAAAGCAGTGGCCAGATGTCGGCGGTGACGATCTGTATTACGGTGGCAACGCTTACGAAAATCGGGTTGGTTTAGGGATGCAGTGGGCGGTTGAGGCAGAATCCGGCGATGTGGAACATTTTGATGTCCCCGATGTGGCTACTGATGCGCCAGAAAAGGTAGCTGTGGTGCGAACGGCCGCACTCTTCACCCCAGGCACGCTTATCAACCACACCGAACTGCTGGCAGACCGGATGGCCAAACCGACACTTATCCTGCACCAGGCAGATGCCGCCTCCATGCAGCTAACCACTGGTGAAAGCGTCATGATCGACGTGAACAACCAGCCAATGGCAGCACAGATTCGCGTGAGTGAGGATGCGCCAGAAGGGGTTGCCCTGTTGCGTGGTGTGCCTTACCAAGCAGGATTCGTCGAGCTAAAACTGCGGCAAACCGCAAATTAGAGTAACGAGAGGAAACGTATGACACCAGGACAAATTGCGCTGCGTGCCTTAATTGTAGGGTTTATCATTTCATTTGCGGTCATTACCGGGTTTGCCTACACCACGCTGCTAGAGCGTAAGCTGCTGGCTCGCTTGCAGGCGCGGGTAGGCCCAAACCGTGCTGGCTACATCCCGCTGCCGGGTCGTGGCGGTGGGCGAGAGCGCAAATTGCTGGCTGGCTTCTTGCAGCCTGCGGCCGATGCGGTGAAGCTGTTCTTCAAAGAAGATATGACCCCAGCCAAAGTAGACCGCATTACCTATACCCTGGCGCCGATGCTAACCGTGATGCCCGCCATCGTCTTGTTGGCAGTACTCCCTTGGGCGGGTGAGATTAACATTTTTGGGGCTGAATTTACTCCGTATTTTGCCATTGCCCCTGGATTAAACGTCGCCGCGCTCTTTTTGCTGGCCATTACTTCCATTAGCGTTTATGGGGTAGTGTTGGCGGGTTGGGCTTCTAACAGCAAGTACGCTGTGTTAGGTGGCATTCGTGCCTCTGCACAGATGATTAGCTATGAATTGGCACTCGGCTTGACTATTCTTATTCCCATCATGTTGGCCGACTCGATGAACTTGGGTGACATTGTTGCTGCCCAGGCAGAGGGTTGGTTTGCATTTCGGCAGCCAATTGCAGCCATCGTCTTTTTCATTGGCATGATGGCTGAGTTACAACGGGCACCGTTCGACTTGTTGGAAGCTGAACAGGAGCTATCCGCAGGGTATGCAGTTGAGTACAGTGGGATGCGCTTTGGCATGTTTTTCATGGCTGAGTACATGAAGATGATCATTTTTAGCGCCATTATTGTGGTGCTGTTCTTTGGTGGCTACCGCGGCCCCTTTGTAGATGATCTGCCCGGTTTGGGCTTTCTCTACATGATTTTGAAGATTGTCTTCTTCCTCTTTATGATGATTTGGATTCGCGCCTCATTCCCCCGTTTTCGTTACGATCAGCTAATGGGGTTGGGCTGGAAGCGGTTGCTACCTATTTCTGTTTTTAACTTCATTATCGTAGCTGTGTTTATTGTTTTGCGGGAAGAGGGCGTTTTTGATTCGCTGCTGCAACTGATTGGTTTAGGTTAGTCGGAGAGTTTTATGATTGGTGAACTACTTAAGGGGATGGCAACCACGCTGAAGCATATGTTTCAGGACCCTGTAACGGTTGAATATCCCGACATCAAGCGGCCGGTCCGTCGTCGGTTTAAGGGGCGGCATGAACTGAAGCGTTATGATAATGGCCTGGAACGCTGCATTGGTTGCTCCTTATGTGCGGCCGCTTGCCCGGCAGACGCAATTTTTGTGGAAGCATCTGAAAATACGGATGAGGAACGATACTCTCCTGGCGAACGGTATGCCAGCACCTATGAGATTAACATGCTGCGCTGTATTTTTTGTGGCTACTGTGAGGATGCTTGTCCAACTCAGGCAATTGTGCTGGAAAACGAATATGAGTTGAGCTTTTACGATCGGGCGAGTGCCATTTATACGAAAGATATGTTGATTGTGGATGTGCCGGTAAGCGGCCGTACTACCCCGCAAACCGTAGAACCAGGCACGTTCGATAAATCCATCCCCGATATGGAAGACCCGGACTAGACGAGGCTGGGTTAAGGAAAGGCGACTGAAATGGGAAGTGGATCTGTTTTTATTGTGTTTATCTTGATGGCCTTGGTTTCTATCTCCTCTGCTATTATGATGCTGCGTAGCAAAAATGCGGTGCATAGTGCCCTTTGGCTGGTGCTTAATTTTACGGCCATTGCCGTGCTGTACGTGATTTTGAACGCACCATTTATCGCTATGGTGCAAATTACGGTATATGCCGGAGCCATCATGGTGCTGTTCTTGTTTGTGATCATGCTTTTGGGCGCGGAACAGTTGCAGGGCATCACCGGGGTTGAAGGCAGCGAACGGTATCATCAGGCAGTGGCGATTGTGCTGGTGGTGCTGCTGGTGGTGGGTTTTGGCATTGTGCTGGCTCAAAGTGGCGTAGGGAGTGGGGGAGAAACGGCCGTTATAGATGCCAGTCCCGCCGCGTTAGGACTCAGACTGTTTGAAGCCTATGTACTCCCCTTTGAAGTAACAGGCGTTTTGCTCCTGGCCGCCATTATTGGCGTGGCCGTCTTCACCCGCAGAAAGAAGAAAGAGGCATAAATTATGGAACTCACCATCAACTGGTACATTGCCCTGAGTGCCATTCTGTTTTCGCTTGGTGCGCTTGGTGTACTGACCCGACGCAACGCAATTATCGTTTTTATGTCAATTGAAATGATGCTCAACGCTGCCAATCTGGCTTTTGTGGCCTTTGCACGGCATCTTGGCGACCTGGACGGGCAGGTGTTGGTCTTTTTTGTCATTACCGTGGCAGCGGCCGAAGTTGCGGTAGGCTTAGCGCTTATCGTCACCATATTCCGCAGCAAGAAGAGCATCAACATTGATGAAATCAACTTGATGAAAGGCTAACTATGGGCATTTTTGGTTTAGCTCCCCTAATCTTGATTTTTCCGCTCATTGGCGTTTTGTTCAATGGCTTAGTTGGGCGACGCTTTGTGGCATACAATCGGCAGACGGGTGAAAAATGGTCTGGCTGGTTTGCCAGCCTCATGGCTCTGGCGGCGTTTGCCATTGCTGTCACTATGTTTTTTGGCTTGCGGGCGCACGAATTTCACGCGGAAATTGTTTTACTGTTTGATTGGATCAACGTGGGCGATTTTTATGTGCCGTGGGCGATACAAGTTGACACCCTCTCCGTGACGATGATGCTGGTAGTGACGGGCGTTGGTTCCCTTATTCACATTTACGCCATCGGCTACATGCACGGCGACCCCAACTTCTCTCGCTTCTTCACCTACCTGAATCTATTCTTCTTTTTCATGCTCATCCTGGTGACGGGCAACAACTACCTGATGTTGTTTGTGGGCTGGGAAGGCGTTGGCTTGTGTTCCTTCTTGCTGATTGGCTTCTGGTTCGACCGCGTAAATGAGCAGGGCGAGGCGATGAACGCCAACGCCGCTCGCAAGGCGTTTGTAGCCAACCGCGTCGGTGACCTGGCCATGATTTTGGCAATGAGCCTCACGTTTTGGACGTTCAAATCATTAGAGTTCCAGCCTGTTTTCGACAGCGCAGTGGAGATGTTTGAGAGCGGCCACATGGTTCACTTTGGCTTGTTTGAAGCCTCGCTGGGCGGCGTTTTAACGGCAATCACGGCACTCTTCCTGGCAGGCGCGGCTGGTAAATCGGCGCAGATTCCGCTGTACGTCTGGTTGCCAGACGCCATGGCTGGCCCCACGCCCGTGTCTGCGCTTATTCACGCAGCGACGATGGTGACCTCTGGTATTTACCTGATTGTGCGTAGCAATGTGCTGTTTGAGATTGTGCGGGAGAGCGGCACGGTCATTACCGGGCTGGGCATTTCGTCACCAGATTTGGTGGCGCTTACCGGGGCAGCCACGGCACTTTTTGCCGGGCTCATTGCCTTTACGCAGTATGACATCAAGAAAGTGTTGGCCTACTCCACGGTGAGCCAACTAGGGTTTATGATTGCGGCCGTAGGCATGGGGGCTTACGTGGCGGGGATGTTCCACCTGATTACCCACGCTTTCTTTAAGGCCTTGTTGTTCCTGGGTTCTGGCTCTGTTATTCACGGCATGGAGCACGGGCATCACCACATTTCGCACGGGCACCATGATGAAAACGACACATTCGACCCGCAAGATATGCGAACAATGGGCGGCTTGCGCCACAAGATGCCCACAACCTTTGCCGTCTACCTGATTGGCTCGTTGGCTTTGGCAGGCATTGTGCCGCTGGCTGGCTTTTGGTCAAAAGATGAAATATTGGCCCATGCCAGCACCAACGATGGCACTATTTTTACCGTTGTGTACTGGCTGCTAACGATTGCAGCGTTTTGCACGGCGTTTTATATGGGGCGGCAGCTAAAGATGACCTTCTTTGGCGAACCGCGTCATGAGGCGGCCGAACATGCCCACGAAAGCCCGCCAATTATGACACGGCCGTTAATGATTCTGGCTGCTTTAGCTGTGTTGGGTGGCTTACTCAACTTGCCGTACTTTAGCCAAACGGCTTACAAAACCGCCTCGGAAGCCCATGACTACGGCATCAATTTAGCACTGGAGCATTGGCTAGAGCATTCCATTGAATCGTTCCATCTGTCAGAAGAAGGCATTATTCATCTGCCCCATACGCCAACCTGGGTGCAGTTTGATGTCGCAATCATCTCCACCATTTTGGCGGTGCTGGCTTTGGCGGCGGCAATTTATTTGGTCTACCGTAATCGTTGGCAGTCTGCCGACGAGCGAGACCCGCTGCAAGGCACGCCCATTTGGTGGATGGCCGTGTTGCCATTTGACACGCTGTACATGAAGGGCGTCATCCCGCTGTTCAACCGGCTGGCTGACTTCCTGGGTTACACAATTGATTGGGATTTATGGCACAACTTTGTGCATGAACGCATCATCCGCGACACCTTTGTGGTCTTTGCCAACTTCGCCTCTGACGTGCTAGACAAACAGGGCGTTGATGGCTTGGTGAATGGCGCAGGGCAGGCGGCTCGCTGGCTGGCTGGCGGCTTGCGGCTGTCGCAAACGGGTTATGCTCGTACCTATGCCTTGAGCATTTTGCTGGGTACGGTGGCGCTTTTGGCTTACTTCTTGTGGCCGGTTTTTGCTGGCTAAATATTTGAAAAACTGCGAGGAGTGAGCATCCTCAGATGCGAACTTCGCAGATTTGGTTTTGGAGAAAGAATGGGTATTTTATCACTTCTAACATTTTTCCCGCTGATCGGCGTTGTTATCCTGCTGGTCATGCGTAAATCGTCTGACAACGCGATGAAATGGGTGGCCACTGGCACCTCAATTGCCACCTTTGCCATGTCGTTGGTGGTTTTAGGGCAGTTTAAAGCTGATGTAGCCGGGCTTCAACTGGTTGATCAATTTTCCTGGATTAAAGCGTGGGGCATTGAGTACCACATGGGCATTGATGGCATCAGCATTTTGATGGTGTTGCTCACGACCTTCATCATGATGCTGGCAATTCCTTCCTCCTGGAATGCCATTAGCACCCAAATTCGGCAATATTACATCTTCATGCTGCTGCTGGAAGTGGGGATGCTGGGCGTGTTCCTGGCGCAGGATTTGTTCCTGTTCTACATTTTCTGGGAGTTCACCCTGGTGCCGATGTATTTCCTGATTGGCATTTGGGGCGGCAAGAATCGGGTGTATGCGGCCATCAAGTTCTTTTTGTACACGATGGCTGGCTCCTTGTTGATGCTGCTAGGTATTTTGTACATGGGCATCAGGGTGGGAACATTCTCGCTTCCAGATTTGATTGCTAGCCGTGCCGCCTTTGCTGGTGTGCAAAATTGGCTGTTTATTGGCTTTGCCATTGCCTTTGCCATTAAGGTGCCGATTTTCCCGTTTCACTCTTGGTTACCAGATGCGCATACGGAGGCACCTACGGCCGGTTCCGTGATTTTAGCTGGTGTTTTGCTGAAGATGGGTACGTATGGCTTCATTCGTTTTAATTTACCTTTGTTCCCAGAAGCTTCGGGTCATTTTGCTCAGCCAATTGCTGTGCTGGCCATTATCGGCATTATTTATGGCGCAATTGTTTCTTTTGCCCAGAAAGATGTGAAGAAATTGGTAGCCTACTCCAGTATTAGCCATTTGGGTTTTGTGATGCTGGGTATCTTCTCATTGAACGACCAAGGGATTCAGGGCGCAATTTTGCAGGGCGTGAACCACGGCATTAGCTCTGGCGCGTTGTTCTTTATTGTGGGTGTGCTGTATGAGCAGCGCCACACCCGCGAAATTAAGGATTACGGCGGCGTGTGGAAGGTGATGCCCGTGTTCAGTGCCTTGACGCTGATCGTGACGCTTTCTAGCATGGGCTTGCCTGGTTTGAATGGCTTTGTGGGTGAGTTTACCATTTTGTTGGGTTCGATGGGTGCGGAGTCGTTGGGGGCAAATCCCTGGATTTTCACCGCTTTTGCCACGACGGGTGTGATTCTTGCGGCCGTTTACCTGCTGTGGATGTTCCAACGAGTCTTTATGGGGCCGCTGGACAAGCCTGAGAACGAAAAGCTGCGTGATTTGAACGGTGGCGAACTGGCCATTATGCTTTCGTTCATGCTGTTCATCATTTGGATTGGCGTTGCGCCTTCTGGCTTTTTTGATTTGATGGATGGTACTGTTTCACAGCTAGTGGCTGATCTCGGCTCGGTTTTGATGGCTGGTCAATGATCTTTTAGGGAATCAGTCAATATTTTAGCATTGACGCAGGCGGCGCTGCTGTGTACGATACGTACACTCAGCGTCGCTTTTTTCTTCTTTGGAAGTATATGCAAAAACCTACAGAAGCTGTTTATTTTGTTCACATTAGCGATTCGCATATTGGGCCAACGGCCGTTTACAGTCGTCACGGTTTTCAATCGCAGCCATGTGTTGAGCGCGCCGTGGAGATTATTAACAGTTTGCCAACGACGCCGGATTTTGTGATTCACACCGGAGACGTGGTCTCCGACCCAGATGTGAAATCATATAAACGAGCCGCCGAGATTTTTAGTCAGCTGAATGTACCGATTTACTTTGCCACAGGCAATCATGACCGATCGCGGGATATCCAACGGTATCTAACGCTAGGGCCACGCCAAAACTTTTCTGCCAACTTAGACACACTGTCTTATGTTTTTGAGGCGAAGGGTTACCGTTTTTTGGTGTTGGATGCGCGTGGCCCTGATGAGATTGACCCGCATGGGGTGATGTCTGAGGCACAGATGGAAATTGTGCGGGCAGAAGCAACAATAGACGGCCCACCGCTGGCCGTCTTTCTGCATTTCCCGGTGCTGCCCATGAACTCTGTCTGGATGGATGCGTACATGCTGGTGATCAATGGTGAGGAGCTACACCAGGCATTGCTGCCTGCCAAAAATCGGTTGCGGGGAGTATTTTATGGGCACATCCACCAGTCAATGCAGACGGTGCGGGATGGCATTCTGTATACGGCCGTACCCAGCCTGTTTTCCCAATTTGCCGCCTGGCCTAACGACACGATCGTTCAAGAAGACCCCGATTATCTACCCGGCTTCAACTTCGTTCACCTGCTGCCCGACCAAACCATTGTGCACCAACATACCTTTCCTCGCCCGGAATAGCTGCACAGGAAGTATCGTCTTTGGGGATTTCATTGCAGAGGACCAATCACTTTTAGGCATCATGACATTAATGGTCAGTTATACTTAAAATGCTAAAATGGTTATCTATGCCCCACCGAAGCGAAACTCTTTTCAAAATATCTTGGCACGAAAAGTAGAGCGTTATATCTCCCAAGTTTCTACCATTGTTGTAAAGAATTTCAGTAAAAGACGGCTCGCCTACTTCCTGTGATAATACACAATTCAAATTTTGTTCAGACAAAACATCTTCTGTGTATTTGATTGCGCCGTTGACTTCAGGAAATGCTTCCCATTCTTCTATTGAAGAATTTGGCAGCATAGCTCCAACAATCCATCCAAGATTGAAGTTATATTGAATCCAGGCAGTTTGAGAACACGGTTGTCGCTTTGGATCACATCCAAAAGAGACAATATTTTCCCCAAAGTTGAGAGGAACTACCTCTTCTAATTCAGTTTTAAGGATGAATTCTTGTATTTTGGGTTCGTTTTCTAATGTTGTGATTCTTTCTTCAGAGTAGCGCATCAGTTGTTGAAGATCGAGATCAAAATCTCGAGTCCCACCTTCAATGGAGCCGTCCTTATAGCGAACGACTCTTAGCATATCGGTATAAATGATGTCGAAATTGGAGTATGAGGGTGGCCATCTGTACGCCAGCAAAAAAACTGTATCTACCAATTCTGAGAAGCATTCAGGGTCTGAATCAGGTGAAAATTCTTCAACATAGATTTGGTTCAGGTTCAATTCTTGATTGAACTCTATAATTAATGGGTGAGCCAAAATTATTTCCCTTTGTTGAGAAGAGGCAATCGTTTGCTCAGGATTACACACAATAAGAGGCACCTCTTCCGATCTATCACCACCGGTTGCAAAAAGAGTAAGGAGGACAACGCTCATTATTTCTAAGAGTAGGATGCCTGGTACAATTGAAAAAAATAGCCCCTTTAATTTCCCGTTTTTTGGATTGTATAAGAGATAACCTATTATCAGCACAATTGCGATTGGAATGACAGGGGTGCCAAAGGTGATAGATATTATCCAAAGAGTTGTTTTAATGAAAAAAGGAACTGACAATATTGATCCAGCTAATATTGCAAGCACTATGTAAGGGAGAAGGAGGATAATGAGGAGCAATGTAATCTGAACGCTTGTCCGTGAATTCTTGAAATATTGCATGGGTCACCTTTTTACAAAGCAATTGTTGGAAAATAGACGAAATGTGTGGTGTTCATAACGTATAAATGGCTGGTTTGGTTCCGTTTCCTTCTTCTTTTGGCAATACTGCCATACTTACGCTGCCCTCGTTCTATTCCTTGATGGTAAAATCTTTCGATAGAGAATTAAGAGGTGAAAGATGGCTACTCAGCTTGTGCGCGGGGCTTGCCCACATGATTGCCCTGATACCTGCGGCATTGTGACCGAAGTAGAAAACGGCCGTGCCGTCAAATTTTACGCCGACCCAGACCATCCCATCACCCAGGGCTGGCTGTGTGCGAAAGTACGGCCGTATCTCAACCATGTTTACCACCCAGACCGCCTAACCTATCCGTTGCGGCGCGTGGGGCCAAAGGGAAGCGGCCAGTGGCAGCGCATAAGCTGGGACGAAGCGATTGGCGAGATTGGCAGCCGCTGGCGAGCGATTACTGCCGAGCATGGCGCAGAGGCGATTTTGCCCTACAGTTACAGTGGGACGCTGGGCTTGCTGCAAATGGGGGTGGTGAACGGCCGTTTCTGGAACCGCTTGGGGGCTAGTCAGTTAGAGCGCACCATTTGCGGTGCGGCAGCCGAATTTGTGGTGGAAGCGACGCTGGGCAGCCGACGCAGCCAGCGGTATGAAGATGTGCAGCACAGTAAGCTGGTCATTATTTGGGGACACAACCCAGTGAGCACGGCACCGCACTTTATGCCGCATCTGCTGCAAGCGCGTAAAAGTGGCACCCAGGTTATCGTCATCGACCCGCGCCGGACGCGCACGGCCAAGCTGGCAGACTGGCACATTGCGCCGAAGCCAGGTAGCGATGGCGCATTGGCGTTGGGCATGGCCAATCATCTGGTGCAGCTTGGCTTGCACGATGAGGCGTGGCTGGTGGCAAATAGCGTGGGGTGGCCGGAATTAAAAGCGCGGCTGGATGAATATCCGCTGGTGCGGGTGGCGGCCATCACTGGCGTGTCGGTGAACAATATTGCCAAATTGGCCAGATTGTATGCAGAAACAACCCCAGCCCTTATCAAGATAGCCGACGGTTTGCAGCGTAACTTTAACGGCGGGCAGACGGTGCGGGCCATTTGTGCCTTGCCAGCGATGACGGGACAGTACGGCCGTCGCGGCGGCGGCCTAGCGTACAGCACCAGCGGCTATTTGCAGTGGGATGGCGAAGCGGTGGGGAAAGCATCATTATGCCCGCCGCCGGGGCGCAGTGTGAACATGAATCGGCTGGGAGCCGCGCTGCTGGGCGAAGTTGATGATCCGCCTATCAAATCCTTGTTTGTCTTTGGTTCCAACCCGGCAGCGATTGCCCCCAACGCGGGCCGGGTGGCCGAGGGGATGCGGCGAGAGGACTTATTTACGGTGGTTCATGAGCTGTTCATGACGGACACGGCTGAATTAGCAGATATCGTGCTGCCCGCCACCAGCCAGTTGGAGCATACCGATCTGCACAAAGGGTACGGCCACACTTACCTGACGTACAACCAGCCTGCCATCCCGCCGCTTGGCGAGAGCAAGAGTAACTGGAGCGTGATGCAGCTATTAGCTACTGAGATGGGCTTTACCGAGCCGTGGTTGCACCAGTCTGCTGACGAGGTGCTGGAGGAGGTGTTGACGGCAACGGCTGTAACCAATCCCGTGCTGGCAGGTATTACGCTGGTGCGGCTCAGGCAAGAAGGCACGCTGCCGTTCACCATTGAGCCAGACGTGCCTTTTGCCGACGGCCGTTTTCCCACCCCAAGCGGCAAGGTTGAACTGTATTCACAAACGATGGCCGAAATGGGGCTAGACCCACTCCCAGGTTGGCGTGCTGAACTGGATTCTGGTGGGGAGGATGGGGTGATGTTGAACGGCCGTTTCCCTTCAGACCAAGCGTTCACGCTCATTTCGCCAGCGTCCCACCACTTTACGACCAGCACCTTTGCTAATCAGGATGGCTTAGTGGCGCGGGAGGGGGAGCCGTTTGTGGAGATTCATCCTGATGATGCCGCTCGATTGGATATTCAGACTGGGGAGATGGTTCGGTTGGAAAACGGCCGTGGTTATTGTGACCTCAAAGCCAAAGTGACCGATGGCGTGCGGCGCGGCGTGGTGGTCTCGCCCAAGGGTAGGTGGAGCAAGTGGAGCAACGGCCGTAACGTCAACTGGCTCACCTCAGATGCATTAGGGGACATGGCGGGACAAAGCACCTTCCACAGCAGTCGTGTGTGGCTTAGGTGCCTTGATTAGTCGGGAAGCTGAAGTGATTCCGCAACTCTTTGGCAATTTTCCTCAATTGAATGGGAACCATCCACAATGAGACAATTTAGGTTGCGAACGGTCGTTTCTTGCTGCACCCAGTTCGCATAGGCAATATCTCTTTGCATCCAATTTTCAAACGCTTGGGCTGGCTGGCTGCATTCGCGCAGCACCTCATGAATCCAGGGGCGTTGAGCATAATGGTGTCGCTGGAAGTCGGCCGTCGGTACCAGCCAGATGGCTTGGTTGGTGCGAGTTAAGAGGGGAAATACGGCCGTTGGCATCAACTCCGCACCCTCTACCAAAACTGGCTCAGTTGGCAATCGACACAAATCGGCCAGAATCAATTCAAATCGCTCTGCATGGTAAGCAATCTCGGTGTTTAGCTGCTCGGTGACGGGGCGCAGCCACAGCTCATCGCAACTTAGCTGGTGCAAATGATGAATGGTTGGGGAAGCCTCAGCCGTGCTCTGTCTGAGGTGATGTTCAAATTCCGTGTCGCACTGATAAAGGTGTAGGCTATATTGCGCAGCCAGTCGCTGGGCGATGGTGCTTTTACCCGCACAGGGGGAGCCGCCAATCCAGTAGGCATGAGTGAACTCAGACGACATCGGCGAAATTTGGTGTCAGGGATTGCAAGAAGGTAAGGATGTCTGAGGCAAGGGGGGCATTAAAGGTGAACGGCCGTTCCAAGTATGGGTGCCAAATCGTCGTCTCGGCGCAGTGCAGGGCGTGGCGAAGCAGGGGCGCATTGTCGCTGCTTTTGTCCTCGCACCAGGCAAGATATTCTGCATCGCTCATGGTATACAGTCGGTCGCCAACGATGGGATACCCCAATTCCGCCAGATGAACACGCAGTTGATGGGTGCGTCCGGTTGTGGGCGTGAGGCGCACAAAGGTGTAATTGGGAGAGAACGACTGTATCAACTCTACGGTTGTTTGCGCTGGTTTCCCATCTTCCGCAATACCGAAACGGTAAACTCCCTCTGCACTTGGTAGGCGGCCAATTGGCAAATCAACCTCGCGGGTTTGCCAATTTGGGATGCCGTGGATGACGGCAAGGTACGTTTTTTGTACGGTGCGTTCAGCAAATTGGGTTTGCACAGTGCGCAGCGTGTCGGCGTCTCGCGCCAGCAGCACAATGCCGGAGGTATCCCGATCTAGCCGATTAATAAGCATGGCTTCTGGGTAGGGGGGCGTGTGATTGTGGCGTAGTTGGTAGATGAGGTTTGCCTGGATGAAACGGCCGTGTCCATGCACCTTCAAATTACCCGGCTTGTTCACCGCCAGCAGCCACTTATCTTCATATACAACTTGGTAGTTCAGGTTCACGTCGGGCAGTGGCGGATTGGGCAGATTGCAGGCAACCACATCTCCCTGGTGGACGATTTGTTGGGGCGTGGCGATACGGCCGTTGCAGCTCACCTCCCCCGCCTCAATACGTGCTTGCCACGTCTCTGGCGTTTGGTAGGTAAAGCGGCCTGCCAAATAATCTAGCAGCGGTTTTTGGTGGAATACGGCCGTAACCTTTGAAGAAACAATCATACAAACTAAACCACGCAGAGCGAATGTGCCGAACGCTCGGAAACATCTGTCTCCTTGCTAGTCAATTGCTACAAGCTATCGAAATGCTTTAAGACTCGTAATGCCCTCAGCGTGTTCCAACGGCTTGGGCCACCAGTTTTCTCCATGTCAAAATGAGTTTGGCCCGGATGTTTTGCCTGAACTGGCCACGTATTATCTTTCCGCCTTTTTTTCTTCAATATATCGAGCGCATCCTGCAATCGTGGATCGTAGCTAATACCTGCGAATTGAAAATAATCCAGGGCGCGCAATATGTCATACTTCCAGCGTGATGGATAAGAGAGCATCAACATTTTCTTATCAATGATCTGGCCCGTCTTGTCAGAGCGAAAGAGCCTATGCTGCAATATAAATTCCCTTGCCTGGGCTTCCGCTTTCTGTAGCTCTTCAACTCTGTATTGATAGCCGTTTGCTGCATACTCAAAAATTCCTTCGATAACTGAAATCGTCGAG
This sequence comes from Candidatus Leptofilum sp., assembly GCF_965223285.1. Classification (GTDB taxonomy): domain Bacteria; phylum Chloroflexota; class Anaerolineae; order Promineifilales; family Promineifilaceae; genus Leptofilum. The sequence continues at coordinate 2,051,088 of NZ_OZ244997.1, read as the reverse complement.
TGCAGTGAGCTATGTATCGCTCCCCTTGTATTGGAGAAACAGTTGAAACCACCATCGTCCATGTGTTGCGCCAGCAGGAAATCAACGATTGAGCGAAGAGCATCTTCTGCCATTTGGAAATAGGCAGCATAGTTTAAGAACATACCATTCAAGCAAACATCGCTTTTCTTTTCTGCTCCAATTGGGTAGATTCCCCCGTCTGGCCCTTTGACTGTTTCTAACACTTGTACAATAGATTGTCTGATTACGTCGGTTTTTGGGGATATGGCAAGGTTCTTTAAATCTAAAATTGTGTAATGTGTTGAAATCCATTTTGGCTGATAAAAGCGATCACCCCAGTGCCCTTCCTTCTTACGAAAGCTGAGAAACTTAGCCCCCCATCCTTCGGTGGCAATGCGATCTCGCAGGTCTGGGTTCTCGGTTGCCAACAAATCACGATGAACCTGATATTGAACCGAAACATCCCCTTCCAGGAGCCAATCAATAAGGTTTTGCTCACTCATCGCTTTTGAATTTGTGGTCGATGTGAGGAGCCGGGATTAATACAGTACCGAGGCCAACTCGGTGCGATATGATTGCGTCAGGTCGTCCTCGTCGCCCAGCAAGGCAAACATGGCCAGCATGACTTGCCGCGCCTCACCGTATCGTTTGTCCTGCCGCAGCACATCTAACAGCCCGTCCAACGCCGCAGGCAAATTGCCCCGGCTAATCAAGCGTGCCCCCTGCCGATATTGAATCTCTAATACAGATAGCTCTTCCTCATCCGTTAAATCTTCAGATACCAGGCAAAGATAGTTGGCTAACGGCCGTAGCTTTTCTGCCTCAACAAGCTCCTGGCCATCTTTAAGGCCAGCTAACAATTCACGTGCCTCACACCCTTCACCCTGTGCCAGCAACGCCTTCGCTAAATTTAGAGCAACATCTGGCCGCTCTGGATATTCTTCAATGAGTTCGCGCAACGCTTGCTCTGCCTTGGCCCAGTGGCGCGTTCCCAGCAGGCTCTGAATATCACTTAGAGCTTCATCCAGCTCGCTGGGGATGAGCTGCTGTATAAATTGGCGAATTTTTGGCTCTGGCTGTACGCCAATAAACTCATCGGCCACCTCACCATCCACAAAGGCAAGAACGGCCGGAATACTTTGTACACGATATTGCATAGACAAATTGGGATTGTTGTCTACATTTACTTTGGCCAATACAAAATTCAGGCTGGAGTCTTCTGCTAGACGCTCTAAAACAGGGCTTAACATGCGGCAGGGGCCACACCAAGGTGCCCAAAAATCGACAATAACCGGCAGCTCCTCGGACTGCTCTAATACGTCCTGAATAAAAGTTTCTTCATTGACATCAATAATCACGGGAATAACCTCGTTGCGTGGTCTTGATTGGAATTTTAGCATGAAGGAGGCGAGTGTGCAGGTAGGCAAGTGTGCATGTAACACCACACACCTGCCACCTGCAAACTCGCATACTTTTTACTCTGGCCGTGCCTCAAGTGTCACTTCGACGGTTAGCGGCTCGCCATCGCGAATAATTTCCAGAGTAACGGTTTGCCCCACGCTGGTGCGGCGCACGATGTACGTTAGCAGATCGTCAAAATCGTTGATCACCTCATCATTCATCTTGGTGATAACGTCGCCGCCGATGAAGGCATTAAAGCCATTGATTGTGGTTTGCTCTTCACTGCCGCGCAGGCCAGCTTCGTCTGCTGGACTACCCTCAATGACCTGGGAAATAAGAACGCCATTTTGTTCAATGGGTAGATTCATGGCGCGAGCCAGATCGTCATCTAATGTAGGATATGCGACACTGATGCCCAACCAGGGGTAGGCGATTTCGCCGTTTTCAATGAGCTGAGGCACAACCTGGGTGACGATGTTGGAGGGCACCACGTAGCTGATGCCGCCAAAGCTGGGCGTCGCACCAAAGGCGGTGCCATTGGTTTGAATGGCGGTGTTGACGCCGATCACTTCACCACTCAGGTTGAGCAATGGACCACCAGAGTTGCCGGGGTTGATGGCGGTGTCGGTTTGGATGATGTCTGGAATGTTGAAGCGTTGGCCACCTGGTGCGGCTGCGCCGCCTGGCAGCAAGCGTCCCAAGCCGGAGATGATGCCGGTGCTCATCGAGCCAGAAAGGCCAAACGGATTGCCGATGGCGGCAACAAGTTGCCCAACTTGCAGGTCATCCGAATTGCCAATGGTGACCGGGAATAGGCGGTCTGGATCGACATCTACTTTGATAACGGCCAAATCTGATCCAGGGTCTGCGCCTACAATTTCAGCTTCAGCTTCGGTGTCATCGGAGAAAATGACGGTGATGTTGATAGCGTCAGCTACAACGTGGTTGTTGGTGATGATGTGGCCGGCTTTATCGTAGACAAAGCCAGAGCCTTGTGATTGCTGCGGTATTGCTTCTAGCTCCTGGTGGAAATCGTCTGGCAATTCTAACTCATCGTCATCTGGGTCGTTGGGATTGGGAATGATTTCAAATTGGTCGAGATTGAAGGCACTGCCTTCAGCAACAACCTGAATGTTGACGACGGAGCGGTTGAGCTGGTTGTACAGGTTGATGTAGGTTTGGGTGGTGACGATGTCGCCAGCAACGGCCGTATCCTGCGCCGCCTCATCAACCACGACATTCGTTTGAGCTGCCGTATTGACGATACCATCATCAGTGCCGGTTTCATTGATAACGGCCGTATCAGTATCGGCCACTGGTGCAGCGGGGGCACCACCACAGGCCACAAGCAGCAGTCCAAACAGAGCCAGCAATGTGAGCGAGAGAGTTGTTCTTTTCACGGGTAAAACCTCCAAGCGCTTATGCGTTGATTTTGTGATTTTTGTGCAAGATTGATTTTCACACAAAGTTGTAAAAAAAGAATAAACATGACTTAAACCGCGCATGAGAAATTATTTTTAGTTAATATGCCATTTTGATTGTAAGAGATATGGATATGATTGTACCTGTTATGACGATAAAACGACACGATCACCAACCGCTGCCGCAAACGTGGAACGGCCGTTTACGGGCTCTTCTGTTCAGCATGGGCATTAGCTTGCTTTGTGGGTTCGTGGGGGGCGGCATCATTTGGAGTGCCTTCGATACGTCTGGCTTGGAAGCAGCTTTTATGGTTTTCTTTGCTCTATGGTCACTGCTTATTAGTGGGCTGTTCTTATATTTAAGTTTTTACTTCACCTGGCGGCTGACCCTGTTGCCAGACAAAATTGTGCTTCGCTTTCCGTTCCACAAGCAGGAAATTTTGCTGGATGATCTTTCGTCGCTGCGACTTCTAACTATTAAAAACAATCGATCCCCTGAACCAACCAAAGTGCTGGTGCTGACGCTGGCAAACGGCCGTTCCCTGCGGATCAGCCAACAAGAAATGCCCGTCGCCGTGCAGCAGATATTGGATATGATGATGTACCATTACCAACTGCCGCTGAGCTACGAGAAGGAAGCCACCAAGGTGCATCACACGCAGTTTGGGGCGGGATCGAGACGGCCGTTTGACCACTACCTCAATGGTGAAAGTCAGGTCAAGGTGCAATCGCTGGATGATATTTGCCGCTGGCTACAGGCGTGTGAATACGTGCAGGATCGGGAGCTGTTTGGTCAGGGAGACGTGTGGCAACATCCCGGCGAATTTGAGTCGCGCCGCCAAGGGGATTGCGAGGATCACGCTTTGTGGGCCTGGCGCAAGCTGAAAGAGCTAAACATTCCGGCAGAGTTTGTGGTGGGGCGAACTGCGTTTGGTGACAATGGCAATGAGGGGCGTTTGCTCTCACATGCTTGGGTATCTTATGAGGAAAACGGCCGTACCTACCTCCTAGAAACCACGCACAAGAAGCAACTCATCTATCCGCTAGAGGCTGTGCAAACGCGCTACCACCCTTTGTTTAGCGTGGATGAAGTGAGCAAAACGTATCGGTTTGTGCCGATTGCAAAGAAAGAAATAAAGTAAACCGCATAGGGTGCGGTTTACTCCATTCATTGATCAACTCCAAAGTGCTGCTAAAACTCTGCCACAGCCGGAATGACCTCCCGGCCAATAACTTCGATGGGGGCTAAATCATGCACGTTGCCCAGGCTAAAGATGAAAGAGTCGAAGCCCACCTCGGCCAGTCCACGGCACATGCCAATCACATCGGACGGCGACATGCCGCCTTCGCCTAACATGACAAAGCCCAGTGCCGTCTTTTCAATCTCAGCGTAATCCCGGCCCACGTCGTCGCAGTGACGCTTTAGCACGTCTAGTTTGCACGCCAGTTCCTCATTGCCCATGAAGGCGAACAGATTGCAGGCGTCGGCGTATTGCGCCACCAGCCGCAGCGTTTTCTTCTCGCCTGCGCCGCCAATGAGGATGGGCGGGTGTGGTTTGGACAGCGGTTGGGGATTGTTCATCGGTTCGGCTAGATGATAATGTTTGCCCTGGTAGGCTGAAATATCGCCAGACCAGACCTGCTTCATAATTTGCAGCGTTTCTTCCAGTCGTTCAAAGCGTTCCTTGAGCGGTGGAAAGGGGAAGCCCAACCCATGCGCCTCGCGTTCGTACCAGCCTGCCCCAATGCCCAGGTTAGCCCGCCCGCCAGACAGCACGTCCAGATTGGAGACGATTTTCAGCAAATGCCCAGGATGGCGATAGTTGACGCCTGTTACCATGGTGCCCAAGCGGGCCCGCTCTGTCACTGCTGCCAGATAGCTCAGTGCGGTGTAGCCATCTAGCATAGGTTCTTCGGGCTTCAAGCCCATGTCGGGCATGTCCATCTGGAAGAAATGATCCATCACCCAAATGCTGTCGAATCCGGCGGATTCGGCCGTTTGGCCAATCTCTGCTAACTTCGAGCCAATATTTGCCGGACTACCCGGCCAATCAAAACGTACAATTTGCAAGCCAAATTTCATGATTTAACTCCTTTGTGGTAGTGGCTGGTGGTTAATGGTTTGTATCAACTACCAACGACAACCCTAACTTATTTGAATATCAATTCTACATTGGCAACGAGGTTGGCATACCAACTGCGGCGACCTGGCAGACCTGTCCAGCTTATTCTCTAAGCGCCTGGCTTACCATCTCGTCTGCGCCCATGGGCTGCATCCAGGCGGGATAAGGGAGCGGCGTAGCGGTGAGCTCATCTAGGGTTGCCACCTCGTCGGCGGATAATGTTATGTCCACTGCGCCCAGGTTATCTTCTAGTTGAATCATCTTGCTGGCGCCGATAATAATGCTGGACACGTAAGGTTTGGCCAACAGCCAGGCCAGGGCAATCTGAGCCACGCTGGCGTCGTGTTGGGCAGCGATTTCAGCCATCTTTTCCACCACCATGTAGCCTTTTTCCAGGTCTATCGGCGGGAAAGGGAACTTTGCTCGACGGCCTTCAGCGGCTTCTGCATTTTCGCGGGTGTACTTGCCGCTAAGAAAGCCGCTTGCCAGTGGACTCCACACTATCAATCCCAGACCGTTGGCTTGCAGGAAGGGGATGGTGTTATGTTCAATGTCTCGCCCCAGCAGCGAGTAGTACATTTGAGAGCTGATCAGCGGCGCATAGCCGCGCTGGTTTTGGATGTCCAGCAGCCGCTGCGCCTGCCAGGCCGGGTAATTGCTGTAACCGACGTAACGCACATACCCCTTTTGCACAATATGGTTGAGAGCGCGGGCGGTCTCTTCCAGTGGGGTAAAAGGATCGGGGATGTGCAATTGGTAGAGATCAATATAATCGGTGTCCAGCCGTTTTAGGCTGGCCTGCACTGCTTGCAAAATGCGCCGGTAGGAAAGACCGCTCTCGGTCAGCGCCTCACCGGTGCGGAAACTGGCTTTGGTGGCGATAATGACGTGGTCGCGCTTCCCTTTGAGCGCCCGCCCCAGGATGACCTCGGATTGCCCGCCCGTGTACCCATCGGCGGTGTCGAAGAAGTTGACACCGGCATCCAACGCCACGCCAACCATCTGATCGGCCGTTTGCTGATCCAGGTCGTTGACCAGATCGCCAACCAACGTGCCCTGGCCGAAGGTCATCGTGCCAAAGGAAAGGCGGGAAACAATCAAGCCCGTATTGCCAAAATTTGTGTACTTCATATCTACTCCTTCAATGTGATTTTAGCGAAGAAATGGGCACACAAGATGCCCACTCCGTTTCTTCACGCTGCATTAAGCTTACAGATACGCGCCACCGGAAACTTCCAGACGCTGCCCGGTGATCCAGCACGCCTCGTCGCTGCAAAGAAAAGCGATAACGCTTGCGGCATCTTGGGGCACACCCACGCGACCCAGCGCCGTGATCGAAGCAATGTAATCTTTGGCTCCAGGCATTGCTTCAAAGAGCTCCTTGTTAAAGTCGGTATCGAGCGCTCCCGGTGAAACAACATTTACCGTAATCTGGCGTTCGCCCAATTGCTTGGCCAAATATTGCGTGAGCGATTCTACCGCGCTTTTGATAGTGGCATACGCAATAAGCGGCAAGAAGGCCGTGCGCGTCGTGCCAGAACCGAGATTGATAATTCGCCCACCGTCGTTCAAACTTTCCACAAGCTGCTGTGTTAGAAAGAAGACGCTTTTGAAATTGGTGTCATATTGGGCGTCCAGGTCGGCTTCGCTCACGACACCAAATGGTTTTCGGCAGATGATCCCGGCATTGTTTACCAAAATGTCGAACTTATCGCTGCCCCACTGACTGAGTACTTCTTTGAACTGCGTTACCAGTGTAGGGATGTTGGCCGTACCTTGTAAATCTACTTGTAAAACGGCCGCTTTGCGACCCAGTGCTTCAATTTCTGCGGCCGTTTGCAGGGCAGCCTCGGCCTGGGAATGGTAGGTAATACAAACATCTGCTCCTGCTTTTGCCAACTGGAGGGCCACTGCCTTGCCCAAGCTGCGACTGCCACCTGTAACCAAGGCAATCTTATTTTCTAATATCGTCATTTTTTTCACCTCAACTGATTTGTCTGTAAAACGGATACGATGTTTCCAAGATAAACCAGGAGGCAAAGCGGTTAAAGGCAAATCTGGCAGACAGTCTGATACATTTCTCAGATTTTACTACCCGTTTGGTGTTTGTGGCGAAATTGAGTAGGCGTTACCTTCGTGTGCTTCTTAAAAAATTTAGAAAAATAAGAAGGTTCCTGAAAGCCCAATTGGTAAGCAATTTCTTTAATAGATTGCTGAGAGTGCATCAACTGTGCCTGAGCTTCGGCAATTGTTTTTTCAATAATCCAATGGTTAACGGTCTTTCCGGTTTTGCTTTTAATGACCGTGCTTAAATAGTTGGGATGCAAGCCTAGCAGCGTGGCAAAATCCTGCACCTGAAAGATTTGATCCGTCTTGTCAGCGACCAAGTCACGGAAATGGGCTTCCAGACTTTGTTTGAAAGTTGTCACAATTTGCGAACCGCTGTTGCCCTCCGCTTGGGGATCATAATTGTCCCAAAACATCTCTTTAATTTTGAGCAGAAAAACAACGAGTAAGTTGCCCAGAATTTTGTTTTTGTAGGCTGATCTGCGCTGATATTCGGCAATGAGTTGATCGCACAGAGCAACGAATGGCGCAAAGTCGGCGGGCTTAAGGTAATGAGGTGGCACGGTTTCGGCTAGCAAAAAGGGAAATTCATCAAATACCGTTTCATGAACATATTGCTTTAAGAAATTTTCTGAGAATGTGATGATGTAACCCTGATAAGGCTCCTCAATTTGAAAACCTTTGATGTGACCGGGATTGGTAAAGTAGATGGTGCAGGGCTGCGTAGTAAAAGTTTGGTTGTCTAGGATGTAGCTGCCTTGGCCTGCCTGAATGATGACAATGGTGTAGTAGTTGGCTCTAAAGAGTGGCGACTTGCTGGGATATTGCTGCCGAAACGTATCGGTTTTATGAATCGTAAACTCAGTTTTCTGGGCTAGGGGAATGCCTAACGCTTGGTAGAATTCCGATATGGTGTTGTAAAGTTTGATTTCGCCGCTTCTTACCATTTCTGCCACAACTCAGGAGGGCGGTGGGTTGGTGGGGGGAATAGTGGGACGTGGCGGTTGCTGGCGCGACGGCCGTTTCCGAATGTGTGGCCGTAGTGGGTGCATTGCGGCCGTAATCACCTCGCTTACCTTCTCTACCAACACAAACTCCAGATCGTCCCGCAGCCGCTCCGGGATGTTTTCCAAATCCCGCTCGTTTTTCTTGGGCAGAATAAATTTGGTGATGCCTGCCCGCCGCGCTGCCAACGCTTTTTCGCGGATGCCGCCCACAGGCAGCACCCGCCCACGCAGCGTGGTTTCACCCGTCATGCTCACGTCTCGGTAAATGGGCCGATTGGTAAAGGCGGAGATAAGTGCCGCCGCTAATGACACACCTGCCGACGGGCCATCTTTGGGCACAGCCCCCTCTGGCAAATGCACATGGATGTCGGTCTTTTCAAACCGTTCACTGTCGATGCCCAATGCTTCTGCCTGACTGCGGGTGTAAGTGAGGGCAGCGCGGGCACTTTCTTGCATCACGTCGCCTAGTTGCCCGGTGAGTGTTAGATTGCCTTTGCCGGGCATCAGATTGACTTCAATAAACAGGATATCGCCCCCGGCGGCCGTCCAGGCGGCCCCGGTGGCAATGCCCACCTGGTCTTCATCTTGCAGCATTTCCTGTGAAAAGCGGGGCGGGCCGAGTAATTCTTCTACTTTGTCGCCGCTGATTTGCTGGGGATACGGCCGTTCCTCAGCCACATCCCGCGCAATTTTACGGCACACATTAGCCACCTCGCGCTCCAAATTGCGTACCCCCGCCTCTTGCGTGTAGGCACGAACGATCCGCTGCAAACCTTCATCTGTAAATGTCAATTCTAACTTATCAAGGCCGTGTGCATTTAGCTGTTGGGTGACCAGAAATTGGCGGCAAATCTCCAGCTTTTCTTCTTCCAAATAACCAGAAAATTCAATAATCTCCATCCGATCTTGCAACGCCGGTGGAATCGTATCTAAATAGTTGGCAGTGGTAATAAACAAGATTTGCGACAGATCGTAATCCAAATCGAGGTAATGATCCGCGAAGCTGTTATTTTGCTCTGGGTCTAACACCTCTAGCAAGGCGGCGGATGGATCACCGCGAAAATCGTTGCCCAGCTTGTCGATCTCGTCCAACATGAACAGCGGATTGCGCGTGCCCGCCCGCTTCATGGCCTGGATAATGCGTCCTGGCAATGCCCCAATGTAGGTGCGGCGATGGCCTCGGATTTCGGCTTCATCCCGCACGCCGCCCAGGCTAATCCGCACAAATTCACGCCCAAGCGCATTGGCAATGGAACGGCCGATCGACGTCTTGCCCGTTCCCGGTGGGCCAACAAAGCATAAAATGGGGCTGCGCATCTTGTCAGCGGCGATCTTTTTGACGGCAATATATTCCAGAATGCGATCTTTTACTTTTTCCAGGCCGTAATGGTCATTGTCCAAAACCTCGGCCGCGTGAGCCACGTCCAAATTATCTTCAGACGTTTCTAGCCAGGGGAGCGACAAAACCCAATCTATGTAGGTGCGAATAATGCCCACCTCTGGCGACATCGGCGGCATGGCACCCAGTCTGGCAATCTCTTTGTCTACCTTGGCACGCACAACATCTGGCAGCGGCTTGGCGGCAGCCATCTCGCGCACCTCTGAGATTTCCTGGCTAAACAGGTCGCCTTCGCCCAGCTCCCCCTGAATAACGCGCATCTGTTCACGCAAGAAATGCTCACGCTGTGAGCGATCCATCTCTTGCTGCACGCGGGAATGGATTTGGTCTTCCAGTTCCAGCACTTCTAGCTCTTTAGCCAGCAGCATACTCACTTTTTGTAGTCGTTCATTGGGGTTAAACGTTTCCAGCACGTCTTGGCGCATCTCGATAGGAATGTTCAGCGTGGAGGCCACAAAATCAGCCAGCCAGCCCGGTTCGTCGATGTTGATGGCGAAAGTGTAGGCATCTTCCGGCATGTTGCGGTTGAGCATGACGGTTTTCTCGAATAGCGTCAGCACGGCGCGCATGAGGGCCTCGGTGTTGCGGTCCCAATCCATCGGCTCGTAAATCACTTTGGCCCGAACGCGAATATAAGGTTCCCATTGGGTAAACTCAGCAATTTCCACACGGCGACGGCCCTGTGCCAGCACGCTGGTGCTGTTGTCTGGCATTTTAAGGGCTTTGCCAATAGTGATTTCAGTACCCAGGCTATAGATGTCACTGGCAGTGGGGTCTGTTACATCGCTATCTCGCTGAGCAGACACGACCATGTTTTCGTCGTTGGCAATGGCGGCTTTTACAGCGGCCAGGGAGCGTTCGCGCCCGACAAAGAGGGGCATTACCATCTGCGGGAAGAGGACAATGTCTCGCAGGGGTAGAAAGGCGAGTTCGATGTGACCATCGGCATCGGCCGTTTCTTCACGCTGGGGGAAGAGATCGTCCTCCAGGCCGGGCATAGCGTCGAGTAAATCTGGATATTGGCCGAAGCCAAATTCTTCGTCTAGTGACATAGTTTTTTCCAAAGATGGGCCACAGAGTGCACAGAGATTTTTGAGAGCGTAGCTGGTCTGTGGCTGTTAAAGAGATTGGTGCGTAACTTGGTGTGCCAACAGTTGGGATTGTAGACTTTCCCATTGATTTAGCAAATCGCCAACGACGATGATGGAGCCGGTTACGCAGATGAGATCGCCAGGTTGTGCTTGCTGCCAATTGGTGGTGAGGGCGGTGGCCATGTCGGGAACGGCCGTAACCTCAAACCCTAATTTTGCTGCTATTTCTGCCAACTGCTCTGGCGTGGCGCTGCGAGGATGGCTGGCAGTGGTCATGGTGGTGTGGTGCGCCAGCGGCAGCAAATCGGCCAACATTTGGGGCACATCCTTATCGGCAGGCGCGCCAAAAATGAGCCAGAGTCGATTGTAATTGAAGCTGTGGTGCAGGGCGTCGCGCAGCTTGTGGATGGCATCCGGATTGTGGGCGCAATCGACCAGCAGTGTGGGCGTTGCTTTGTCACCGGGGTGGATTATGTCTAATCGACCCGGCCAGCGCACGCTGGATAGCCCGGCTTGTATCGTTGACAGGGTGAGCTTAGGAAGGTGAGGCTGCACTTGCTGTAGAGCAGCCAGGGCAACCGTGGCGTTTTCCAGTTGGTGGTCGCCGCCCAAGGGCAAACTGAATTGGCTGCCGGGCGGGATTTGTTCAGGGAAGGGGCTGTGGGTAATGGTAAGCGTTTGCTGATTTGGTTGGGCAGCAACGCCTCCCACATATTCCCAATTCTTGCCAACGATGCTAATGGGGACTTCTCGCTCGGTGGCAATTTTTAATAATTCTTGGGCGGCTTCTGGCTCCTGGTTGGCGGTGATGACAGGGATGCCAGCTTTGATAATGCCCCCTTTTTCATGGGCAATTTGGGTGAGGGTGTTGCCTAGCAAATCAGTGTGGTCAAAGCTGAGCCGGGTGATCACGGAGACGAGGGGCGTGAGGACGTTGGTGGCATCGAGTCGCCCGCCCAGACCGACTTCAACAACGGCAATATCCACGCCTACGGCAGCAAAGTGCAGGAAGGCGATGGCGGTGAGAATTTCAAACCAGGTGATGTCTGGAAATTTGTCTTCAACGGCGCGAATGTTGTTGATTTGGTGGATGAATTGCGGCTTGGAAATACGGCCGTCTGCATCATCTGGTGTTAAAATACGCACCCGCTCCCGAAAATCTTGCAGGTGGGGGGAGGTGTAAAGGCCGACGGTATAGCCTGCGGCGCGCAGCGTGTAGGCGCAGATGGCGGCGGTAGAGCCTTTGCCCTTGGTACCTGCGATGTGGATGGCGGGAAACTGCGTATGGGGATTGGCTAGCGCGTCCATGAGGCGACCGGGACGCGTATGGTCTAGCTTGCTAGCCATGTACCGGTCCTGTTTTTTGGCCTCGAAGTTGATAAAACTATAAAGATAATCCAACGCTTGCTCATATTCAGCCGCGTCGGTTTGGTTGTTTGTTTTGTCAGTCGCCGAATTGTTCATAGGGTGCGATTGTAACCAATTGTGGCGTTTGATGGAAGAGGTTTTTAGTGGCTGGTGGTTAGTTGTAAGCAAACCAAACTAACCACTAACAAACTAACCACTAGCCACCGTTAGTAGGAGTTTATGATGGGATTTGTTGTTGTGCTGCATGAAGGCCTTTCTAACATGGCCTGGATGTTTTTTTTGGCAATTGGTGTGTGGGGGGTGGTACGTGCGATTCGGGGGTTGCCGGTGGACGGTAGCTATTTGGGTGCAGCCGCGATTGGGCAAGGACTGTTTATTTTGCAGGCTTTGATCGGGGTGATTTTGTGGGTAAACGGCCGTCTCTCAGCCTTGGCGCGTCCTGAAGTGCATGTGCTGTACGGCGCGTTTGTCGTCGTTTTTCTGCCGTTCATCTACTTTACTGCCCTGCGTGGGGATGATTCCAACCGGGGGCAGTGGGTGCTGGCGTTTAGTAACTTGTTCCTCTTTGGCGTGGCTCTTCGCTTGATTAATACTGGCCTGCTGGGGTAGCCGCGGTTTTTTACCGCGCATCTGGGCTTGAAACGCGGAAAGAATCCGCGGCTACTTGTTTCGGCGGCTACGTCTGGAACCAGACCCCTTCGATGCGATACAGGCCGGGTTCAATCATTTGGATGGTTAGCCGAACGTGGCGACCTGGCGCAACTTCCTGGGTGGTGCTCAAGCTGGGATCAACCACGCTTAAGTCAAAAATATCTTCAACGCTGTCGGCGCGGACTTGCAGGTGGCATTCCATTGAATCATCCAGAAAGCCTGGCGTGTACAGATAATATTCCCCTTCAAGCTCTACCTCTGGCACAATGGCAAGCAATTCTCGGCATTGTTCCAACTGATCTTCGTTAAGCGTGGTGGTTTCGGTTGGCGGTTCTTCAATCATTACGGGTGTAGAGACACCGAAGAAGAAAAAGAAGATGACGACTGCCCCACATAGCAGCAGCAAGCACCCTGCTAATGCGATGACAATAATTATTACCGTGTTGTTTCGATTATTTTTATCCATTTTGTTTATCCTGCCGAATATTAAAGCGGGAATGTTATGACAACAAGTAGGGCCATTTCTTCCGCTTTTATTTTAGCAAACCAAATAAATATCATCTTTCGACTATCTGGTAAATTTTCTCCTTAGCTGTTCAGCTACCTCTTTACGCTCGATTTTGCCTGAAGCTGTCAATGGAAGCTGGGTTACCAGTTCAATCTGGCGGGGGATTTTGTAGCCAGCGAGATGCTGACGGCAAAAGGTGATGAGTTCTTGGGCGGAGACATTTGTGTTGGGGATGATTTGCACCATTGCCGCCATGCGCTGGCCCCACTCCTTATCTGGAATGCCCACAACACACGCTTCACTCACTTGTAGATGCTGGCGCAGCACTGCCTCTACCTCTGCCGGGTAGACATTTTCCCCCCCAGACACAATCAAATCGCTGCGCCGCTGCACCAGGAAGAGATCGCCATCGTCGTCCAGATAGCCGAGGTCGCCAGTGTGGATACTGTTGTGGGGAGATTGGAGATTGGAGGTTGGAGATTGGCTAGTTTCTAATCTCCAATCTCTAATCTCCTTTTGGTAATAGCCCGCCATGATGGTCGGCCCGGTTACCACAATTTCGCCGATTTCGTTGGACGGCCGTTCCATCCCATCCTCCCCCACAATTTTCACACGTGTAAACATGAGCGGCTTGCCCACGCTGCCGGGCTTGCGGGCGGCGTCGGCGGGCGGCATGGTCGCTACCTGGGAAGCGGCTTCGGTGAGGCCGTAGGTTGTGGCCACCAGAGGTGGGTGGTCGGTGGGCGGATTACTGATTGCTGCTAACCGATTACCGTTTACCGCTCTCGGTAAAGCGTTGGCTTGCGCCACCAGCTCTGGGGTGGCGGCGGCACCGCCGAGGAGGATGAGGCGGAGGCTGGCGGGCCAGTGGGTGCGGCTGGCCAACAGGCGGTGCAGCATGGTTGGCACCAGCGAGATGAGGGTAACGGGGTTGGTGTCGAGGTCATGGTTAATTTTTTCTGGGTCGAAGCGGGGATGGAGGGAAACGGCCGTGCCGTACAAGCAGCTCCGAAACAATACCGCCAGCCCGCCGACATGATACAGTGGCAAAACGCTCAGCCAAATCTCTTCTGGATTCACGCCCAGACGGTAAGACGAGGCCGTTGCGCTCCAAAAATGGTTGGCAAAAGTGAGCATGACGCCTTTTGGTTTGCCGCTAGTGCCGGAGGTGAAAACGATGGATTGGTAATGGTTAATATTAAATGGTAAATGGTTAATGGTTAATGCTGTTGGCCCGAACCACTCTCGGTTAACCATTAACAATTGACAATTAACCATTAACCATTCGCTTGCTTCTTGGCCAAGTTTGTCATTGGTGATTAGCCAGTTGGCTGCTACGTATTCAATTTGCCAGCGCAGTTCGGTGGGGGTGAGGCGAGCGTTAAGGGGGACGAGGATAGCGCCTAGCCGAGCGAGGGCGTGTACCAGACAAACGTAAGGTAGGCCGTTGGGCAGCAGCACAGCAACCAAATCGCCCGCCTGTACTCCTTCCTTTTGCAGCCGCGCGCAGATGCTGTTGACTATTTGGTTGAGTTCCGAATAGGTCCAGTGCCGCTCGCCGATGATGAGGGCGGGCTTGTCTGGCGTAGCCTGTACCCGGCTGGCGAGCCAGTCTTCCATTACGCGTTACCTTCCTTGAGCAGTTGGTTGATTTGGCGGCGGATTTGCTCGTCCTGCGCGCCATCGGTGAGCAGCTCGATGAGGCGGGGGGCGGGGTGAGCGACGGCCGTTTCCACCGCAGCAACAAACGATTCCCGATTTTCTGCCAAAATGTAGTCCAACTCAAACATGGCGGCGGCGTGGGCAAAGGTACGGCCGTGTGGCGTCAAAAAGCGGTCGGTAAAAGGTGGTTCATGCTGACTGATGGGCAGTCGGCGGAAGATGCCGCCGCCGTTGTTGTTGAGCACGATGATTGTGGCGTTGGGCGTCTGGCGGGCCAGCAGCAGGCTGTTTAAATCGTGCAGGGCGGTGATGTCCCCGACGACAATGAAGGTGGGGCGTTTGGTCGCTGTGGCAAGGCCCAGCCCGGTGGCAATGTTGCCGTCGATACCGGACGCGCCTCGGTTGCCAAAGATGTGGAGCGTTTTGGGGCGGGAACGGCCGTACTGGTCCAGATGGCGCACGGGCAGGCTGTTGCCGATGAGTATATTGGCGTTTTCAGGCAGTTGGTCTAGCAAAATCGGGAGTGCTGGGCCGTCGAACCAATGTTGATGTAGCTGGCTTTCCAGCGCGTCCCAGGCAGCTTTTTCGGTGGCGTAGATGGTTTGGTGCCAAGTGGGATTGGGTTGGTGATTTTCCAGGCGGGCGGTGAGTGTTTGACAAACGGCCGTTTCGTTCATCTGCCAAAAATGGGTGGTGCGCTGGCTGTCATCGGCCCACACGCCACTTTCGCGGA
The DNA here is from genome assembly GCF_965223285.1 of Candidatus Leptofilum sp. GTDB lineage: Bacteria > Chloroflexota > Anaerolineae > Promineifilales > Promineifilaceae > Leptofilum. The sequence continues at coordinate 2,035,657 of NZ_OZ244997.1, read as the reverse complement.
TATGCAGGCGGATGGCTGGCTGGATTTTGTCCAGATAGGCGTTGAGCCATTTGCTGGTTGGCACCTGCCCAAAGCGCACAATCATCTCAGGCTCCGGCCAACCGGGGTTGTGCTGCAAAAATGTCTCGTAGCCGCTAATGGAAAGATTATCCACAGATTTCGCAGATTTTTTTTCCTCATCATCAAAACCTCCGCGGTTAAAAAAACGCACCCCAGACAGCGGATCGGCGAGGAGCGGGTAGCCGGTTTGTTGGGCGAGGGCGGTCACTGCTGCGGGGAAGTCTCCGCCGGGACAGCGCGGGCCGCAGATGATGAGTCCGCGTGGGTGATGGGTGAGAACGGCCGTTAGCCAATCGAGCTGCTCATCTGTGGGCATGATTTTGCCGCGAGAGATTGGAGACTGGAGATTGGAGATTGGGGTGGCCGATTCAATCTCTAATCTCCAAGCTCTAATCTCCTCAGCCGAAGGCTCCAGTGGTTTGCGGAAGGGAAAGTTGACATGCACCGGCCCTTTGCGCAGGCCGTTGGCGGTGGCATAGGCACGAACGGCCGTTGTCTGTACGTGTCTCAGTGCAACCTCCGGCACATCTTCTTGCGGGAGCGGCATGTCTACCGACCACAGCACCTGGTCCCCAAAAATCTTTACCTGGTCGATGGTCTGGTTCGCCCCGCTGTGGCGCAGTTCATGGGGGCGGTCGCCGGTGAGGATGAGCAGCGGCACCTGGCTCATTTGGGCTTCGATGATGGTGGGCAGGTAGTTGGCAACGGCCGTTCCCGACGTGCAAATCAACGCCACCGGCTTGTCGCTCGCCAGCGCCATCCCCAGCGCGTAAAAACCCGCACCCCGCTCGTCAATGTGCAAAAATGTCTCAATCCCTGGATGCGCCTCAAACGCCAATGTCAACGGCGTGGATCGCGAACCGGGAGAAATAACTACAGATTCTAGCCCAGCTTGCGCCAACCCATCCACAAATAATGCTGCAAAGCGCAGGTTGGGATTTTTAAATGGTAAATGGTTAACTGTTAATGGTAAATGGTTATTTGGCATTTTTTGTGGCTCGTTTCGCTTTGGCGGTGGTGATGCTGGCACCGAAAATGCGGCAGAGCTGTTCGCACTCTTGATGCAGTTCGTGAAGTCGGGCCGCAGGCATAATGTTTGCTTCCATCAAAATGCGCAGCCAAATTCTGGATTCGTTCAGCTCTTTCAAACCCAGCTTCATTTTGTGAATAAAATCTCGGTTACTTTCTGCGTTTCTGGCTTCAGCGTAATGGGCCGCAGGTGTGGTGCCGCTGCGCAGCAATTGCCCCGCGAAATGATTCCCCGTCCTTGAACTGGGCAAATTGTCACAAAGCGTCACAATTCGCACCGCAAACGTAATCAGCCGATCCTCAATATCTTGTCCTCTAGCCATTTTGAACCTCCCTAATTATGAACACGACATCAACCATTAACAATTTACCATTAACCATCAACCATTCCCAATGCATTGAGCATTGGCCGAAATTTCAGCGCGGTTTCGTCCCACTCGGCCTGCGGATCGGAGTCGGCGACGATGCCTGCGCCGGAGTAGAGCCAAATGCGGCGGTCTTGGGTGATGGCGGAGCGAATGGCGACGCCAAACGCTCCGTCGAGATTGTGATCCAGCCAGCCGACGGGGGCACCATACCAGCCGCGCGGCACGGGTTCTGCCTGGCCAATGAACGGTATGGCCAGCTCACGTGGCTGGCCACCCAAGGCCGGGGTGGGGTGCAGATTTTGCAGAATCGGAAGGACGCCGTTGGCCTGGTTGAGCGTGGCCTGAATGGGTGTAAACAAATGCTGGATGTAGCCCAGTTGGAGGATGCTGGGCTGCTTGGGAATGGTGAGTTCACTGGTTAATGGTTCCAGTCGCCGCCGGATTGAGGCAACGACAAGGGCATGTTCGTGCTGGTTTTTAATGGAGTTAAGCAATTCTTGGGCCAGGGCGTCGTCTTCGGCTGGGGTTTTGCCGCGACCAATTGAGCCAGCCAGACCCATGGTGGTGAGGGAACGGCCGTCCACCCCCACAATTAGCTCTGGCGTAGCTCCGTAGAAGGCATGAAACGGCCGTGGCTCAAACAAAAAGCGGTAGCAGTCCGGGTAGGTGGCGTTCAGGTATGCCAAAGCCCCATCCACATTCACCTTTTGCGCATAGCGAATCTCGCAAACCCGTGACAAGACAGCTTTGTTTAGCGGGCCATTTTGCATGGTTTTCGTGGCATGATTGATCATCTGCTCCCATTCTGCTTTGCTCATGGGATACTCAATGCGCAAAGCATCAGGCATGACGGCACTTTTCTCTGCGCCTTTACGTCTCTGCGTTAAAAAACCTTCCAACCACGCCGCCAGTGCCGCCCGCAGCTCCGGCAACAAACTGTCCGGGGCTTCGTCTGGGGGCAAGATGGCATTGAGCGTGAGCCAGCTTTCGCCATTTTGCTGAGTGAGCTGGTAGTGGGGCAGGATGAACTGGGCTGGGTAATGAATGGACCAGGTGTTGTCTGGCGTGAAGTCGTCGATGAAGGAGAAGCCACCGAATATGCGTGGGCCAGCCAACGGCCGTTCCTCACTATCAATCACCGCCTCAGCAAATAATTCTTGCACTTGCTGTTGAATTTGGTTGAAGCGGTCTGCCCCCCAGGCGATGAGATTAGCGGCGATACCAAACCCCGCCAGCGTCAGACCTCCGTTGGCATCGCTCCAAAAAAACCGCTCCTGGCCGAGGGCTTGTTGCAGGAAGACGGCCGTATCCGCCCCTGATGCTGGGATGGAGACGGAGAGAAGACGGCCGTTTTGGGGAGATCGGAGATCGGAGATTGGAGATTGTTCGTCGTCTCCTAATCTCCAATCCTTGTCCTGAGCGGAGTCGAAGGGTCTAATTTCCAATCTCTGTTTTTGTTTCAAAGCCCACACTCCTTAAAAGCACCGGCAGCAATGATTCCATAATCCGCTGCGGTTCTGGCTCGCTTGTGTACACCCAGCGGATGATTACGCCGTAAATCGCGCCCATCCAGGCGTAGGAGACCACTTCAATGTCGGTTGGCGGGATGTCACCCACGTCGATGGCTTCTTGCAAATAGGTGGCAATGAGATCGGCGAAGCGGTCGTTGACCTCGTTACGCTTATTTTCAAAGGTGGTGCCCAGGCCAACCGCCTGCACCAGCAGCAGCTTGGCCGGGCGGCGGTATTTGCCAAAGGTGGTCAGGCACGTTTCCAGGGCGACGCGGACGCGATTAATGCCCACTTCTTCTTGCTGGATCGCTTCCGTCACGCGCCGCTCCAGCAGATCGGCAAACTGGTCTACCAGGGCCAAAAAGAGCCGCTCCTTGTTGGGAAAGTGAAAGTAGATCGACCCTTTAGAGGTTTGGGACTCGTCCACGATTTCATCCATCTTGGTGTTGTAATAGCCTTTATTGGCAAAAATATTCAGTGCCGCATCCAGAATGCGGGTGCGGGTTTGGTCGGGGTCGCGTTTGGTGATGGGTTCGTTCATTTTTTTCTCGTTGCCCACTTAGACTTCAAAAGTCTTGGTTATTTTTACTGTTAGCCAAGTTGGTTTGTAAGACTTTTGAAGTCTTGTATTGAACCGACTGGTCAGTCTATTCATTTTACCCCTGAAAATAGCACAAAACGGCCGTCTTGGGGAGGCTCAATTTGGCATACGCTCATTTTAAGATGGTGATACAATGTGTCACGCTGTAGTCACGGCAACGTGGCACCCTTCCCCAAATATCCACAAGCCAACCTCCCGGAGGTTTGATCTCCAAAGCTGTCCTGAGCGGAAACCCGTGGGAGGTTCATTATCAAAGGAGAAATATGATGTTGATGGATGATCCCAAAGATTGGCAAAAGCGAATCGCGTCTTTGCAAACGGCCGTTTCTGAAACCTCAAGCATCGTGGAGGAGGTGCTGCTAAATCATGGTGATGAGGTGCTGACCGTATTTAATGCCAATAAAATGTCAACGGCAATGATGTCCCCCTTTCAGGCCATCAAGTCAGCCTTGGGTCAAGAAACCCCGCGCCAATTTTTGCAGAAATCTGCCTCGGAACGGCCGTCCGAAATTCCTGATGAATTGCGCGACTTTACCATTAGGGATTTTTACCAATTGGTGCAGGAGACGATGCAGATCAATAACTGTGCCAAGCTGCTAGAAGCCCTGAAAAATTTTGCCGACCAGGGCTTTGACTTCTTTATGGATGGCTACTATCGCAAGAAAAATTTGCCCCTGGCGGTCGATTGCCCGCCACGCTCGGTGATGCGCACGATTGTGAACCAGGTTTCGTTTGATCTGAGCGTCATTCAGGATGCGGTGAACCAACGTCGCCGATTGCTTGGCCGTTCTACCCAGCAATCTCGCGCGGTGTCAATGGCCGATCAGTTGGCCAACATGGCACTGGGTATGGCGGTGGATGAAGGTTTTTTGCCAGAAGAGACAACGGTCGTTACCTATCTGGCGAAATCTATTCGGGCCAGGCTGATACCATATTACGATGCGCTGCTTATCAGCATAGCCTATGCCTCTATTCAAAATGGCATCCACCCTTCGCGGGATTATTTAGCCATCCCGCATGAAATTGGGCATCATCTTTATTGGAACGGCCGTCATCCCCAAAGCAAAAATGATCTGAGGGATGAACTACTGGCTAATGCTGTCAAAGCGGGCATCGATGCAGGCGATTGGCGGCTTAACTGGCTGGAAGAGATCTTCTGCGACACCTATGCCCTCTTGCTGGCTGGCCCTGTCATCGTGCTGGATTTCCAAGACATGCTGGATGATGATATGTCCAGCCACTTTCGGGAAGATACCGATAAGCATCCAATACCGGAGATACGGCCGTTTATCCAAACCAATATTCTGCGCCGGGCCAAAGATGAAAATGGAAATGTGATTTATGCCCACGAATGTGACAAGCTGGATGAAAACTGGCGCAAATGGCTGGCCAAACATCCTCTACAGGCCAAATACGCCATTCGCGGCGAAGCCCAGCCCATGACCGGGCAAGCCATCGTCACCGCCATTGAGCCGCTCATCACCGTCATTTTAGAAACCGTTCCCGGCTTTGTACCGGACGAGCGAGAGTATAACGGCATGGAGGGCGGCAATGACCTGTCCAAGCTGTACCAGGAATTCCACAGCTACACCATGCCCAATGATGATAATGAGCTGGTGAACCTGTTTTTGGACGGCACCGGCACGCAAAAGCAATTAGACGAAATTCTGGGCAGTTACGCCGAAGTCCCCTTCTTGACCCACATTCGGGAGGTTACGAAGAAGAAGCCCAACAAAATTGACTCAGCCGAATGGCTGCAACTTCTCCGTTCTTACGGCTGGTCAGATGAAGGTCCTCTTGGAAGTGGTGGAATTACTAGTAATGGTGCCAGGTTTACCCTGTCAGCCACTCGCGACGGAAACAATGTTACAGTTACAGTAACGATTACAAATGGCATCAATGCCACGGTGGATTTGAAGTGTGTTCAAACAAACCAGACCGGGTCAGTTACAACATCAACTAGTGGCTCTTACACTTTTAGCAATGTTGGCAGCAGTGGCGGGCAGGTCATCGCAACAAATTCAACCCAGAATACATTTGTTACCTATCCTGCTGCTTAAACATTTGCCTAGATAGGTGGATTTGCGGCTGTTTCTATAATCAGTCGGTGTTCTGGAACATTATTCAAAAAAGAACGCCGACTGTTTTCATCTGGGATTTTTGATGCCTGGGCGAGCAACAGAGAGTTAGCTTTCTGTAAGAGGGATTGAGCGCGTAGATTGTCAATATCCTGTAACAACCTGAAGCAAATCCAAAATGTATTGAAAGGGTCTTCCAGGCCATCTAAACTGGTGGATTCCAAGCTGTCTAGAACATTGTTTAGTTGTGAACTTGCTTGTTCTAATTTGCCCGAAGCATGGCTGATGCATGCAAGCCCAACATTAGGCAATGTATTCAAATGCTCCTGACCTAATTCAGTTCTTAGAGAAAGTGCCTTTAGAAAAGCTATTTCTGCCTTGGCTACTAATTCTAATTCTAGTAAAGTGAAACCGAGCATTGTAATTGTATGCGCTTCCAGGTAACGTGCTCCGGTTGATTTTTCAAGTTTGATAGCTTCAGTGAAATAGGTTTGAGCGTCGGCATGTTTTTGTTGCTTGGCTAATATTTCCCCTAAATTATTGAGTGCGATTGCCTCGTCTTGCTGCACACCTACTTCGCGGCTAATAAAAAGAGATTGCTCATAATAGAAATAAGCTTCTTCATATTTACCAAGCATATGGGCAACAATTCCCAAATTATTGAGGGCAGTTCCTTCCCCTTCCCGACTACCAATTTCTCGGTACAATTTTAAGGCGTGTTCAAAGTTCTCTTTGGCACCAATATATTTTTGTTGATGGCTAAAAAGCAATCCAATATTATTTTGAACGTTTGCCTCAAATTCCCGATTGCCGATCTTCTGCGATATCCTTAAACCCTCCAAGTAGTATTGTTCTGCGCTCTCGAAGTTGCCCTGCTGCATTTCTATCCTGCCCAAGTAAATGAGGACTTGTTCTTCATCTTCTTTACTATTGGCTTGCTCAAGGAAGGAGATTGCCTTTTTAGCGTACTTTTTTGCCTCATCATATTCTCCTTGCCAAAGAAGGGCTCTGCACCAGTTGATATAGGCGCTGACATGAATCTTGAAATTATCGATCTTTTGAGCTAGCTCAATTGCTTTTTGCGAAGCAGTAATTACTGCTTCATGCTCCCCCGTAATATGGGCAAATCGAGCAAGGTCTACATACACTTCTGCTTGCTTTTCGGTGTCATTGAGGGCAGCGGCTAAGTCGGCCATTTTTTCAATTTCGTTTCGTTGCAACTCGCGGTTGCCCAACAGATGGTAAATTTCTTCGCGGGAGGATCGTAATTGGAAGCGTCTTTCCAGATCGATGTTGAGGGTTAAGGCCAGGGAACGGCCGTAATAATCCAGTGCTTCATGATTTTGGTACGCCTCACGGGCGACATCCCCCGCTTTGTGGAGATAGTCGCGGGCTTTTTCGGTGAGGTCGGCCTGTTCGGCATGGTAAGCTAGCTCGCCGTAGTGCGGCGTGAGGTCGCTGGCGTAGAGCGTTTCCAGGGCGGTGACGGCAAGTTGATGCAGCGTTCGCCGCCGGGCGCGGAGCTGCATTTTGTAGGCGGCATCCCGCACCAGGGCATGGCGGAACAAGTAGCGCAGTTCGCTTAACGCTGACCAAATGGTGGCTTGCTCGGCCTCGCCGAGAATATTGTCAAACTCAGCCTCATCTTGCAGCATGAGGGCCAGCAGCCGGACCTCAAATTCGCGACCTAAAACGGCCGCATGCTGCACCCCATTTTTCACTTTGGCCGTCAGGCGATCTAATCGTGCCACCAGCAGCGCATGAACATCACGGGGCAGAACGGTTTCCTGAACGGCCGTTACCGCCCACCCTTCATCTGTTTCTTCCAATAAATTCTGCTCTTGCAAGTAGCGGACTATTTGCTCGGTAAAAAATGGATTACCTTCACCACGATTGGCCAAGAAGGTTTGCAGATCAGGCGAAATTGTGCCGCCAAGTAGCCCTGTGGCCAACTGGTTAAGCTCGGCTGGTGTAAATTGCCCCAGCGGAATAGTTTGCCGGGGAATGATACTTTTTTCGGCATTCTCATGTTGCTCTGGGCGGCTGGTGGTGATGATGGCTAGGGGGTAATGGGTATCGGGAACGGCCGTAATCGTGAGCCATAGCTGCTGCAAAAATTGCCGCGAATCGGCATCCAGCCAGTGGGCATCTTCGATGATAAGCGAGGCTGGCTGCCGCAAACTTTCGGTTTGGAGTAGTGTGGCCAGGGCGATGAGCGTGTTTTCAAAGCGGCCTTTTGGCTCTAGCTGTTCATACAGTGAATCTTCCCAATGCAAATCGACCAGCGCCCCCAAAAAGGAGCGGGTTCGGTCAAGTTCACGCGCCAGGGTGGGGTGCTGAGTAACGGCCAACAATTGGTCTAATTTTTGCTCGAATGTTGCTTTGTTTTCATTGATAGCGTTTAGATTTGATTGGTTAAAGTAGCGGTGCAGCCAGTAGCGCAGTGGGTTGAGCGACTGGCGCAAAATCTGGTCAGTTTGGCACAGAAAAACTTGGTGCGGGCCATATTCAGACTTGGCCAGTTGGTCTAAAAAGCTGTGCAGCAGCCGACTTTTGCCAATGCCCGCTTCCCCTTCTACTTGGACAGCCCCAGCGAAACGGCCGTTCGCCAACGGCCGTACAAATCGGTGTAATTGCTTCAATTCCTGGTCACGTCCCAGCATCTGCCCAGCAAAAATGGGTGCGACCTCGTCCCATTGTTTTCCCACCAGGCGGTAGACCGCTTGCTCGTCAGCAAACCCTTTGAAAGGCAAATTGTCTACAAACTGTAGGTTGAATTGGTGCTGAGCGCGGTTGAAGACGGCCGTATCTACCCAAATTTCACCAGATGGGGCTTTCATCATGAATCGGGCGGCCAGATTGACGCCGCTGCCGTAGCAGGTGAACTCCTCATGCAGCGGTGAGCCGATGAAGCCGGCGTGAGCGACGCGATACGTCACCCCCGCCCGAATTGGCAGTTTGCTTTGTTGCCGCAACGCGAATATAAAGCTCAAGGTCCGCTCAATATCTGTTTCGTGGGCAATCGGTGCGCCCCAAAAGAGCAGCAGGGTGCAGCCCTTGTCGCCAAAATCTAGGCGACTGGTGACGCTGCCAAACTGGGCTTGCAGCGCAAACACCGTCTGCATAAAGGCGGCAATCTCGGCTTCGCTTTGGACGGTAGGCAGGCTGATAAAGACGTTCACAATTTGGCGGAACTCGCCTTGCAGCGGTTGGGTGATGAGGTTACTGGGGAAGAAGCGGCTCAGCAATGGCAGACTAAGCTGAATATCCGGGATGGGTTGTGCGGGGGCAATGGTTTGGGGACGGCCGTTTAGCACAAAAAATTGATTGCGGGGCAGCAGCGAAACATTTTCTGCCAACGCGGAGGCCAAGTGAGCGTCTAGCACCACTTCCCCTGGTTCACACTGCTTTTCAGCCAGGGCACAGCCGTCAACGGCCGTTCCCCGAAAATAAAAAGCAGCCCGCTCCTGCGATTCATCGGACAAGATACCCCACTGTACCTCGCCCAGTGCCAGGCCAAACTTGGCCGACATGTGGAACTCGCCGTACGGGGTGTGGCTGGTTGGGTTTTGCCAGAGATGCTGTCGGGCTTGCCAGGCGGCCGTAATTGCTTGCTGGGCAACGGGTTTTTCCGCTGGTGGGGCGGCGATGGGGAAGTAGGCTGTGAACGCATCCCCAGCAAAGTTCCCCACAAAGCCGCCTTGTTCAAAAACAACTTTTACGAGCGGCTCAAAGATGCCCAGCATTACCGAGGCCATCACCTCTGCCCCATGCTGCCCGTGCTGCATGAGTGTTTCCATGAGCTGGGTAAAGCCAGACACGTCCACAAAGAGGCCAACGGCCGTAAACGATCCGCGCTGCTTCTCTTGCTCTAGCCGTTCAAGAATGAATTGAGGAACCAGATTGTGCATGATTTTGACCACGTTGTTGATTCTTGAGCTAGTTTACCAAAGGTATAGCAAATCAGGAATGGTGAAGATTATTACGAAGGAACAAAGGGAGAAAGGAACAAAGGTTTTCTCTTTGTCTCTTCGCTTCTTTGTATAGAAAGTCCCCAGTAAAACGATTTTTAGTAAGTGCAGGACGGCCGTCTCTTGCTATAATCCACGCTCATGGCACAAACACCTCAACCCGCACCAACAAATCGCAAAGCATGGCTGGATGCGATGCGTCCGCGCACGCTGCCGCTGGCACTTTCTTGCATTGTGCTTGGCACCTTTTTAGCCGCCGCCGATGGGGCTTACAGTTGGCCGATAACCACGCTTTGTTTGGTAACGGCCGTTTTCCTGCAAATTCTCTCCAACCTGGCCAACGACTATGGCGACTCCATCCACGGCGCAGACCACGTGGAGCGGGAAGGGCCGCAGCGAGCCGTGCAGTCGGGCCAAATTAGTGCGGCTACCATGCGCCGCGCCATGTTTTTGTTTGCAGGTCTTGCTGCCGTGAGCGGATTGGCACTCATTTGGCTGTCGTTTGGCGCGGAGGGGTTAATTGGCTTGTTAATTTTTGTGTTGCTAGGTGGCGCGGCCATTTGGGCAGCGGTAAATTACACGGCTGGCAATAATCCGTATGGCTATGCTGGGTGGGGCGATTTGTTTGTACTTATCTTTTTTGGTTGGGTGGGGGTGTTGGGGCCATACTTTTTGATGGCGCAACGGCTCAATTGGACGCTGCTGCTGCCTGCGACTAGCTGCGGTCTGCTGGCGGTGGCGGTGCTCAACGTCAACAACATCCGCGACATTGAATCGGATCGATTGGCTGGTAAATTTTCGATACCCGTGCGGCTGGGGCCAGAACGAGCGCGGGTTTACCATTGGGGTTTGTTGGCAACGGCCGTTTTCCTGGCGACCCTCTATGTTTTACTCACCTTTGCCAGCTACTGGGCATTCCTTTTTTTGTTGGCTGTGCCGCTGCTGGTGCGGAATGGAACGGCCGTGCAGCAAACCTTCTCACCCCTCGCGCTCAATCCCCTTCTCAAGCAGATGGTGCTTTCTGCCCTAGCTTTTAATTTACTACTGGGCCTTGGGCTGATTCTGTGATGATTTAAGTTTGTTAGTGGGATGGGAACGACAATACCACATTTGACCCCTTCTGGTAGGAATACAAATGCTGAAAACGCTCATTTTTTTTGTGGGCTTGGCTTTTTGATTTGCTTTGGTTCATTTTTATTATCATTGCTTGTAACTTGTTGCCCCAATTCTGCAAAAGGCATTAAAGCATTTAAAGTGCGAGTGGCTGCATCAGGGTCAGAAACCATCTGCTGCATGAGCATTAATCCCAATTTTTCACCTAAATCTTCTTTCTGCGGCAGTATAGTTTCGCTGACAATTTCTGTGATAGTTGTCAGTAGCTTTTCTTGGCTGTCCTTTACAATGGCTTCTGTCGTGCTTGCCCTTTTGTCAATTTCATTCAATAAATCTTTAGTCCTATCATAAAAATCTCGCATCATCGCTTGTGTATTATTGAAATTTTCAAGGCTTTTCTCTTCAGATCTTTTTGCTGAGTTCATTGCAAATACAGCTAATATGATTGATGTTGCACCTACAACTAGCGAAATTACAGAAATAGCATCTATTAAAGTCATGTTAGGTTACCTTATGATTAATTTGTTTTCCAGATGACAACCCCTTTACTCCTTTATAAGTGGCTATCATCCTTATTTTCTATCCAATTGCGAGTTGATACTTAACGTTTTTTGTTAGATTGCGACAGAATAGAACCAGCTAGAGCTTTTGTATCAGCACTGTATTTTGAACTGTTTAATACGGTCGAGGCTAAATCTTCTAATTTCGCGCCCGTCTGTTTATTACTTTTTGCTTGGGCAAGAGCTGAGGCTGCCAAACTTTTTGCGGTTTTGGAAGCATTTTTATTTGATAATGTTTTTGCTGCTTTTGAAGCAATTTTATTTGAAGTTTTCTTTTTATTTTGTGCCATGATTTATTATTCCCCACTTTTTAGTACAATGAAGTTTTTAGTTAGAACACTGTATATACCGATAAACCGCCGATATAGTAGCATATATTGGGTAAAAGAACAAGTGTTCCAGCATTTCTTGAGTGAACTTCTGAGATTATTTTTCCCCCTATTCTGGCATAGTCTTCAAGGAAGGCTGTTGTCGGCGTTTCGCCGAACTACCTTCTTTATACTGATTTTGGCCGTTTTGGATGAAAGCCAAAGATAGCGTTTAGTGGCTGCCTTACTGATTACCGAACACGTGCCATGAAGTGGCTGTCGGCCAAACGGCCGTCGCCAAAAGCGTGCCATCGTTTCGTTCCCTCAATTTCAAAGCCAAATTTGTGATACAGGCGTACCCCGGCGGGATTATCCACATTGACTTCCAGGCGAATGCGACTGATATTGAGCCAGTTGTCAGCCAAATCAATTACAGCAGCCATAAGCTGACTGCCGATGCCTTTGCCCCAGTAGGCGGGATGCACCATCATGCCCAGGCCAGCGGCATGGGCTGTGCGGGGATTGTTCGATTGGTGCAGGGTAATAGAGCCAACCGCTTTGCCTTCGACCTCTGCAACCAGGCGATGCAATCCCTTTATCTGGGTTTCAACCCGTTTTTGAGTAGCACTGATTTCCTGGCTGGGCATTTGCAAGGTGGTGCGTGCCACCAATGGATGCCGAAAGCAGGCGTACAAATCATCAATATCTTTGACGAGCATAGGGCGGATGATGACTTCGTCCGCGGTAAAGTCAGCTTGTGGTGGTGGTTTGGCCGGGGCAGCAGGCTGGGCAGGGCCAGGGAAATTGCCGTGGAGTCGCGCCATCACAAATTCGTCTAGAAAACGGCCGTTGCCAAATACTGCCTTTTTCCGCAGGCCCTCTTTCTCAAAGCCAAACTTTTCATATAGATAAATAGCTACACTATTGTGACTAAACACTTCCAGCTCCAGGCGGCTTAGATTGAGCCAGTTGTCGGCTAAATTTAAGGCTGCGGCGACGAGCTTGCCGCCCACGCCATGTCCCCACGCATCTGGATGCACCATCATGCCCAAGCGACCGCTGTGCTGCATTCTGGGGCGTAAATTTTGCGAAAGATGGATGGCTCCCAACAAACGGCCGTTCCAATCTGCCACCAAACGATGCCGTCCTGGTTTTTCTGTGGTTGCCCACTGCTCAGTTTCGGCCAGCTCCATGCTGGGCAGTTGCATCAGCATCTCGGCCACACGCGGGTCAGAGACGATGGCGTACTGTTGCGAAGCGTCGTCGGGATGGAACGGCCGTATCTCAACCTCAGGCAAATTGATCGGTAGACTATTCATAGGAACCTCCACATAGGACTTTAGGCCTATTTTTCACACTATTTTCACCTAAAAACCAGCGATTCTTGTTGATGATGGGTGTGAACGAAAGTGAATCGTTAAGGCTGCAATCATACGCTTTCCTTATTTGAAGGCAAGAAAAACCCAGCTTTTATGGCCAACACAGACGCATTTCCTTATGAGCACATAGCAGCAACCGACACCAGGTCAGAGCCTGTAGGTACGGCCGTCAACCAAATTATGCCACCGCTCAAATCTGCGTTTGATGAGGTGGCTAAGGCCAGCTTGCCCCCGGTGACGCTCGGTTTTACTTTGTTTCATTTTTTCCTGGCTGTGGCGTATGCTATCTTTTTGCCGCCAGAGCTAATGCCCCAAATTGTGCCGCTGGTTGGGGGAACGGTCGTCTTCTTATTAGCAATTTACGCCCTGATTCGCGCCTGGGAGATGCCTGCCAGTTGGGCACAGCCAGTCGGAGTTGGTATTGCTGCCCTCTCCATTAGCATCGTTTTTGTCCATCTGTTTCAATCTATGGAACCACGCCAAACCAGTATTCTCACCTTTTTGCTCATTGGCATGAGCGTCTTTTTACTTTCCTGGCGTTGGTTGGGGCTGGTGCTGATCGGCACTCTGGTTGGCTGGCTGCTGGTGGTTTACCGTTGGCAACTGTCTCCGTCGCTTGTTTACAACGGCATTTTGCTCATCATATCGCTGGGAATCTCCGTGATCGTATTTTATGCGCGTCGCCAGTCGGTGGTGCGGTATGAACTGCTACGCTGGCAAGATAGCCAACTGCAAGCCCAGCTTCAGCGACGAGCCAAACAGATGGAAACCAGCATGTCTTTGGGGCAGCACATCACCTCTATTTTGGATTTGGATGCGCTGCTGCAAACGGTGGCTGAACTGATAAAAGCGCAATACGGTTTGTATTACGTGGCCGTTTATCTGCTAGATACGGAACTAAATGGCTATTTAGAACGGCGGGTCGGCGTGGGCGGCAACAGCAATGGTCAGAAACGGTCCCAGATGCGGATTCGGGTGGGGCGTGAAGGATTGGTCGGCTGGGTGGCTGGCAACGGCCGTCATCTGCTAGTGAATGATGTGCTGCAAGACAGCCGCTACATCCCCCACGATCTTGTTTCCCAAACCCGCTCAGAGCTGGATTTGCCCCTGCGGGCAGGCCGTCGCCTGTTGGGCGTGTTGAGTTTGCAGAGTAATGAAACGGCCGCTTTTGACCCGGAAGATTTGCCATTCTTGCAGTCCCTGGCGGATCAGGTGGCCATTGCTATCGACAACGCCATGCTTTACCAGGTTGAGCGTTCGGCGCGGGGTTTGGCCGAAACGATGCACAAAATGGGCCGAGCTCTTACCGGCACTTTGGAATGGAACGAAGTGCTGGAGCTTATTTTGGGGCAGCTAGCAGAGCTGGTCGAGTATGATCGTGGCTCTGTTTTTGTACACAGAGGGGGGCATCTGGAGCTAGTTGCAGCGCGAGGCTTCCCCGAGGCTGCGGCACCAAGACAAATTCGCATCTCGCTTGAAAATGAGAGCATCTTTCGCGAGATTTATGAGACGAAACGGCCGTTGTTCATCCCCGATGTGTTGCAATGGCCCGATTGGCGGCAAATTGAGAATTTGCCTCTGGCCCGTGCCTGGTTGGGGGTGCCACTCATCCACGGTGAAGAAGTAATTGGGATGCTTTCGCTGACCCGTGAAACAACCGCACCATTTATGCAGGAATCAATTGATTTGGCCACTACCTTTGCTGCGCAAGCGGCCGTTGGCCTGGAAAACGCCCGCCGCTTCGACAAAACCACCCGCTTTTCGCAACAGCTAGAGTATGAAGTCGCCCAGCGCACCCAGGCTATCCAGGAAGCATACGCCCGCCTGGAGCAGCTAGATCGGGCCAAATCTGACTTTATTGCCATTGCCTCGCATGAGCTGCGCACCCCGCTCACCATTTTGCGTGGCTACAGCCAAATGCTGTTCCAGCAAAACAGTGTGCAGCAAGATGAGCAAATCGAGAAGCTGGCGCGAGGAATTGCATCTGGGGCTATGCGGCTGGAAGAAGTGATTAGCAGCATGTTGGAAGTGGCCAAGATCGACAATCGCGCCCTGGAGCTTTACCCCAAGCAGATGTCGCTTGCCACGCTGTTTAGCCATCTTGGCGAAGGTTTTGCCGACGCTTTGGCTGAACGAAATCTCACTTTAACGGTGGTGAACATTGACAATTTACCCTTGGTTGAAGCGGACCCCACCGCCTTGGAAAAGGTTTTCTACCACCTGCTGGTCAACGCCATTAAATACACGCCCGATGGCGGCACAATTCACGTCTCTGGCATTGTGCACCAGGCCAATGGCAACATCTCTTCAGCCGATAAGGTGGAAATTTTAGTGCGCGATAGTGGCATTGGCATAGACCCCGCCATGCACGATCTGGTCTTCTCGAAATTTTACCAGACAGGGGAAGTGGCTTTACATTCGTCTGCCAAAACGCAGTTTAAGGGGGGCGGGCCTGGGCTGGGGCTGGCCATCACGCGAGGGATTATTGAGGCGCACGGTGGCGAAATTTGGCTAGAAAGCCCTGGCTATGATGAAAAGAGCTGCCCCGGCACAACCTTCCACGTTTTATTGCCCCTCAGTTTGGAGCCTATTGCGGCCGTTTAATGCCCCCGTAATTTTGTTGGTACCATCCGAATGGCTGCTGGTAAACTCTTTCAATTGTTTGCTCAACTTCATTGGTTGTTTTGGGGAATAATTTCGATCTCGAACAGGGTGGGCCACAGCTTACCGGTAACAAAGAGACGGCCGTTCTCATCATCATAGGCAATCCCATTCAAAACATCCACCGATTGTGTTAGGGTGGCTGGGTCGAGCAGCCCGGTGAGATCGATGCTGCCTACCACCCGGCCCGTCGCTGGATCGATCCGCACAATGCGGTTGGTGCGCCAAATATTGGCCCACACCTCGCCGTTGATGAACTCTAGCTCATTGAGCAGTCGCACCGGGCCATTTTGGTCTTGCACGCTCAGGCGGCCCACCTCAGCAAACGTTTCTGGGTCACGGAAAGTGAGCGTGTCGCTGCCGTCGCTCATGATGAGGCAACGGCCGTTATGCGTGATGCCCCATCCTTCCGTTTCGTACTCCCAGGTGTCCAGCAGCTCAAAACTCTCTTTGTCGTATACAAAAGCCACGCGATTTTGCCAGGTAAGCTGAATGAGCTTGTCTTGCCACAGAACCAGTCCCTCGGCAAAGTAATCACTGCCTACATCCAGAAATTGGATCACCTCGCCGCTGGCTAAATCCACCTGCCGCAGCGAGGAGTGCGTACGCTTGATGCCAGTGCTCTCGTACAGTTCGCCATCCACGTAAAGTAGTCCTTGTGTAAAGGCATCGGGGTCGTGCGGGTAGCGGTTGATTATTTGGTAGCTGTAGGTGGGTACGCTGGCGGGTGGGTTGGTGGCGGGTGTGGTGAGAGGGTCGCAAGAGGGAACGGCCGTTGCGGTTGGCAACGCGGGGTGTGTGGTTGGGGAGACGGCCGTTGGGCTTGTCTGATTGCATGCAATCAAAAAAAAGAGAACAATTAGTAAGCTCCCAAATAGGCGAACAGCAAAGCCAGGCTTCATTTCAATACTCCCCAAATTCCTATGCGTTCTTTGTGAGGCGCAGCCGCATAACCTCAAAGCCGGTTTCTGCTTCAATCTTGCAATACATCAGCTCAAACCCAACGTTGGCGTAAAAAGCGCGGCCAATGGCGTTTTCTGTAAATACTTCGACTTCCAAGTTTGGTTGCTGGGCGCGAGCAACATTTATGAGGGCAGTGCCAATGCCACCACGATGCGACTTGGGATCAACAAACAGGCCCCCAACCTCGTTCCCCACCAATGACATGAAGCCCAGAATCGTTTCTTCGACTTCCCACACCCACGTGTCTGAATTTGGCAGGTAGAGGGTGGCGATGTTGAGGCGTTCCTGCTCAAGAAACGTGCGGCTCAGAAAAGGATGGGCAACGGCCGTTGCGCTTTCCCAAACGGCCAACACGCCTTCACAATCTTCGGGTTGGTACTTTCTAATCACGGCCATCGCTGATTATCCTCTGCCCTGACGACACGCTCGGCTTCAAAAATGAGCTTGCGCAGGCTGGCGCGGCGGCGGAATTTGGCGTTGGGAGGTAGATAAGTGGATGGTACGGCCGTTGGCTGTGGGTTGTGTGACACGTTAAAACAGGGAGAATACTCCCGGATGAGCCACTGTTCGGCCGCATCCAGATCGTAACCAACTGTAGCAAACTGCGCAGATTGGGAACTGAGCAGTTCAATTGTAAACTTCATTGATTTAGGCCAGTTGATCCAAATAAACCGCCCGGTGATTGAATGCCCCTTGAAGCCGCTCAGCAAGTGTTCCCACACCCGGGCAAATCCTGAATGAGATTGCCCTATATAAAAAACGACATTCTCGTCCCGAAAGAGGTACAAATCCAAACCCTGCCACGCTTCCAGGCATTGTTCATTGAGCAGGAATCGCTTGAGCGGGAGGATTACATTAGGATCATTCCCCTCACCTAAATCGTATGTAAACACGCTTATCCTAATTGCAGGGGACCACTCTGACCGTCGTCATCAAACCATTTAATTTCGACTTCCAGACTGTGCTGAATGCCTTTACTGCGTTTGTCCTCATCTTCAACCTGCACTTCCAGAATCAAACTGTGGGGCATTGCCAGTGTAAGTTCTTCCTGACCTTGACGCAGCACAACTTGGCCTGCCTCAATTTTGTCAGCTAGTTGATGCAAAAACGCAGTGACCTCTGCCCGACTTTTCCGCTCTTCGCTTTTGAACAATCTAACTTCTTTTCCCATCAGATTCCTCCTTGCGTTATAGCCATTATTGAATTTATTGTATACCACAAAGTCGGCCGCACCGTACGCAAAAGTCACAGATTAATGTCATAAATCTGCCTCAATCCGTGGTAACATGCAGCTCCCAAATCTCTGGATACAGCTCCTGAAAGGTTAACCAGGTGTCCCGCTCAATGGCGGGGTCGTTGGAACGCACGACGTTGAGCGATATTTGCAGATTCTTGAGGGCAGTATCAAACTGGCTTTTGGAGCAGCTCTGCGCCGCGATGATTTCTTTGCGTAACTCTGTCGTTTCCCAAGGCTCATTCCGAATCTTCTCAAAGACGTGCCCGGCCAATGAATTAAGCTGGCTGACTGGTTTGTAGGCCACGGGGAAGTGGGTGTGGCGCAGATAGTCCATTGTCATCAGCACGGCAAAGCCGCCTTTGATTTTGGCGTAGAAAATTTCATCGGGGAAGGTGGCGGGGAGGCGGTTTTTCCAATCCCAAACGGCCGTTACCTTTTCACCCCAGCCTTTTTCACCCTCCTGCTTTTCTGGCAAATCGACGTGTTCCCACAGCGAGGGCAGGCCGCTTTTTTCACTCTCGAAAATGGTGCAGATTTGTAGTTCGCGGATTAAAGTGCGTGCTTCTTCAAATGTTTTGATCATGCGATTTTGTAGCCTACCGGAGGTTCCACTCCGGTAGGTTGTTTACTCCTTGCGCAACCGAAGCGTGTGGACGATCTGTCTGGCCACTTCTTCTTCAAGTTGCGATTCTTCAAAGTAGCTCCGCCCTGGGCTGCTAAAGGCGTGTTTTGTTGCCCCTGGTGCAAACGCGATAATCAGCTCTTCCCGGAAGATGCTGGCAACCCGGCGATTGATGATCCCTTTCATGACCTTCTTTTGCGCCTGGAGCTTCCAAACGTACAGGCTATGTGTTGGGTTGTCCCACCCCTGTAAATATGAGACTTTCCAGCCACCGTCCTGCCACAAAATTTCCTCGGCTTCATTAAAAAGGGCTTCCACCGATTTGCCAACGGCCTTGATCCGGGATTCTAATTCAGCCTCGTGGGCGGCTTTTACTTTCTTTTGTTCCCGTTCTTGCTCTTGCTGCCGGAACTGAAGACGGGTCACTTCATCTTTCAGGCTCATGATTCCCTCCTAAAAAAGTAAGCTGCTTCCCTAAAACAACCTACCCACATAATAGCATGAGATAGTCGCCAGCAAAACCAATTTTGCCTGGTAATCACCCTGAGTTTGTTGGTTTTAGATGTGGACAGGAGGAAACGGCCGTTTCCCCACCACATCAAGGATTGACAATGAACTTACTGACAATGCGCCACGTCCCGTCAATTTTTGCCAACTGATAGCTTTCCAAATAGCGACCACCGAAATCAAAAAGCACTGTTGCCCCAAGTGGATGAAAAATATTCACGGCAAGCATCTTGCCCTCGGAAAATTCAAAAGGTGTGTACTCTGGAGCCACCCAGGAATCAATGGCCTCTTTCATCGTCATGGACCATAGTTTAAGTTCGCCATCCTTGTTTTTGGTGTAGCCCATCATGCTGGCCACATCGAGCGCAAACGCCCTCTCCAGTCGTTCACGATCCTTGTTGCGATACCCTTCGCAGTAGTGAAAAACAGCTTCTCGAATTGCTTCATAATCGCTCATTGGGGACCTCCTTTTTCTACTTGCTTTTTACATGCGGAAGGTGCCGTAACGGCCGTTTCGCTGAAGTCCAAACTATTTGGCAATCAACACTTCAATCTCTTCAACAATCTGCGGCAAATTTGGTTGCGTGAAGCTTAAACCGGACGCAGGAATGCGATTTCGTTTGATATTTGGCGGCACATGCTTGTGATGTGGATGTGTTGGGGCCAATGTGGGATCATTTGGATGTGGAAAGTCGTCATACCAATATAGCTTTTCTGCTTCTTGGTATGCTTCATACCCATAAGAAGTGATTAGCTCATCGTCAAAATCCAGCTCCTCTCGAATTCGCAACCGAAATCCACCCGAAAAGAAGATTTCCCCTTCGGCAATTCCTGTAAACGGACTCACTGACCAAACGGTAACAGTTGATCGTGTCACTTCAGGTCGGTTCAACAAATCTACTAAAAATTTAGTGTAACTGGCAAGAGAACTGAGCGGTTCGGACATGATCAGTACGCAGGATAGAAGCGCAGAGTATCCGCGATGTTTTGCTTTTGAATTTGGGCATCATACTTTTGCTTACGACGCTGCCACGTTTCAAAAATTCCTTTCCATCGGCTGAAATCGGCTCGCGTTTCGTCAAACTCATCGTACTGTTCAAGCTGTCCGTCCATTAAGGCTTTGTAGAAGTTCTCACTGAGAATGCCGTACTTTTCCTCGTACAAAGTGAGCCGACGCTCCAGCATTTTCATTTCAACAACCAGCTCATGAATGTTCATGGTTTTTCCTCACAAAAAGTAATTTTGCTCATTATACATAATTTTACATGCGGAAGGTGCCGTTAAGCCGTTTCCCACCATTCACCATCACCAAAAACGCCAACCTCAGCACTATCTGCGTTTAGGTAGGGTTGTGATGGCGTCGCTACATTTCCGAAATATCAATTCTATGAACGTAATCCCCAACACCAATACGCAAGCAATCATAAAAGTCCTTGGGTTCTGTCCCAGTATAAATGGATTGCACAATCAATGTTTTGTCAGCTAGCTCTTTAAAGCTAAACTCAAAACCGTGGCCATTCCATGCCTCACCAATCTGTCTAGCCCTGGCAATCGTAAGGCCAATAAATTGATCCAGGCGTGGAATGTGGCTCGTCCGCAATCCAATTTCTTCTTTTTCCAGAACCTCACTCGCAATTTTGTGGATCCCCAAAATCTCTGAGCCAAATTCGCCATGGATTTCAAACCATGATTCTTCCGTTTTCAAATAAACAACATTTATCTCTGGGTCTACAACATTCACCATAGCATCCTGGAGAACTTTGCCCATGACTAACTCAAGGTCAGCGCATCTTTCCTTAATTATCGTCTCGTAGTCGTAATCGCTCATTTTAGTAAAAATTATCCTCTTTGTTTTACATGCGGAAGGTGCCGAAACGGCCGTCTCCCAACCCAGCATTCAGCGTAGCCGAAAACGTCAACCCCAACGCCATTCGCGTTTGGGCGGGGTCGATGATGCCATCGTCCCACAGGCGAGCGGTGGCAAAATACGGGTCGCTCTCGTGGGCGTACTGGTCCAGGATGGGCTGCTTGAAGCTGGCTTCCGTCGCGGCAATCTGCTCCGGCGTGGGATTCTCAAACTTACGTAGGGCACGCGCCTGGCCCACGTCCCACAGCACGCCCGCCGCCGCCTCGCCGCTCATCACGCTGATGCGACTGTTGGGCCAGCTAAACAAAAAGCGCGGATCGTAAGCGCGCCCCATCATGCCGTAGTTGCCCGCGCCGTGGCTGACGCCGTGGAACAGGGTGATGCAGGGCACGTTGACGTTGCTCACCGCCATCACCATCTTGGCCCCATCTTTGGCGATGCCGCCATTTTCATACTGCCTGCCCACCATGAAGCCCGCAATGTTTTGCAAAAAGAGCAAGGGTGTCCCTCGCTGGCCGCAAAGCTGGATGAAATGGGTCGCTTTCAGAGCCGATTCGCTAAAGAGCAGGCCGTTGTTGGCCACGATGCCTACCGGAATGCCCAAAATGTGGGCAAAGCCGCACACAATCGTGGGGCCGTAACGCGCTTTGAACTCGCTCAGGCGAGAGCCATCCACCAGCCGGGCGATGATCTCGCGCACGTCGTAGGTTTGGCGGCTGTCGGCGGGTACCACACCGTACAGTTCCTCCGGGTCGTAAAGCGGCTCTTCGGGAGCTTGCAGCACCACGGGCAGCGTTTTGCGCTGGTTGAGATGGCTGATAATCTCGCGCACTTTTTCCAATGCTTCTTCTTCGTTATCAGCAAAGTGGTCGGCCACGCCGCTGAGGCGAGTGTGTACGTCTGCGCCGCCCAGCTCCTCGGCGGTGACCTCTTCGCCCGTGGCCGCTTTTACCAGCGGGGGGCCACCCAAAAAGATGGTGCCATTCTCCCGCACGATGATCGTCTCATCGCACATCGCCGGGATGTAGGCGCCACCCGCCGTACACGACCCCAAAACGGCCGAAATCTGAATAATCCCCTTGCCAGACATCCGGGCAATGTTGAAGAAAATCCGGCCAAAATGCTCCCGGTCTGGGAAGACGTCTGCTTGCAGGTGCAAAAACGCGCCGCCGGAATCGACCAGGTAAATGGTGGGCAGCTCGTTTTGCTCCGCGATGTATTGGGCGCGGAGATGCTTTTTCACCGTTTCGGGGAAGTAGGTGCCGCCCTTCACGGTGGGGTCGTTGGCGATGATCATGCACTCCAGCCCAGCCACGCGCCCCACGCCCGTGACGATGCCCGCGCTGGGCGCTTCGCCGTCGTACATCTCCCACGCCGCCAGCGGCGATAGCTCCAAAAAGGGGCTGCCGTCATCCAAAATGGCGTCGATGCGGTCGCGGACGAGCAGTTTGCCTCGTGATAAATGACGCTCGATGGTGCGAGACGGCCGTTCCACTGCCGCTTGTTTTTGCCGCTCGTGCAGCTGATCGGCCAGCTGCTTGTTGTGGGCAAAATTGGTCTGGTACTCAGAACTGTTCGTGTGAATGTGGCTGATAATCTGGCTCATTGTTTTCCTTCTGCTGAAATTGTGGGTTTTGCTGGGTGAGATTCTTTTTTATCAAAGATTTCGCAGATTTAAAGGATAAAAAATCTGGTTAATCTGCGTAATCTTTGATTCCACGTTGGTTTTATTCGCCAAATTATGCCTGATTTCTACGATTCCGAAAAATCAGCTAAGATTTGACGATGGATAGTTTGAACGCAGCAGATTTGCTAAAATTTATTGATGAACAGGGCCTCACAGCCCAAATTTTGCATCTGGATGTGGACACACCCACGGTGGCGGCTGCGGCCGCTGCGCTTGATGTCGCGCCGGAGCAAATTATCAAGTCGGTTCTGTTTTTGGCCGATAAAAAGCCCGTCATGGTGATTGCCAGCGGCCTGGCCCGGCTGGACCGCAAGGCGCTGGCGGATTATCTGGGCGTGTCGCGGCGGCGGGTGAAGATTGCCAGCGCGGCGCAGGTGTTGGCCCACACGGGCTACGTGGCCGGGTCGGTGCCGCCCTTTGGTTACAGGGAGCCCATCGAAACCGTGGTGGAGACGGCCGTCACCCGACTGTCTGGTCCCATTTACGGCGGCGGTGGGGAGATTCACGCCCTGCTGCGGCTTACCGCGGCGGAACTGCGCCGGGTAGTGGGGGTGCGTACCGCTTCGCTGGCCGAACCTGCTGCCTGACGAGAATTGGGATTGAGCATCAGGGAGGAGGTATCAACCGCACCTTTGATAGGGTTATTGCTGCGCAACGTTACGCACGGCCTCTATAACTGCTTGAGGCTGATCAAACATTATGAAATGGGTGCTGTCTGGCACAATCACAAGCTGCGAATCCGGTTCGGCCACTTCAACCCAGTTTTTATACCATTCCACGCTGATTTGGGCATATCGACGCGTTAAATCCTCATAACCCGGCAGTGCGTCGGAAGCGTCCAAAATATCTTCGGTTTGCAACACAAACACCGTCACATCGGTGGGCATGGCCGTACTGTTTAGGAGAAGCTGTACATCATCATGGGTGGCCTGTGAATATTGGCTGGCCCAGGTCCGTAAAGCTGTCCGGGTACGCGCCAATTCAGATACCAATTCATAGTAGGCAACATTTGTGATTGTGTCCGGCATAGGACCCTGAAATTGTTTGGCCGCTGGTCGGGCTAAGCCTGTGGCAATCAAGAAATTAGTCATGCCTTCGGAAAATCCGCTAGGATTTTCCGGTTGGTACCACTCCCCTTCGGTTTCATCCAGAATGGCCCCTTCCACAGAAACGATGGCCTCGACCTCAATCTGGTTGCTATATCGGGTGTAAAAATCGTAAATTGGCAGCATACCGGCAGAAAAGCCAACCAGAATGACGCTATTTTCGTCCAATGCGGTAAGCGTGGCATAAAGATCGTCGGCCATTGTTTGGGGCGTGAGCGTAGGGCCGGGATCGCTCCAGGCATAACCGGCCGGATCAAAGGCAATGGTTCTGGCAAATTTTGAGATGTCCGGCTGGACGGCCTGCCAGATGGCCGAATTGCAACCAAAACAGCCTACAAAAATAACGGTTGGCCCCCGATGTTCCATCCCTTGCTGGTGAACGTGGATGTAGCTCCCACCAATATCAACCAGCTGTGAACCGTCAGGGAGGGGGGCGTTTTCAACTCGACGGTCTCTGATTGAAGCATTGAGCGTTGTCAATAGCAGGATGATAACCAGTAAGCCAAACAAACCGGCCGCTATGCGCAGCAGCCACCAACTGATGCTTCGTTTTTTACCTGTCATGAAGTTAAAGTATGCTCCTACGCTCAAATAAGTTGCGGGGGCTGGGTATTTGGCGGTCGAAACACGGCTCGCACAAAAAGCATTGCACTAACCGGCCAGACTAAGATGTGACCCAAGACAACAAACATCGTCAAAATGGAAACCACAATTGTTAAGCCCAAATTGGTAGCCAGGGCAGCCAGGCCAATAGGTACAGCCATCACTCCTAGACAAATGGCTAACAGTTTGCCAATGCGGTATAAACCGTCTTGTGATTGCCAGAGAGATAGAGCAATCATCATGCCGGTGGTGCCCAGGCCAATCTGGCCAATCCAGGCAGCTGTTATCAGGAGTTTGTCGAAGCTGTTAACGGCTTCATTTAATGCCCGTAATGAGCCAATGTAAAGCGGAGCGTTATACAGGATTAGGCTGACGATGTCTGCAGTTATCCAGAGCAGATAACTAGCAATGGCGATCTTGAAGAACCTATCTAATTTTTGTAGGGCAAAGCGCCAGATGAGCAAGCGGCGGAGGGTGTTGAGAACATAAGCCGTGAGCATTGCCAGAAGCGAGCCAGTTAAAACGTGACCTACCTGCTCAGCAACTGGATTGCCGGGTAGGAAGCTGCCGATGAATGCGGGAAAAAAGAGCAGTACCGCGAGAATAAGCATGCTGGCAACGGCCGCAACCTTGTAATGCCGTTGCCCCAAATGCACGTCCTTGAGACAGCGGCCGACTGTTTCTGCCTGACCCAAATTGGCCAAACCTTGTGTCCGAGCTTCCTTTTCAGACAAACCTTGCTCCAGTAAATCATCAATCGCGTCGAGATAATGGTTTTTGAATTCTTGTGTGACGACTTGGATGACATGATCAGGTAGGCTGTCGGTGGCTGTGGACAGCCATTGCTGAAAGTGTGCAGACTTTACTTTGTTCATGTGGCTTCCCCTAAAACACGATTGACGCCCAATGAAAATTGCTGCCAATCTTGTTGTTCTTTTTCCAACGCTTTTTGCCCGGCGTTAGTCAGACGGTAATAGCGGCGGGTGCGGCCTTTTACCTCTTCTTCAAAGGCGGCAATCAATCCTTGATTTTCCAGATCGTGCAGCATGGGGTAAATAGTACCTTCGGCAAAGGTCAGTACGCCCCCCGATTTACGCTTGATCTCTTTGGCAATGCCGTAGCCGTGTGAAGGCCCCAGCGACAGGGTATGAAGCAAAAGTAGTGGCAGGCTTCCCTTGATATTCATAACGGCCGTTCTCTCATCAATACCAGACTCCCAATAAAAATTCTTGGAGGCAGTATACATTGGACTCCGAGGTATGTCAATGAGCCAACGGCCGTAGGGTGTAATTAGATTTTGTGTAACGGCCGTGCTCTGTGAGGAAAAATCCACCGATGGTCTTGCCACGGCTGCCTCTTTTGTGAACGCCTAGGTATCCTATCCGCCAGCTTCTCTAAATTCTCAACATCTGCTTCAGTAACAAGCTGAGATTGCGGAGCTTCTGCCTTCTCCAGCAGACGGTGCGCCTGTTTTGTAGCCAGAAAATGAGCCTGAATCGCTTGCCAAGAAGCACGCCAGCACTTGTTACAGATTGCCATGCGCAAGGCAAGCATCGGATTGAGGTTTTCATCCGCCCAGCGCATCCCAGCCTGTTTCATCCGTCGTTGCATCACCACCTTATGCCCAGACTCTACTATCCCAGATCCAATGGGAATTCCGTTTTTTCTGAAATGTGGATAATCTATCATCGTTTGACGTCGCTCAAGATAACGAATCGCTGCTTCTATTTCATCCGCTGCTGGGTGGGCTTGGTTTTGTGTCCATAGGAAACGCAATTCATTCAGCGTTCGTTGGGGTGCTTTTGTGCCTAACTGTTTAGACATCTGGGGATACCATTGTTGGAAACGGTCACTTTCTGCCCCATACAGGGCTTTGCCAATCGTGGCGATATACCCTTGGGCATGGGCAAAATCAATCACGCGTGTCGCTGTGGGGCAATGATAGTCGATGAAGCCCTGTATCCAGACAGCACCATCATTAACCGCGACAACTTTTTCAGCATTCTCCCCACCCCGTCGCTGCCACTCGACAATTGCCTTGTCGCTAAACAACTCTGCCTTATCTGCACTTGAGAAGTAGCTTATCTTGCCTGTTTTGGTCACGACTTCTTGTTTTTTAGCATCCCAGATAGTCTCAAATTCACCGAAGGCAACCGTTTTTACTTCGCGCCATTCGCCATTTCTTAGCTGTACCATTGCCCCATCTGCACTTACAATGAGTTGCTTTGGTTTGGCTATTGCTTTGGGGGCTGTCTTTTCCAGATGTTCTTTTTCTATTTCAATTAGCTCATCTGCTAGACGGCCGTTTCGCAGCGTGATTTCTCGTACGGTTGCTACGGAGATGTCGAGGCCCCACATCATTTCTAACTCTTCTTGGGCTTCTGCATAGGGTAGCCGGCTACCTAATCGGGTTACGGCCTCTTGCACTTGCGGCGTATACGCGCCTCTCAGCAACCTGAGTTTTTCATCCAGGGGGAAAAAGTGTCATCCCACATTCATGACACCTCATTTGCTCCCTTTCAATTGTGACTTTGTCGCCGTTTTTGGTTCGTAACGTTCGCGTTTTCTTCCCGTTTTTCATCATTGGCTGGTCGCAGTTTGGACAGTCCACCCTAGCCGCCTTCCCTTCTCTGGCCATTTGTGCGAGCAATTGCTGCCTAATTCCAGCTAACTCAGCATCAATCGCTTCTTCCATTTGTGTCAAATTGGCATCTTTGTTCTCTGCTTCCCACTGGTTCAATCTGTTGAGCATTTCATCGAGTTCTTTTTTCATCCCCCCATTTTCTGCTTCTTGCTTCCATTACACAACTTTTCATTACACCCACGGCCGTATGGGAAGTAGTATTATTTATTGCACTGCTTTTTGACGAACACGACGGTGTCGGCAGCGAAACTTGGGGTAGGAACGGCAATACAGCTGATTTGTAGCAGTAAATTACCTGATTAATACCAAATGTGCCGCAGTGCTAAACCAGGTTAAGATTTGAAGTATGAAAATTTTGAACGCAGCACATTTACAAAGATTCATCGACGAAGCTGGTATTGAAGCCAAAATTTTGTTTCTTGAGGTCGATACCCCCACGGTACAGGCTGCGGCCGTTGCCCTCAACGTCGCGCCGGAGAAAATTGTCAAGTCGGTGCTGTTTGTGGCAGATGGGGAGCCTGTCATGTGATTGCCAGCGGATTGGCGCGGTTGGATCGCAAGGCGTTGGCCGACTTTTTGGGCGTGTCGCGGCGGCGGGTGAAGACTGCTAGTGCGGAACAGGTGCTGGCGTACACGGGCTACGTGGCTGGGTCGGTGCCGCCCTTTGGCTACAGGCAGCCCATCGAGA
The DNA here is from genome assembly GCF_965223285.1 of Candidatus Leptofilum sp. GTDB lineage: Bacteria > Chloroflexota > Anaerolineae > Promineifilales > Promineifilaceae > Leptofilum. Next base: position 2,008,094 of record NZ_OZ244997.1, on the reverse strand, counting down.
CTGTGGTGGAAACGGCCGTCCTCCAACAAGATCAAATCTACGGCGGTGGTGGGGAAATTCACGCGCTCATGCAGTTAACGGTGGCTGAGTTGCAAAAAGTGGTGGGGGAACGAACGGCCGTTTTACAAGAAACCTAGAATCACTCGCCATAACCGAATACCGATTACTAACTTTAGGGCAATATGTGCGGGGTGGGGATGTTTGGTTGCGCAAGGGCACTTTCTGTGGCTACCGGCAGCGTAAACCAGAAATATCCACCCTGGTTGGGGAGCGTTTCTGCGCCGACCTCACCCCCCAGCCGCTCGACAATGCGCTGCACAATCGAAAGCCCTAGCCCGTAGCCGCTATCTTGGCGCAGGTTCAATTGGGTAAAGGGCACAAATAACTGTTCACGGGCTTCCGGAGCGATGCCAATCCCATTGTCCTGAATCCAAAATTTGATCATGTCGTTGGCAACGGCCGTTGCGCCCAGTGTCAACTTAGGCGGATGCCCCCCGTATTTGATGCCATTGCTCAGATAGTTAACCCAAATTTCTTCAACCCAGGGTGCATAACCCATGGCCACCGGCCATACCTCCGGCAGCGTCACCGTGACGCCATATTGCCGATTGAGATGCGCCAACCGCTGCCGCGCTTCATCTACAATGATCGACATTTCCAGCGGAGCGATGGGCACCTCCATTTCTCGCACGCCAGCCAGCAGCAGCAGCGCGTCGATGATGCTGGCCATTTTGTGGCCACTTTGCTGGATGATTTCCAAATACTTCTGCCGGTCAGTCGGTGGTAAATCCTCAAATCGGCTGGTCATCGTTTCAGCTAGGCCCACCATGTGGCTGATTGGCATTTTGAGATCGTGGGCGACGGTGTGGGCGAAGGCGTCTAGCTCCTCGTTGCGCTGCTGCAAATCGGCAGTGCGCTGCGCGACGCGGTCTTCCAATTCATCATTTGCTAGCTGCACTTCGCGGTACAAACGGCCGTTTTGAATCGCCATCACTGCCTGGTCGGCAATGGCTTGCAGCTCAACCAAATCAGCCTCAGAAATTGGCTCTGCTTCACCAATGGCTCCAATGGCTAACAAGCCAAGCAGCTCTCCCTGGTAGGCCAGCGGGGCGTAGGCCAGCGAATGGATATTGGCAGCTTCAAGCCGGGTGGCATCGGGCCAATCCGGGGCTGCCTGGATTGGCTCTAGCAGCAGCGGTTGGGTTCGGGTGGCAAAAGTTGGTTCGTGGGCAGGTGGCAACGGCGATTCGACCTGCTTTATCGCCGTAATTTGGCCCACACCGTGTCTTAAACTATATGTTTGTGTGGTGGTATCCAGGGTGAAAACGGCCGTAAATGAACAATCCAGAGCCGTCATCGTTTCCTGGCAAACCACAGCCAGCGTTTGCTCCAGCTCAATGTTGGCACTGAGTTCAGCGGCAATGTGGGCCAACGTTTCAGCTTGGTTCCGGGCTTTGCGTTCACTTTTTAGCAGGTGGCTGTAGCTGAGCGTGCGTGCCGTCTGCGCCGTGAGCAGCGAGAGTAAATCCAAATCATCATCTACAAACAAGGGTGTTTGGCGACAGAGCACGATGAGCAAACCGTAGGGGTTTACAGGTGTGGCAATGGGAATGGTGAGCAGTCCTTTGGCGTTGACGATACGGATAAGCTCAAGGCCAATTTGCCCCAGATCGCCCGGTGTGGTGGCAAAAAAGGGGCCACGCTCTAGCCACAGTTGTCCTAAACGGTTGGCGGTGGCGGGAATTGTGATGTTTCCTAACTCAGGCAAGTTTTCTGGCGGGGTGATGTGTAGCTGTTGATCTTCCGGGTCTAGCATGGCGGCAACGGCCGTAATGCTATCCACACTGCGATGGGCGGCCAAACAGAGGTATTGCACCACGCGGTCCAGTTCCATATCGGCGTATTGGGCTGGTACGTGGTGCAAAAATTGATTGAGTTCCCGAAGCTGCCAATATTTCCGCAGCCAGCGGGGTGGGGCAAACCCCAGGTAAAATGCGCCGCCAGCAATCAGCGTGAGGCTGGTGGGGAGCAGGCTAAAAGTTGTATTGGCGGCAAAAAATTGGCGGAAGGGCAAAAAGGTAACAATGGCCAGCAGCAGCGTGAGAATGCCCAATGCGACTAAAATAAGCCGCCAACGGGAGACACCACTGTTGGCACGGGCGGCCTGGAAAAACGCAACCACGGCAAAGCCTTCAACGCCAATAAAGTAGGCCAATACAAAGAGGGCCAACAGATTCGTTTGGCTGACGAGCAGCAAAATCGCTCCAGAAATAACCATCCCCAGCAGGGCAAGGCGGAGGATGTACGGCCGTATCTGACGAAAATGTTGCACCACGCGCAGCAGCAAAAAGGGGTGAGCAACTACTGCCAGTGTCGAAAGTGCCTGACCAAGGGGTTCTAAAGTTCTATACCAGTTAGGTGGGGTAAGGGCCAGTGAGATAGACAACATTACCAGGGCGATGTCCAGGCGCACACGGTTGCGGAACTGCGCCAGCGCAGCCAGGGCCAACAGGGTTAATCCCCAGAAGAAAAGTTGAATGAGCAGAGTCAAGGTCGCTTCGGACATGCCAGTCACATTATAAACAAAAATGGCGGCAAGCGTCAGCCAGTTTCAGGCGATATTCCCTCACCCTTCACGAAAATTCGATTTACGCTGACTTACTTTTACGCGGGGCGTGGACTCATTTGAGATTGCGCTCGATGGTGAGTTCGGGGTATGGCGATGGTTGGGTTAGCACGTCAGACGGCCGTTCCCGCACGTATTGGTCAAAAAAGGCAAGCAGATATTTGCTTTGGATGGTCAGGCTATAGGTACTGTCGATGCTGCCAGACAGCCCTAACTGCGGCGTGAGGGGGGAAAGCAGCGCCAGATCGGTGAAGTCGTAATGCTGCGTGTCGTCCAATACCAAATTGTAGCCGTCGGCAGTGAGGTTGTTGAAGATGGCTTGCCCGCGCGCCTGGTTGTCTGGCCCTAGCCAGCGCGGGGCACTGATGAACATGAATGGCTGGCTTGGCCCCTGTGTCATCACGGTGTCGTCCACGGGCAGTAGCCAGCTATCTAGCCCCACGCCTGCTCGGCAGCGGCTGTCTTGCAGACAAAACTGCATCGTCGCGCCGCCGCCTGTGGAATGGCCAAAAATGCCCACCTGGTCTAGGTTGAGACGGCCGTTCAGCAGATGGCCCGCCTCGTCATTCCAAACCGCCATTGTATCCAGCAAAAAGCCAATGTCGTTGGCCCAGATGTTAACCAGCGGATTGCCCTCCACCGGGTTCGACGATCCGCTAGGGAAAATGCGCGAGGGTTTATACACAAAAACACGGCCGTCTGGGAAGATGGTGATGGCGTTTGCGTAGCTGTGTTCAATGGCCGCTACCACGTAACCGTGGCTCACCAACTCACGCACCATCGTCGTATTTTGCATCCGAATGCCCGTTAATCCATGCGAAAAGATAATCACTGGGTACGGAGCCGCATCACCGGCGGCAGGTACATCCAGCCAAATGTCCAAATCTGTCAGGTTCACGTGGCTTACCAAAAAAGCGGGCAGGCCAAACTGCTCGGCGATGACTGGCCCGGCAATTTCCAGATCGGGCAGGTAGGTTGCCGTTTCGCCATCACGATTGGCGGCAGGGTACCAAACTTGCACCACCAACTCTCGATTATCGTCGGGGTCTTCCGTGTAGTTTTCCAGCCGATTTTCATCAACTAGAAAAGTGGTGAAGGTGCCGATGGCGTAGGGGCCGGTAGGGTCTGGTAGGAACGGCACTGGCATGGCGACCGGCAACGCGACCGCTACCAGCCAAATCAGCAGTCCCAGCAAGGCACCCAGCCAGGCCAGGCGCAGTGGCTTAGAAGTGGCATCGCGCCAGCGCAGTGCCAAGAGGAAGAATACGGCCGTTAAGCCATATGCGGGAATCATTTGCCAACGGTACCCTTCAAAAGCGAGGTGCAGCGCGGCAAACAGGGTGGCCAGCCCCGGCAAAATGAGCAGCCAATGCGGCCGTTTGCGGCTGAATAGCAGCCAAAGCAAGATGAACAGTAGGACAATGAGGAGCAGAATTTCAAATGTTCGCATATAAGAAGTTTGTAGAGAAATTAAATCGGTTTCTTTTAACGAACCAGCAAAAATGACCCATTTTTGGTATGGGACAACATCCTGAAGCACTAGCCAATTATCAAATTGTCATGCTGAACGGAGTGAAGTATCCCTACCTAGTTGAATGGGATTCTTCATTTCGCTTTGCTCCATTCAAAATGGCAAGATAGTCAGTTAGATTTTTAGCACCAGCTTGCCAGCGACATCCCCGGCTTCCAACCGCTTGAGGGCAGTAACCCCTTCGCTGAGCGGGTACACGGTGTCGATGACGGGATTGAGACGGCCGTCGAAAATTAGATTCATCACCGTTTCATAATCTGCTGAGGTGCCCATCGTGCTGCCGATGATGCTGAGATGCTTGCCAAAAAGTAGCCGGTTATCAATCTCGAATTTGGGGCCGCTGGTGTTGCCTACGGTGAGCAGCCGCCCCCCTTTTTTGAGAGCACGCAGCGATTTGTGGTAGGTGGCAGCACCGACATTATCAACCACAATGTCCACGCCGCGTCGGTTGGTTGCCTTGAATATCGCCTTGCCCCAATCCTCTTTCTTCCGGTTGATGAGTACGTCGGCTCCCAGCGATTCTGCCATGGCCAGCTTTTCATCCGTCGAGCCAACGGCATAGATGCGGCCAGCCCCGGCTAGTTTAGCAATCTGGATGGCGGCGGTATTCACGCCGCCCCCGGCACCCACTACCAGCACCGATTCGCCTGCCTGCAAGCCGCCACGGGTTATGAGCGAGTGCCAAGCCGTCACGTAGACGAGCGAAGCAGCAGCCGCCGCTTCAAAGCTGGCATGATCGGGCATTTTGAGCAAGTTACGGGCCGGAACGGCCGCATACTCTGCAAAAAAGCCGTCTACATGCTCCCCCAAAATGGCAAAATGGTCGCTCATGTTGTCCAGCCCACGCCGCCCAAAATAGTCGGAATCGCTGCCGAGGCTAGGGTTGATGGCAACGCGATCTCCCTCATTGAACTCGATAACATTGCTGCCGACTTGGGCCACCACGCCCGCGCCGTCGCTGCCCATAATGTGAGGTAGCTTAAGATTTAGGCCGGGCCAGCCTGCTAGCACCCACAAATCGAGCCGGTTGAGCGCGGCCGCTTTAACGCTGACTAACACCTCATCTGCCCCAAATTCTGGTTCTGGTACGTCTGTGTGTTGCACATTTTCTAGTAAACCGTGTTCGTAAAAAACAATAGCTTTCATGGGAAATCCCTTGCATTGAGCGGCGGAGTAAGCATCCTCAGATGCGCCTCTTGTTATGCCGTTCGCATCTGAGGATACTCACTCCTCGATTTTTGGGTTGAAGTTATCTAATCGTCCCAAACTTCGTCGAGGTTGTCTTTGTAATAATCCAGCGGGTCGGCGTAATCAAGAATATTTTGATCGTTGGTGGTTTTCAGCAGCAGATCGAGCAGTAGGCTCACGGCTTCATCCTCACGGCCGTCGCTGTAGTAGGCCAGAGCTAAAAAGACGTTGCCGCTGTTGTTGTCGGGATACTGTTTGACCGCTTTTTCTAACGTTTCAACTGCTTCTTCAAAGTTGCCCACGTTGCGGTGGCTGCTGCCCAGGCAGACAAGGCATTCCTGCAAATCGTCACCATCTAACCCTTGGGCAATGGCTTTTTGGTAGTAGGGGATGGCATCTTTTTCTTCGCCCAACACGTCGTAAGAGCCGCCAACTTCGTATAGCACCAGCGGATTGTTGGGATGCTCGGCCAGTAATTCAAGCAGCAGTTCTTGTGAGGCTTCCAGGTTGTCGTCGCGACGCAGCTTTTTGGCGCGGGCGATGGTTTCTTCAATCACGGTTCTTCTCCTAAATTAGCCACAGAGGGCACAGAGGAAAAAAGGAATCTGTGCCAGGGCAGATTGGTTTGTGATTGAATGATAGCAAGGGTAGGTAAACTGGCAACCTGAATCTTGTCGGTTTACGGCCGTTTTGGTATGGTCACAGTTGGCATCGTGGGATGGATTTTTGGCCGCGAATTGCACGAATAAAATTTGCAAAGCAAATGTGAGGAGCCGTCTGATGGCAAGAGCAGTGGTAAAGCGAGTGAGTGGTCGGTTGTTGTGGGAAAATGAGGCGAAGCGGAACGGCCGTACTGCCCTACTTCTTACGGATTCCCAACCGGACCGGGATGCGGTCAATTTACTCTATTTGCGCTTTGCCTTTGTGATCATGGGCACGGAAGCACCGCTGTATCCCCGCTTTTTGATTGACGATTGGGGGGGCGAGGTGCGGGGCACGGCCGTTTACCAATGGGTGAAGGAAAATGGGAATCAGTTCCCCCGTGCCGAGATTTTTGGCTTTGATGGACAAGGGAATGACGTCCAATTTTTTGTGCGGGAATTAGAACTGTATGCCAAGCTGCCCTGCACTGCCTACCCAGATCGCGACGTGCCGTTGGCAGAAGGTGTTCCTGTTCACGCCATCCTCTTGCCAGATGAGTCCGTAACGGAGCCCAATAAAATAAAACGGCCGTCTGGGTTGAAACGGCCGTTATCTGCTGCGCGGGTCTCCTGGTGGCGGGTGCCAACCACCCTTGCACAATTTGATTTTGGTCAGCTTGAGGACATTGCCACCTACTAGATTTCCTTGACGGACAAAATAATCGGAACACGGCCGTTTTTCACAAAGTAAATGCGGTACGGTTGATTTTCTTGTAGTGCTGCCATCTGTTGAGCGGTTTCCAGTTGGTACGTTTTTCGCCCAATTTTGAAGAAGTAGGCAGTTCCTAAACGTCGATCTGGCGTTTTTATCTCCTTAGACCAGGTTTGCACACTGCCTTCCATGACGCTAATTCGGCCCTGAGCCAAATCTCGCCCTGCCAAATAATCCCGTGCCAGTGCCAGCAAGAAGAGCCCTCCAAAACCCCCAGAAAACCCTATTAAAAACGGCCGTGCAGTTTCTATTCCCGGCGCGTCTAGCAGCATAGCGATGGCAAAAAAGGCAACGGCCGTTACCCCCAAAGCGATGGCTGCTGCCCGCTGCCCACAGCCACGCACCTGCTGGTATTGTTGCACCCGTTTAACCTGGGCACCTGTCAAAATGCCAGACCGATTTTTAGCCAAGACATCTGCGTTAAATGAAAATGCCTCGAAGAGTGTTGGGATATTTGCTGAATTGGACATCTGTAATTATTTATAACTTTCGCAAAATCGTATTCAGGACTGGCAGTCCTGGCAGCAACTAAATCGAACACCCATATCGAGGACTGCCAGTCCAGCCGGCGAAAGTTCTATTATTTGATAATAACTTCGACAATCGGACGACGACCTGTTTCTGCATACAAAAAGCGGCTGAGTGCATCTTCAATCTTTTTGTTTAGATTTCTTCCCTGGCCATCAAACTGCTTCACGGTGCGTTCGATGGTTGTTTTGGCATCGTCAATCAGCCCGTTTTCATCCCGCCGATCAATAAATCCGCGCGAGAAAATGTCTGGTTGACCGACCATTTTGCCGGTACTGTCCAGACCCACAACGGCAAAAAAGAGGCCGCTTTGCGCCAATTTGTCGCGATCGCGCAGCACTGGCCAATCAATTTCACCCACGCTGTCACCATCCACAAAGATGTAGCCGCCGCGCATCCGGGGTAGTACCTCAAGCGAATCGGCCGTTATTTCAATGGGGGTGCCGTTTTCGATGACGGCGATATTATCTGCCGGAATGCCTAGCTCTTGGGCCATGACGGCGTGTTGCTTCAGATGGCGCAGTTCGCCATGCACGGGCACCAAGAATTTGGGGCGCACTAGATTGATAAGCAGCTTCATCTCTTCCTGGCTAGCGTGGCCCGAAACGTGAACATCAGCCACGTTTTCGTATAGCACATTGGCGCCGCGCCGGAATAGCTGGTTGATGGTGCGGTGCACTGGCTCCTCGTTGCCGGGAATGGTGTGAGCGGAAAGCACGACCGTGTCGCTATCTTCAATTTGCAGACGATTGTGGTTGCCTCTTGCTAGCCGCCCCATCACTGCCGATGGCTCACCTTGCGACCCGGTGGCCATGATGACGACCCGGTGCGCCGGTAAAGAGGAGATGTCGCTAATGTCAATGAGGGTTGCTTCATCAACGTTCAGGTAGCCTAGCTCCATCGCCATTTTGGTGTTGTCGCGCATGGAACGGCCAGTGATGGCCAGGTAACGCTCATACTTTTTGGCCGTGTCGGCTACCAACTGAATGCGGGAAATGAGTGAGGCAAAGCTGGCAACGATAATACGCCCTGGTGCGTCGCGGAACATATCCTCAAAGGCGACTTCGATCTCTTTTTCAGACTTGGTCCAACCGGGACGGTCTGCATTGGTGCTGTCGGCCAGCAGGCACAGCACGCCTCGCTGTGAAAATTCCGCCAGCTTGGCAAAGTCCGGTGGCCAGCCATCAGCGGGTGTGTGGTCAAATTTGTAATCTCCGGTGTGGACGATGAGTCCGGCAGGGGTGGTGATGCCAAAGCCGACACAATCCGGGATGCTGTGCGCCACGTGGAATGGTTCTACGGTGAAATATTGGCCCACCGTGAAGGCATCGCCTGCTTCAATGGTAATCAGTTCCACGTCTTTCTTTAAGCCGGCTCGCCGCATTTTTACGTCAATGAGTCCGCTGGTAAGTGGCGTGGCGTAGATAGGCGCATCAATGTGGCGCATGACGTGCGGCAAGGCACCCACGTGATCTTCATGTCCGTGAGTGATAAGGACAGCCACAATGTTGTCTAGCTTGTCCATTAAATATTGGTAATCTGGAATAATGGCATCTACCCCCAGCATATCGTTTTGGGGAAACATGATGCCCGCGTCGATGATCATGATTTCATCTTCGTATTCAATGGCAGTCATGTTTTTGCCAATTTCCCCGCATCCGCCCAGTGGGGTGATGCGAATTTTGTTGCTCATAAAACCTCCGAAAGTGACGAGGAAGTTTGTTTCCTCGATTATGTTAACTTAAAAAGATCAAACGCTTTGCGCTTGCAAATTTTGTTGGTAAACGGCCGTTCACTCCACAGCAATGTCGCGACGGCCGTTCATGTTGTAAAGAACCAGTTGTGGATAAATTAAAATGTGTAAACGTGAGGCAAAACAGGTGCTTACGAGTACAACGGGGCTATTATACACGGAGTAGAAACCAAACGAGAAATATCAGCAGCGTTTGGACAAGTCCCAGGGCAAGCGTGTATGCCCAGAGGGCGGGGCGGTTTACCGTTCGGGAGATTGCCTGTTGTCCATCGGCAACCACCAGAGGTGTTTTGTTGGTTTGGGCATATTTTTGGGGCGCAACGGCCGTACTGCCCGCATATTTAATGATCGCCACAGAAATATTGTCCTCGCCGCCGCGCTCATTGGCACGGTTGATAAGGATGTCTGTAGCTTGGTCAGGCTCGTTTTCAGCCATCACCAGCGCAATTTCTTCATCCAGCACGTGCCGGGTTAGGCCATCGGAGCAAAGCAGCAGCATATCGTCGGGTTCCAGCGTTTGCTCAAACAGATCAATCTGTGGGGAGCGTTCCGAGCCGAGGCTATACAGGATGACATTGCGGCGGGGGTGAAACAGTGCCTCTTCTTCGGTAATGGCCCCTTCTTCCACCAGCTTGGCTACCAGGCTTTGGTCTTTGGTAATTTGCTGAATACGGCCGTTGCGCCACAAATAGCCCCGACTGTCCCCCACGTTGCTGATGTAAGCGTGATTTTCTTGCAAAACGGCCGCAACCATCGTGGTGGCCATGCGGCTATTGTCGTTCCGTTCTAGCACAAATTGTCGCAGCTCAGAATTGGCCGCGTGCATGGCGTTGAGCAACCGCTTGCCCCAATTCGTTTCATTTTCATGAGCCAAATAATGATCGATCGTTTGCTGCGAGGTCATCTCGCTAGCAACTTCCCCTGCATCTGCGCCACCTACACCATCGGCAACAATGTAAAGCCAACCATGTTTCTGTTCTTCTTCTAAATTGCTGGGTTCCCAATGAAAGACAAAATCTTCGTTGTGGTCACGGACTTGGCCCGTGTCGGTGCGGAGAACGGCCGTTATTTGGTCTAAATTGCTCATGTTGCAGACTATAACCCACTCGACACAAAAGAATCAAGGAGGACTTCTGTTCCAGAGGGAAAACGTAGGGAATTTTTAATTGGCCACAGAGAACACAGAGATAAAAGAGGAAATTCTCATGCACCTCTTTGCCCTCTGTGGCAAAAATCATCGGCCAGTGCCGAGGCGGAAGTATTCTTCGGTGCGCGTGTCGATAAGCAGCGCGGCTTCTTCTGCCGAGATGTCGCCATAGAAGGCGCGTTCGATCTCTTCACTAGCCGTGCTTTCAATCTCTTCCCAGGTGCTGATGATGGGCACCAGGCGCAATGATTCGGCCGTATCTAGCCAAACGCGGCTGCGGGCTGGTCGCTGGTTGGGGTCCAAAAACACTTCTGATTCAGCCACGCTGATGAGGGATGGGACGGTACGGCCGCTTCCAGCAATAATGGCTTGTCCTGTGGGCGAATTGGCAAACTCGACGAACGTCCAGGCGGCATCCTTGTTTTCTGTCGTGCCAGAGAGGCAGTAAGCGTCACTGTGCAGCACCCCCGCCACCTCTCCATTGCGCGGCAGTGGGGCCACGTCCCACACAAACGCTTCAATTTCGCGATAAGTGGGTGTGCCTCGACGACTGTTGAGGAACATTGCCGTGCTGCCACCGATGAAGCGGCTCTCGCTGTCCTGCGCGGCTTCCTCCACCCGATCCGGCACGACGCCGTGTACCTGCCGCAAATCCACAAACCATTGCAGTGCGGCCTGCGACGGTGGGCGGGTAAGCGTGAGCCGGGTAGGGAACTGTTCATTGTTGGCAATGGGGCCGCCATTTTGCCACACAAACGGTGCTAATCGGTAGAGCGAGGGGTCGACACCGAGGCCATACTGGTCAATGGTGCCGTCGTTATCAAAATCTTGGGTGAGGGTAACGGCCGTTTTTACAAAATCTTCCCACGTCCAATCATCTGCCGGGTAAACCACGCCCGCCGTATCGAACGTATCTTGGTTGTAATATACCACCAGGCTAGAGATATTTTGCGGGATGCAGGTGATTTCATTGTTCCATGTAAACGCATCAATTGTGATTGGATAAAAATCTTCTGGCTGGATGAGATCGCTTTGAGCTAAATAAGGGCCAACGGGTTCTAGCAATCCGTTGGCAACAAACGCTCCATACCGCCGGTAGTTCATCAAGGTCACGTCTGGCGGCGAACCGGCGGCAAACTCGGTGGCCAGCCGGTCACGATAATCGCGGGGCGAGGGAATATGCGTCAGTTCGATGGCAATGTCTGGATGCGCTTCTTCGAAGGCGGCGACTAAATTAAGATAGGCACGGCGTTCAGCCGGATCGCCAAATACCATGAAGCTGACGGTTTCTTGAGAGCCAGAGCAGCTAACAAGTAGCAAAGCTAGTATGAAAATAAAAGGTGACCGTGACCATCGGCGTTGACTTTGTGTCATCATGGATGTTTTCTCACTTTTATTCATCTATTTGGTGGTGAGAGGGAGGAAAATTTGGTTGCTAAAATGGTCGCTTTTGTACAGGGTGATGCTGTCGATGAGGCTGCCTGTGCGGCTGTAGAAGCTAAAGCTCAGGCAAGTTGGCGACGCTTCTAAGCGCATTGCACCATAATCCAGATTATACCGTACGGCCGAACCCTCAATCGGGTTGCCCAGACTGTAAATGCTGCGGCCGCCTAGCCCATTGACAAAGTAAAGGATGCCATCTTGGTGAATGCGTTCGTAAGTGTGGTCGTGCCCAGCCAGAACGGCCGTTGCTCCCCAATCTGCAAACGGCCACTGTAAATCGGCCGTAGAGCCATGCACGCTGGAGGAGGAGTAAGGGGGATGGTGCAGGATGATTAACTTCCAAGGGGCGGTGCTGGCAATCAATTGGGTTTGCAGCCAGGTGGCTTGGGTAGAAGTTGCGGTACGGCCGTCTGGCTCTTTGGGGTCGCTATCCAGGGCAAACAGATGCACAGGGCCAAGCTGGACGTCGTAATATCGTTCGTTGCCGGGTAGGGTGAAATAATCCAGATAAGGTTGCAGCGTGCCGGTGTTCCAATCGTGATTGCCTGGTGAAGGATAGAACCGGTTTTCCACGGAACCCGGGCCGTAGCTGCCACTGTAGTTGCCAATGTATTGCTGGTAATATTGGCCGATATTCTCGTCAATGGTGCTGGCTTCGCCGTCAGGGTAATTGTTGTCGCCAGTCGTGAGAACATAATCCACATTCCAGCTATGCACTAAGTTGGCAACGTCGGCTTCAGCCTGCCCGGTATCGCCATAGTCACCAATTACTGCAAAGCTGGTTGTGCCTGTGCAGGCAATGCTACCCGCCTCTACGCTATCTATGTGATACACCTTGTTAGGCAAACGCCAGTTGATAAAAAGAATTAAGATAGTAACGGCCGTTCCCAGCACCAACCCACTTAAAAGATACCGACGGTTTATTCGCATCATTGTTCTCACCTAGCGGCCTAATCGAGCAAAATAAGGCTGTAACAGCAAAAACAACCCCACAGGAATAATCGTTGCCAACACGGCCCCGGCCATCAGCAAGCGCCAATCGGAGGGGGTGAGCTGTTGCAGCAGTTGCAAAGCAATGGGCAGCGTGTAGCGGCTCTCCGAGCGCAAATAGAGCAGCGGCGACACAAAATCGCCCCAGTACAACACAAATGAGAGGATGGCCACGCCAACGGCCGTTGGTCGCGCTAGTGGCAGGCCAATTTGCCACCAACTAGCCAACACGCCTGCGCCTTCAAGCCGTCCTGCTTCAAAAATCGCGAGTGGAATACGACGGAAAGCGCGATAAAACATCAGCACAAAGAAGGGACTACTGCCCATAAAGGCTGGGGCGATAAGGGCTAAAATCGAATCGTACCAGCCAAGGCGGGAGTAAAGCAGAAAGCGAGTGGCCCACAAGGCTACGCCAGGCACCATCAACACTGCCAGCGAGAGGACAATCCAGCGTCGCTGGCTGGCTTTGGGGAGCTGCGCCATGCCAAAGCCTGCCCAACTGCTGGTTACCAACGTAAGCGGCACGGCCAAAATCACCACCAGCAACGAGTTCAGGGTGAAGCGACCAATCGGAACCAGCTCCCAAACGCGGCTAAAGTTGGCCAGCGTCCAGTCGAAGGAGATGGTCAGGCTGGTGGGCAACGGCTGTCCCACCGGGTGCAATGCCGCTGTGAGCAACCAAATGAGGGGGAGAAGGAATACGGCCGTAGCGAGCAGCCGTAACCAAAAACGCCAATCTCCAATCTCCAATCGCCTCAATTTAGAGAACAAATGTCTCCTCCGTGGTGCCAATTTGCCACTGCCGGGCGATGAGATAGAGTGCTAACACAATCAGCCCAGTGAGAGCATACAGCACCCACAAAGCTGCGCTGGCCGCCCCAAACAGCAGCAAGCCAAATCCCTGTTCGTAGATGAGCATAGGCAAGGTGTAGGTGGCGTAATATGGGCCGCCGCCTGTCGTCAGGAAAATGGTGGTAAACGACTCTTGCAGCGTCAAAATGGCGTCTCGGAAGGTGAGCAGCAGCAAAATGGGGGCCATAAGCGGCAAGGTGAGGTAAAAAAAGCGTTGGACGCGATTTGCCCCATCCACCAGGGCAGCATCCTCGACGGTGCTGGGAATGTCTTGCAGGGCGGCCAGACAAACCAGAAACCCTTCCCCAATTTGCCACAGTGAGAGCAACACAAGTCCCGGTTTGGCCCATTGGTCATCGGCAAACCAACCGGGCTGCGCGACGTCCATTGCTTGCAGCAGCAGGTTCATGGGGCCATAAATTGGGTTCAAAATCCACAGCCAGGCGAGCGCGTAGGCGGCGGTAGGCACAATGCTGGGTAGATAGATAGCGGCGCGGAACCATCCCAGGAAACGGCCGTTTCGCCTTAACAAAATTGCCAGCAAAAACGCACCCAGCACCCGTAGCGGCACTGGCAAAATGACCAACGCCAACGAGTTCTGGATGCTCAGCAAAAACAGCTCGTCGGTTGTCACCAGCAGAAAGTTGAGATTGCCAATCCAACTCGGTGGGGAAAGCGCATCATAGCGAAAGAAGGCAAGACCAAAGGAAAGCAGTGCGGGCAGCAACACCAGCAGCACGATCCCGCTCAGGTAGGGCAGAAGCAGCAGACGTAGGCGTTGTTGGTAGCTGAGGGGTCGCCAGAAGGGTTTCCGCATGGCGGGTATTGTACCGAAGTTAGGCGAAGGGGCGAAAATCAGTTGTGTGGGAACTATTTTGTGCAAAGCGTCGTTTTAGGGGTAAAGTGGCAAACGATTTTCGCTTGCCCATATTGGGTATCTTAGGAGAATATAGATGAAAACAAACGTATTGTTATTGAGCATATTACTGTTTTTGTTGATTGGCTGTACGGCCGTAACTACCACGCCAGCCGCTGAAGAACCGCAAGAAACGGCCGTGCCATCGGCAACAACCATCCCAGAGGAGCAACCCGTGAGTACAGAAACGCCCGAACCAGAACCAGCACCCACCGAGGAAGACAAGCAAATTTCTGAGCCTGTCACCGTAGATTTGGGGGATGTAACGGCCGTACCCATAGACACCACGCCAATTGTGCAGCCTGCCCCCGGCAATCCTGGTATGAAAGAGCCCGTTGTGCAGGCGATGAATGATTTAAGTCAGCGATTGGGCATTGCCGTTGAGGATATTCAACTGGTTTCCCTATTAGAGGTAACCTGGCGAGACGGCAGCATTGGCTGCCCAGAAGCGGACGTTGCCTACACCCAAGCCCTTGTGCCCGGGCAGCAAATGATTTTGCAGGTTGATGGCACAGAATATCACTACCATAGTGGCAAGGGAAGCGTATTTACCTATTGTGGTAACCCCGTACCCCCACTCGACAATGCCCCAACCAATCTAAATCCTCTACAGCCCATTCCCGGCCAGGATGACTAATCTACCTATAAATTGATGCAAAAAGAGGCTCCGAATTTTCAGTCGGAGCCTCTTTTCTTTACAAGTGCGGGTGAGTCAGCACCTAATCATCGGTGAATATTGGCTTTATGGGCCTGTAACAACAACCAGTTCTGGCCCGTTGCCCGCTTCGCTGCTACTGTACAGGTTACGGCCAGCCATATTGTCAACAAGTGCCAAGCTGAAGGTGCCATCGCCACTGATGTAACTAGTGACGTCAATTTCAATCCAGGTGCCAGTTATGATTGCGCCTGAACCGTTAATGACTGCCCCAACAGTTGGCGCACCGTTGTAGGTAAGGCTGGCTTGCGTCCAGCTATTGTCTGCTACTTGGGCCACATTGAATTCAGCATTCCCGCTGGTAACAAACACCCGTAATGTGGCTGAGTTCACTGATCCATTGAGACCGGAAACATCAAACTTGAGGAAACTCAAGATGTCAGGGGTATCGTCTGTTCCCAGGATTGTGGCCGTACCATAGTTGCTGGTTGGCCGATTGCTTAGAACGATGGCGTCATCTGTGGTGCTAAACGTGAAGGTGCTGCCACCGGGGCCTGATGTTGCCGTTGCGGTTGGCGGTACGGATGTGTTGGTAGGCGTAGGTGTTGGGCCAACCGGGGTATTGGTTGGTGTTGGCGGAACTGGTGTGTTGGTTGGCGTGGGGCCACCATTGCCCGCCGTTTGTACGACCAGTTCTGGCTGGTTGCCACTTTCGCGGCTGGCCAACAATATCAGGCTGGAATCGGCCGTACTAAGGCCAAAGCTCACCAAGCCGTTGCTACTTACAGCAGAAGTCACATCCACTTCCATATAAGTGTTGGCAGTTGTTGACCCAGAACTGCCCAAAACGGTGCCAAGCGCAGGCGCGTTGCTGAAGTTGATACTCGTTTCGCCCCAGCTATTATCTGCGACCTCATGGGCATCGTACCCGATGCTGGAGGTGGTTTGTACGTAAACTCGCAAGGTGGCTTGCGAGACGGCGCCATTGAGACCCTGCACATCAAACCGCAGGTAGCTGTTGGCATCTGGTGAAGCATCCAGGCGTAAAGTGCTGGCACCGCCCAAGTTGCTGGTTGGCCGATTGGCCATCGTAAAGGCGTCAGCCACCGGGTTGAAGGGGAGGGTTTGTCCAGTTGGGTCAGGCGTGGGGGTGTTGGTTGCGATGCCTGTTGGGGTTGGCGGCAACGGCGTATTTGTGGCTGTCGGCGGCACAGGTGTGTTGGAAGGCGTTACGGTTGGGCCGCCACCTACCTGTACAGTGAAGTCGGCGTTAGAAATATCGAAGAAGATATTGTCTGTACAGGCAACACGCACGCGGGCAGTGCTGCTGGCCATGTTTGGCACCAGCACATCGGCACTCCCGTCGTTGGGGGTGCTGGCTTCCAGAACCGTGTTGTAGGTAAAGCCGCCATCGCTAGACAAGCTGATGATGACGTTTGCGCAGCTAATCGGTGCCTGATCGGTACTTGCGACGTTCCAAGTGACGGTTTCTGTGGTGTTGCCTGTCCAGGTAACGGCCGTATTAGGCGCGGTAACCAGGAAGGGGCCTGTACTGGCAACGGCCGTTACTGTTGTTTCATCACTGGCTACGCCACCCGCCGGAACCTGATTGTCCCGCACGGTGAAGCGGAAATTCATGGTACGGCCGTACGTCGGCAGCAGTTCGCCCAATGTTTGCGTGTTATTGACAATATCCGAAATCTGGGGGAAGGTGCGTGATGGCGAGCTGGTTGGCCCAAATGAGCGGAATATCGGGGCATTTCCAGAGGGCGAATTGGGTGATCCGGTTGGACCAAGATCAAACTGTTCCCAATTGTAAGTTAGCGAAGCCGAACCATCTACATCCGAGCCAGAGCCAGTCAGGGTGAAAGGCGTGTTGAGTGGAATGCTGTAGCTGGAACCAGCTTCGGCTGTTGGGGGTGTATTGCCCGTGTTAGAAACGGCCGCACATGAGTTCCCGTTGCCGGTTGAGGTAAAAGAGACAATCTCATCAAAGCTAATGCCGTGAAAATAATCATCGCTGTTGCTTTGCACATCCTGCGGGCTGCAAATACCAGCATAGGCCATGATGGTAGTGCCACTACCCGGTTCATAAGCGGTAGAACCGTTCCGGTTGCCGCCAGCGCAGCTACCCGCGTTGCCGTTAAACGTGTGGTTCCCAGCAAACTGGTGGCCCATCTCATGAGAAACATAATCTACATAGAACGGATCGCCAATGGGTGATCCGAGTCCGGTAACGCCCTGCGCTTTTGAGTTGCCACATACCACGCCAAGCCCGGCAATGCCGCCGCCGCCAGTGCTAAACACATGCCCCACATCGTAGTTGGCTGCGCCAATGACACTGTTCAAATTGGATTGGTTTTGCCCCAGCATGATGCTGCCGTTTGTATTGGTGTACGGATCGGTTGCCCCGTTGGTATAAATGATCTGGTCGTTGTTTGCTACCAGTTGGAAAGTGACAGCCACCTCTCGTTCATAGATGCCTGCGACGCGGTTGATGGCGGTGACAATTTCAGCCATCGCCAGCGGCACGGTGCCGCCATGGAACTGGGTGTACTCACCCGTGGCTGCCACGGCTAAACGGTAAGTGCGCAATTGTCCACCGGATGAGAAGATACCATCAATGGTCGGTGGGCTTTCTGGGTGGATAGTGTTGCCTGGGTCTTCCACGACAACATCTGGTTCAAAATCTTCAGGCAGGTTGGGGATAAAGTCGCTAGCGAAATAGCTTTGGTACAGCGTGACAGTATCGGCTGTAAAAGGATCAATGAAAAAACGGCCGTTTCCCGACAAGATCATCGCGTGAAACCCTTTAGGCGTGCTGTCTAGTCGGGCAAAAGCTGTGGGATCATCGAGCCCTTTCCCGGCAAAGGTCTGGATTTCCGGGAATTTGGCAGCGAGGTCTGGGTGCATAACGGCCGTCTTGCTGATTTGGAAACGGCCGTAGCCACCGTCTGGCAGCGGTAACGAGAGAATAACTTCACTGTTGTTTGGCGAGACTGATGCTTGTGCCAACAAGGAGTTTACCGCTTCCCAATCTAGCGAAACCGTGCGGTACGCTGCGGGTTCGATTACGCGCTCACCTGCTGGGCGCAGGTTGGCCTCATCAACATCTTGCCATAGTCCATCGGGCGATGGTTCTGCTTCTGGGGCGGCACTAACGGTTTGCTTGCCACCCGTTGTTGCCAACAAAATGAGCAGCAAAGCGGTGCCAGCCAGTCCTAAAAACAAGAGAAGATTAAAAGAGGAACGGGATTTCAGGGGATTATTCTGCATATTCTGTCTCCAAAAGAAAGTTGGGTGATTTTACGTTTTCTCTACTGTGAAGAGATAAAAAGCGGAAAAATGCCGCCCGCAAACGTTCTGCAGGCGGCATTTATTTAGCCAAAACAGCAGAAGATCAACTTACGGACCAGTTTCAATGACCAATTCTGGGCCATTGCCACTTTCATTGCTGCTGTACAGATTACGTCCTACAACATTGTCAATCAGAGCCATGCTGAAGGTACCGTCGCCACTAATGTAGCTAGTAACATCCAACTCTACCCAACTGCCAGTTACCACAGCACCTGAACTGTCGATTACGGTGCCAACGGTTGGGGCGGTGTTGTACGTAATGCTGGCTTGTGTCCAACTAACGTCTGCAACCTGGGCCACATCGAATTCGGCATTACCGCTGGTAACAAACACCCGCAGCGTCGCCGAGGCCACCGACCCATCCAAACCAGTTACATTGAACTTGAGGAAGCTCAAGATGTCCGGGGAATCGTCAGTACCTAAGATTGTGGCGGTTCCGTAATTACTGGTTGGCCGATTGCTTAGAACAATGGCGTCATCAGCGGTGTTAAACGTGAAGGTGCTGCCACCGGGGCCTGATGTGGCCGTTGCGGTTGGCGTGTTGGTTGGGGTGGGTGGTACAGGTGTGTTCGTTGCCGTCGGGGTTGGGCCTACCGGCGTTGGCGATGCTGTCGCAGTCGCTGTCGGAGTCGGTGGGACAGGCGTGTTTGTCGCCGTCGGTGGAATTGTGGTTGGTGGTGGGGTTGGCCCACCACCAATGGTTGTTTCAACAACCAATTCCGGCGGGTTAAACCCCTCACGACTCTGAGCCACGATTAACGATGTGTCTGTTGTGGTCAACGCCATACTGTACAAACCATTGCCTGTGATATAGGAGGTCACATCGACGTCAATATAACTGCCTGCAGCTGTTGACCCAGAGCTATTGATAACAGTGCCAATAGCCGGTGCATTACTAAAATTGATGCCCGTCTCCGACCAGCTATTATCGGCTACTTCTTGCACCGTAAAGCCAGCTGTGGATGTTGTTTGCACAAAAACGCGCAGCGTGGCACTGTTTACCGTGCCAACCAAGCCCTGCACGTCAAACCGCAGATAAGAATTAACCGTTGGGGCAGCATCAAGCCGTAGCTGGCTACTGCTGCCGAAGTTGCCGGTTGAACGATTTGAGAAGACAGAAGCATCAGCTACCGGATTGAAGGTTGGTACCTCCACCGAGGTGATCACACCGACTGGCATCCGGGCAGCAGGTGCTTCGCCACCACTTGGGGTGAGCGTAATGGCACCAAACAGCCATTCATCATTCGAATCGCTGCTAACGATAGCATCAATCGTAATGGTTTGGCTTGCGCCTGGGGCCAACACAAAGCTACTGGGAGTGACGCTCAATGTTACCCCGGCTGGCGATTCAACCGTTGCGTTCCAGGTGACTGAACTTCCTAAGGTGCTGCGAACTGTCCGCGTCCAGGAACAGCTATTGGCGCAGTTGCTATCTGCCATGCTGGGCAGGTTCAACTCTATGGGATCACCCCCAGCTGCCGGATTGGCTGCCAGATAATTGGCTTCCGTTTCGTCCAAAACCAAGCCTGCCAAACCAGCAACTGAGAGGTCAATGCGGCCAGACCCCATGTCAAACGGATCGGCTGGTGTGACACCATCTTCCTTCAAAACGGAGGTAAAAGCGGTTGTCATCAATGCTGATTGGATTTCAGCAGGTGTCCAGTCTGGATGCAAGGCCATCATCAACGCACCAGCCCCAGCCACGTGTGGGCTAGACATAGAGGTTCCGCTGATGGAATTCCATTCCACTGCGCCCCCTATGCCATAGGCAGCAATGATGTCCACACCTGGGGCAGTTACATTGGGTGACAAAATATCAATGGCTCGATTTGCGCCGCGAGAGCTGAAACCTGCCATGATGTCTCCATTGCTACTGTTCACATCCATCACGGTTCCAACAATAGTGCCGGTGTGTCCAGACCCAGTTGCCAGCCACGCTTTTAGAACAACACCATCGGCATAGGTGATGTGAACTGCAGGCAGTGCATGGGCATCAGCATTCAAAGAGTTACCATTTGGCTCATCGTTTGCCAGGATGAAGCCACCTGCGCCACCGTTGAGCACACTTTGACCCTTGTCTACTCGGGCATGTTCACCTCGGTCACAAACAACAATCTGGCCGCTGAATGTACCAGGTGAAAAGGCCCCTATGGGGCAAAGTGGATCACCAAAGTCGCCTGCATACACAATTTGGGCTGGACCGTAGCCGCTGGTGATGCTTTTGCCACCAATATCGGCCGGTGGGATTGTGCTGCCACCATTCATGTTGCTCAATACGTTAAGCAATAAGCGGTCGTGGGTGCTGGCGCCAACAGAAGTAAGCCACGGTGCGTCGGCTGGGGAGCCAACTGTTTCAGCACCGGGGCCGGAGTTGCCAGCAGAGGTAGCCACAAAGATTCCGGCTGCGCGAGCATTCAAGAAGCCCACGGTATCAAAATCGCTCCAGACGCTGGAAGCTGCTTCGCTGCCGATGGAGTAGTTAATGACATCTACGCCGTCCAAAATGGCCTGGTCAATAGCGGCGGTGAGTGCTGAAACCGTACAGCAACCGCTGTAAGCAATGATGTTGGCGTGGGGCGCGACACCGGAAATGTCGCGGTTAAAGGAAAAGGTTGGGGCGTTTACCGTTGCGCCCAAGACGACGTTACCAGCAGCCGTGCTGGCGGTATGTGAGCCGTGCCCATCATAATCGGTAGGGTCGCCACTATTTACGGTCGGGAAGCCCCAAGCGCCGATCAGTTTGTCGTTACATTGGAAGCTGGGGTCGAAGCTGGGGTTGCCGGAATCACAAACGCCCACGTAGTTGCCAGAACCAAATGGATTGGTGTGATTGTAGCCATCGCTGCCGATGTCCGCGAAGGATGGATTGAGGGGGTTGATGCCCGTGTCGATGATGCCAACAATGATGCCTTCGCCCTGGGTACCGGGCAGGCCGCCAGTCGCGGTGCCATTCCAGATGTCGGGAGCATCAATCCAGCCGGGGCCGTTGTCGGTCATCAGGACTCGCTCAACGTCGCGCTGTACGGACAGGACGCCAGGCATGTTGGCGATTTCTACGGCCTCTTCAGGTGAAAGCAAGACAGCGATGCCGTGGTTGCCTGCTTCATATTCGTAAACCGGGTTTACAATACGGCCGATTCGCTGTGCCATATTATTCACATAGTTTGCACGCCGATCTGCCAAAAATTGGCGATAGGCGCGGCTAGCAGGGTCGTTGGCGTCTAAGCGGTTGGTACCTCTTTCTTGGGGATTTGTAGGTGCCAGATTGCCTTCACCGCCGCGGTAGCGAGCGAGGGGAGCTTCTTCAAACCGAATGAGGTAGATGCCAGGCTCGGTGTCATTCAATAAATGGGAGGTGCCTATGGCGGAAACGGCCGTTACCTGCTCACTTTCTGTATCTGCAAATCCGATTGAGGCAGATGAAAGTACAGCGATAACGGCAACCAATAATAGCCAGAAAATTGCAAAATTGCTGCGTTGGGTGAGTTGTTTAAACATATGCGCTTGTTTTCCTTCAGTGGTAGGTGTGTTGAGTCGGGACTTCGTATACTCTGGTTTCCAGTTTGTTTATGGCCACTTCCTTCTTCCTAGCAGGTTAGGTGAAAAAACCCTTTACCGGGCAGCATGATTTTAGGGAGCCTTTCTTACTGCGTCGGTTAAGCAAAAGTTTCAAAAAAGAGAGCCTCTCTTTTCCAACAACAAATTCTTTGTTTAATGGATGAGCTAATTGAATTGAGGAACCTCGAAACGTCTGCAGTTTGCATTACGGGATTGTCTTACCCGCCAAAGCGTATCAGATCAAAAAAAGAGCATGTTGCCTTCATCAAGGCGACATGCTCTAAAGAAAGTTCATTTAGGACACCACTCTACGAGCTAAAAATTAAAAAGGCCAACATTGCCACAACGACGACTGCCAATATGATGAGGATACCAAGAATGATATTTAAGCTCATCGTGTTTTGGCTAGCCGCTGGCTTGGGTTTGACTTGCTTCTGAGAAGATTGTGTTTCAGCGGTTTCTTCTACTGATTGTTGTCTTAGGGCGTTTACAGTTTTGTCTGCTTCATCATCAGATTGTGAGGTTTGCCCGACAACAGTGGGGCCTTCTTCAACCGGTTTTAAGTTGGCGGTTTCTGGAATGGTTACGGGCTCTTTTAGCCAATCGGGCAGGGTTTCGTTGGCAACGGCCGTATCTTCTGTTTCATCAACTGGCTTTGGTGGGGTTCCGATAGCCTGTTCTTCTTGCAGCCAGTCTGGCAATTTTTCACCTTCTGCCGTGTCTGGCTGCAGTGCCGACTCATCTAACTCACTGTCTATCGTCGTTGTAGGTGCTAGTATGCCAGAGCCTTGCAAGGTGGCAAGCTGCTCCTGCGCTTTCAGATGGTTGGGATTAATAGCGAGTGTTTTGCTAAGATAGGCGGCTTGCTTCTGCGGCGATTCCACCAATAAACTCAGCAGATACCAGCCTTGTGCTTCTTCTGGTTTTTCATCCAGAAAAGAGGCTAGCTGCTTCTGGGCAGCTTCCCGCTCGCCCGATCTTGCCAATGTGATTGCTTCTTGGAGCTGATTATCCATCTGGAACCATCCTCATGGGCCAATAAAGAGCCCCATTTACATAACAGTACAGAGTAACGCAAACATTGTAGCATGGCTTTGGGAAAATTTCGAGGAGTTTTTTGCAACAAGCGGCCTTAGTGCTCTGTAAAGCAAATTTGTTAGTAAACATAGTTATCGAATAAACTTGTGGAATGGCAAAACATATAAAACTTCCACAAAATGAAAAAACTGAACTTGAACAATTGATAAAGTCGGGTGAACACAAAGCAAGGGTGATCAGTCGGGCAAGGGTGTTGCTTCTACTCAACCGCAGCGAAGGGGAGAAGAGAACCTTGGCTCAAGTCGCAGAAGCAACCATGCTATCCAATGTTACTGTCAGCCAAATCAAACGACGTTACTTTGAAAGTGGTGTGGACAGAGCGTTGTACGACCAACCACGATCAGGGCGGCCGGTGACAAAAATGACTGGAGATGTAGAAGCACAACTGATTGCCTTGACATGCAGCGAACCACCAGAGGGGTATGACCGGTGGACACTGAGATTATTGGCTGATGGGCTGGTAAAACTAGAGGTGGTTGATGAGATTAGTCACACCGCCATAGGAAATAAGCTAAAAAAAATGAACTCAAGCCTTGGCAAGTAAAATCGTGGTGTCTGCCCAAACCTGGGGCACGCTTTGTCGCCAAAATGGAAGATGTCCTCTCCGTTTATGAACGACCCTACGACCCGAAACGGCCGATGGTTTGCCTGGATGAAATTCAAAAAGCGTTGCGGTCAACACCAAGAGGTGAAATTCCGCTGCAACCAGGACAACCCGTTCGAGAAGACTATGAGTACCAACGACATGGGAAGTGTTCCCTTTTTCTGGCCGTCGAACCATTAGCCGGATTTCGCAAAACATGGATTTATCCACAACGCCGCAAGATTGAATTTGCACAGGTGTTGAAATCATTAGTCGACGAGGTTTATCCTGATGCAGAGACGATTGTCTTGGTTGTGGATAACTTGAACATTCACCATATCGCTTCTTTATATGAACGGTATGAACCAGCAGAAGCACGCCGGATTGCGGACAAACTTGAATGGCATTACACACCAGAGCATGGCAGTTGGCTCAATATTGCTGAATGTGAATTATCTGTTTTACGTCGTCAGGCATTGAAGCGACGGAAGGTGGATATTGACGAAGTTCGCAACCAAGTAGCAGCTTGGGAAACACAACGCAATAAACGCCAAGTGGGTGTTGATTGGCAATTTACTTGCACTGATGCTCGCATTAAACTGAAGCGACTTTATCCAATTGTTAACGTTCAGTAATTTGTTAACGCCTTATATTTCTAAATATACTTTGTTTACAAAGCACTTAGTGCATCAAGGTTTGTAGCGTGGGGCAAGAATAATGGTGGTGAGCGCGGGAAACGGCCGTTAAATCTAACCGATTGAACTGAGCTAAGCTAATTCCCTGAAACTGCTGCAAGGCAACAATCAGATCGCAAATGGGCAGTCCCATCACGGTGCAGTAGCAGCCGTCTAGCTGAGCTACTGGCCTAAATTCAGGGTGCTGGATGGCATAGCCCCCTGCTTTGTCAAACGGATCCCCAGATGCGATATAGGCTTGAATTTCTGCATCAGAGTACGGCCGCATCGTCACAACGGCCGTACTCACCCCCTGCCACTCGTACCCTGTCGCTGGTTCCAACAAAACAAAGCCTGTGTGTACCTCATGCTGGTTGTTTCTAAGACGAGTGAGCATTTGCCAAGCGGCCGTTTCATCTGCTGGCTTATTCAACATCACCCCATCATGGGCAACAGTAGTGTCTGCTGCCAGAATGAACGTGCCTTTTGAGATTGAACTGTGGATTAACTGTGAGGCAATGATGCTGGATTTTAAGTAAGCGGTTTGCACAACATTTGTAGCCGGATCAGGATGTGTGATGCTATCTTCATTTGCATCAGCCACCATGACGCGAAAGGGCAATCCCAGCAGTTGCAAAAGCTCCCTTCTACGCGGGGATTGAGAAGCCAAAATAATATTGAGTGCCATATTAAAAGTAAAAAAGGCTAGCACCATAATGGGTCTAGCCTTTTTATAAATTCTAAAAAAAGATTCTTACTTCAGTTCGACAACGGCACCAGCTTCTTCCAGTTTGGCTTTGGCTTCTTCAGCAGCCTCCTTACCAACACCTTCCATAACGGTACCCAGGTTGTCCACAACTTCTTTAGCTTCTTTCAGACCTAGAGCTGTTAAAGCGCGAACCTCTTTAATGACGTTGATCTTCTTAGGACCAATCTCTTTCAAGACAACATCGAATTCACTCTTTTCTTCTTCGGCTGCGCCCTCTGCGCCACCCATCATCATGCCAGGCATGGCAGCCATTGCCATCGGTGCAGCAGCACTAACGCCCCACTTCTCTTCCAGCATTTTTGTCAGTTCAGCAGCTTCCAATAGGGTAAGGCTGCTCAGGTCATCTACAATTTTTTCTAAATCGGCCACTTTTGAATTCCTCCGAAAACTTTTTTTGTTTTTGTGGTTAATTAATTTTCATAGCAATGCAGCATATCAAGCTGCTTCTGCTGTACCTTCTTCACTTTTTGCGTAAGCATCAACAACATTGACGACTTGACGCACACCGCTAGCCAATACGGAAGCCACGTTGCGTGCTGGTCCGTCGATAAGCCCAATAATTTGGGCACGCAGTTCGTCCAGACTGGGCAATTTTGCTAGAGCTTCAATTTGCTCTACAGACATAAATTCATCACCCAAGAAGCCGCCACGTAAGGTTACCTTGTCATCATCTTTAGCGTAATCAACCAATGCTTTTGCTAAAGACGGTGCCTCAGAGAGTGCAAAGCCTGTTGCTAACTGTCCTTGCATAAAATCATCAGGTAGTTCTTTATCTGCTTTTTCCAGTGCTAGCTTAAGCAGCGTGTTTTTGGTGACGTGAAGTGCACCGTTTGCCTCATACACTTTATCGCGCAGGGCATTCATCTGCTTAACTGACATCCCGCTATATTCAGCCAGGAAAATGGCGCGGCTGTTCTGGATAAGCTCGTCGTATTGAGCGATTAGCTCTACTTTACGTGCTTTTGTAATTGCCAAATTTATTCACCTCCTTATCAGTGAATTGTGAAACAAAAAATCCTCATGCCAGTGAGCATGAGGATTTTGCAGTCAAAAACCGGAGCAAAAGCAAAGCAGCAGCGTGCTGAATGCAATATTGCCTGGAAGTTACTTGCGTGTCCCCACCTCGGCTGGCAATGTTTAATACGATTGAATCGTAACCAACTGTCTTTGGTAGAACAGTGCAGGTTTGATTTTGTTGTTAATCGACCGCCATTTTTACGACAAAGCTTCGCTCGTGTCAAGGCGAATCCCAGGACCCATTGTATTAGCCATCACGATACGATGAACATAGGTGCCTTTTACGCTTGCTGGGCGGGCGCGTTTTATCGTTTCAAGCAAATGGTTCAGGTTATCCATTAGCTGTTCTTCTGTGAAGCTGGCCTTACCAATTGGGGCATGGATGTTGGCGGTTCTGTCTACCCGGAACTCTACGCGCCCTGCTTTCGACTCTTGAATGAGACGGGGCAGATCAGCACCAGGGGCAACTGTGCCTGCGCGGGGATTTGGCATCAAACCGCGTGGCCCTAAAACACGGCCCAAACGGCCGACTTTACCCATCATACTTGGCACGGCAATAGCGACATCAAAGTCAGTCCAGCCATCCTGAATCTTTTTGATCAACTCATCATCAGCAATGTAATCTGCGCCAGCTTCTTCGGCCATCCGGGCATCTTCGCCCTCAGCGAAAACCAGTACCCGAACAGTTTTACCCAAACCATGCGGGAGGTTTAACACTTCACGTACCTGTTGGTCCGCGTGACGTGGGTCTACACCCAAGCGCATATGTACTTCAACGGTGGGATCAAACTTGGTAACGGCCGTTTCTTTAATTAATTTCACAGCCTCAGATCGAGAATATAACTTCTCTCGGTCAATTTTAGCTGCCGCTTCCAAATATTTACGTCCTCTTTTTGGCATAATAACTCCTTGTGGTCATAGCGAACTCGGTTGAGTTCTCCCACTATCTCTTAATCCGAAACTGTAATGCCCATGCTGCGTGCAGTGCCAGCAATAATTTTGATGGCAGCATCCATGTCGCGGGCGTTCAAATCTTTCATTTTAATTTCTGCAATTTCCTGTAGCTGGGCCGTTGTGACCGAACCAACCTTATCCCGATTGGGTTCAGAAGATCCGCCACGAATGCCAGCCGCTTTCTTGAGCAAATCGGTGGCTGGCGGCGTTTTAGTGATGAAGCTAAAGCTGCCATCCTGGAAAACCGTCACCTCAACAGGGATAACCTGGCCGACCTGCCCAGAAGTTTTGGCATTGTACTCTTTGCAAAACTGCATCAAATTAATGCCGTGAGGGCCAAGAGCTGTACCAACTGGGGGAGCTGGATTGGCTTTCCCGCCCTGAATTTGAATCTTAACAACTGCTTTTACTTTTTTAGCCATATTACCTCCAAGGAGTCCAAACGCCTTTTTCTAGGCTCCTCCAAAGCTTAAAACAAACAACAAAAGACGAAGGCAGCAAACACCAATTAGGTATTTAAACCACCTTCGCAATAAGCAACTATACTTTTTCTACGTGCAGAAAATCGAGCTCAACCGGGGTTTCACGACCAAAGAAAGAAACCATCACGCGAACTTTGGCGCGATCGGCATCAATTTCAGAAACAGAGCCAATAAAGTCAGCAAATGGGCCAGTGCCAATACGTACTTTTTCCCCAATCTGGAAGTCGAACTTGACTTTGGGAGCCTCCGCTTCCATGCGGTTCATAATCTTGGCAACTTCTTCAGGACGCAGTGGGGTAGGCTCATTACCCATGCCCACAAACCCAGTCACGCCCGGAGTATTCCGTACAACATACCAAGAATCTTCATCTAACAACATTTGCACTAGGATATAGCCAGGGAAGACACGTCGCTCAACCGTACGTCGCTTGCCATCCTTTATTTCAATCTCTTCTTCGGTTGGGATGACAACATCAAAGATTTTGGCCTGCATGCCCATTGTTTCAATGCGTTGTTCAATGCTGTGGCGTACCTTGTTTTCGTAACCAGAATAGCAATGGACAACGTACCAGGAACGGCCGTCATCTGGTATGAGATTGCTATCACTACCTGCGGACAAAGAAGATTCGGCTGTTATTTCTTTGTCTTCAATTTCATTACTCATTTAAAAATCTCGCTCGCTACTCTTAGCAAAATATTCCGCTATCTTTACAGCCCGATGAGCTGCTCAATAAGTAACTGAATCACATTTGAGAAAAGTAGATCAAATACCCAAAGAAACAAGGCAAAAGCAATGGTTACACCGATGACAATAATGGTTAGCCGCCGTGATTCGTCACGGGTTGGCCAGGTGACCTTACGCAATTCGCCACGCGTTTCTTTCCAGTACCGAGAGACTGGGTTAGGCTGATTGGCTGTTTTTTCTGTCACTGTTAGTCCTTCTAAAAATCAACTTTGCTAGCTGCTTTTACAAAATTACCTCCAGAGACCAGCATGGGCCTCTGGAGGTCGTTAAGAGCAGGGGGTGCAGGAATCGAACCCGCAGCCTACGGTTTTGGAGACCGTCGCTCTGCCAATTGAGCTAACCCCCTAAAGGTTGAGTGGGGCATATGTTTATGCCACATGCCCCATTATACACGAAAATGTTAATTCAGGATTTTGGTAATCACACCAGAGCCAACGGTCAAGCCACCTTCCCGAATGGCAAACCGACCACCCTCTTCCAACGCCACCGGCTTGCTCAACTTCACATGCAGGTTCACATTGTCCCCTGGCATCACCATCTCTACCCCGTCCGGCAACGCTATCTCACCCGTCACGTCCAGCGTGTGGATGTAGAACTGCGGCCGATAGCCTGGGAAGAATGCCTTGTGTCGGCCACCTTCGTCCTTGCGCAAGACATACACCTCGCTCATGAACTCGGTGTGGGGCGTGATGCTGCCTGGCTTGGCCAACACCTGGCCGCGCTCAATCTCATCCCGACCGATACCGCGCAGCAACAAGCCAGCGTTGTCCCCTGCCTCTACCTTGTCCAGTATCTTGTGGAACATCTCCATGGAGGTGACGGTCACTTTGCGGGTCTTCTCGGCCAGACCGACGATCTCCACTTCGGTGTTGGCGGTGAGGGTGCCGCGGTCGACTCGTCCAGTCACAACCGTGCCGCGTCCCTTGATGGAGAAGACGTCTTCAACCGACATCATGAACGGCTTGTCGGTCTGACGTTCTGGGGTGGGGATGTATTCGTCTACCACCCGCATCAGCTCCATGATGGGGGCATACTCGGGGGCGTTGACGTCGTCGCTGCTGCATTCGAGGGCTTGCAGGGCACTGCCACGGACGATAGGGGTTTCATCCCCTGGAAATTCGTAGGTGTCCAGCAGCTCGCGCAGCTCTAGCTCTACCAGTTCCAGCAGCTCTTCGTCGTCCATCATGTCTACCTTGTTGAGGAAGATGACGATGGCGGGCACCTCTACCTGACGCGCCAGCAGGACGTGCTCGCGGGTCTGGGGCATGGGGCCATCGGGAGCGGAGACGACGAGAATGGCACCGTCCATCTGAGCCGCACCGGTGATCATGTTTTTGATGTAGTCGCGGTGACCGGGGCAGTCGACGTGGGCGTAGTGCCGGTTTTCGGTTTCGTATTCAACATGGGAGATGGCGATCGTGATCCCGCGTGCTTTTTCTTCGGGAGCGTTGTCGATCTGGTCGAAGGCGGAGAAGTCGGCGAACCCTTGCAGGGACAGCGTTTTGGTGATTGCGGCTGTCAGGGTTGTTTTGCCGTGGTCTACGTGACCTATCGTCCCTATGTTCACATGTGGTTTTTCGCGCACAAATTTTTCTTTTGCCATCGTTAATAAACCCTTGTTCCTTATTATCTAAACTGTTTATTTTAGATTCTCTGTGGCAAGCTGCTTCGCAAGGAAGTTGTTGTGATGCTTGCCTTTTTCACAACAATACCCCGCCATCCTGCTGTTTTGCACAAGATTGACGGGGTGGAGAGCCCACGATGGGATTTGAACCCATGACCTCATTCTTACCAAGAATGTGCTCTACCCCTGAGCTACGTGGGCATCTCGATGAGACAGTAATCAGTGTTCAGTAACCGATAATCAGTAATCAGTTGATGTTACCGTGAGTAATTTTGAAGTTACTGTTAACTGGATACTGAAAACTGGAAGGTGGGCCAGGTAGGACTCGAACCTACGAAGGCTATCGCCAGCGGATTTACAGTCCGCCCCCTTTGCCGCTCGGGACACTGACCCATATGTTTGTTTGTGTTAATGGCTGATGATGAAATGAATTTCGGAATTGCATCATCAGCTTGAAGAAGCGGTAAGGCAACGACTTTGTCGTCTTATTTAGTTTCCGCTTCTACGCTGGAGTTTTAGCTCAAGCCGACGATGGGACTTGAACCCATAACCTATGCTTTACAAGAGCATTGCTCTGCCAATTGAGCTACGTCGGCACGTATCTCTTGTATTAAGTTTTTAAGAGTTATAGGCAAGTAACCATTGTTGCTATTATAGCAACCTCAGGCGAGTAAGTATAGCATTTGTGTTTTTTTCGTCAAATGGTTTCTGCATCAATTTTCTGGTTAATTCTATGAGGGTTTGGGAACGGCCGTCTAGTTTTTACCTGTCCTTTGCAGAGTTCGATTATAATGGGAAGCAGAATCAGTGAGTTGGTGAGATTTTGGAGTTGATTATGGATATTTCCGTAAGTCAGTTAAACGGCCGTTTAGCCTCTAAACTTCCTCCTGAATTGCCGCTGGGATTGGTATTTGTCCTGGGACAGGTAAGCCAGGTGGATGGGCAACACTTTGTGCTGACAGAAGGCATTCACCAGTTGAGCTGCCAAGCGGTTGAGGGCACCAGCCTCAGAGTAGGTGATGAGGTTCGGGCAAGCGGGCATTTGATGTTTGATGCTGAAAAGCTGCGCTATTACTTGCTGGCGCGTGATTTAGACTTAGTGGCATCTGAGCCTTTAGGTGGCAGCGTTGGGAATTCGCGTGAGCTGCTTGCTGATGGGGATGAACTTTTGTCGGCGTTGGCGGCGGTACAGGCGCGGGCCGCTGTTATGCCCAGCAAGGCTGCTGACTTGCCGCCTTGGGTGAAAAAGCTGGCACCGGAAGAAATTCAAGTTGATGCTACGGAAGATGATGAAACTGCGATGGCAGGTGGCACAGCTTCTCCCACCGTTGACAATGTTGCTCTGGATGACGGATTGGTTTCGATGCTGTCGGCGGCGATGGATAGTGAGGACGAGTTGGAGTTAACACCGGAACTGCTGGCACCTTACCGGGTTGCGGTCGTGGAACCAATGCAAACGACGGGGAATGTGATGGATGATCAGATGGATACGGCCGTGCCTATAGAACCAACCAGCTACCAACCTGCTAACCGAGAAGATACCGACTGGCTGGTGATTTTGCTCATCATTAGCTTTTTTGTATTGACGATAGCTGCCATCGTCACGATTGTTTTGTTGATTTTGTAGGCGAGGGATTTATGTCTGAGTTGGATTTTGGAACGAAGCCGGTGACGCTTTTGTGTCTGGCAAGCTATTTTAAAGGGACGACTTTTCTTACCGCTGCCAAGCAAGCAGGCTGCCGGGTGGTGTTAGTGACGCGGGAAAAGCTACATAACGAATCGTGGCCGTGGGACAGCATTGATGATGTGTTTTACATGCCGCAACTTTCAAAGCAGCCAGACATTATTTATGCAATTGCATACTTCATGCGGGGGAAGGCGGTCGATCAGATTATTCCACTGGATGATTATGATGTGCTGACTGTGGCGGCGTTACGTGAGCATTTTCGGCTGCCGAATATGGGAGAGACAGTGAGCCGCCATTTCCGTGACAAGCTGGCGATGCGGATGAAGGCACGGCAGGAAAAGTTTAAGGTGCCGGAATTTACGGCCGTTTTCAACTATGATCAATTACGCGAATTTATGGGACGGGTGCCGCCGCCCTGGTTGCTAAAGCCGCGTGCTGAAGCGGGGGCGATGGGCATCAAGCGGATGGATCATTCAGAGATGCTGTGGCGCAAGCTGGACGAGCTGGGCGATTTGCAATCTTACTTTTTGCTGGAGCAGTTTGTGGCTGGGCCAGTTTATCATGTGGACGCGATTGTTTGGCAGGGCAAGGTGGTTTTTGCTACGGCACACCAATATTTGCAGCCGCCGATTGATGTGGCCCATGATGGCGGCGTTTTTGTAACCCGCACCATGCCCCGTCAGGCAAAGGAAACAAAGGCACTCGTAAGACTCCACAACAAGCTGATTTTGTCTTTGGGGATGGAGCGCGGCGTGG
Organism: Candidatus Leptofilum sp.; assembly: GCF_965223285.1. Taxonomy (GTDB): domain Bacteria; phylum Chloroflexota; class Anaerolineae; order Promineifilales; family Promineifilaceae; genus Leptofilum. The sequence continues at coordinate 1,975,748 of NZ_OZ244997.1, read as the reverse complement.
CGCACACGGAGTTTATTAAGGGAGAAGACGGCGAATTTTACTTTTTGGAAACGGCCGCTCGCGTGGGCGGAGCCAATATTGAGCAGTTAGTTGAAGCATCCAGCGGGATCAATTTGTGGGCAGAGTGGGCACGATTGGAAACGGCCGCACTGCGTAGTGAAGCATATCAAATTCCCGAAGATAAGAGTAAATATGCTGGCATCATGATTTGCCTGGCCCGGCAGGAATGGCCTGATTTATCTGGCTATCAGGACCCGGAAATTGTGCATCGCGTGAACAAAAAACAACACGCTGGTCTCATTGTAGCTTCCCCCCAGCACGAGCGAATTGAGCAACTCATCCAAAGCTATAGCCAACGCTTTGTCCACGACTTCTTGGCCGTTGCGCCACCGTTAGACACAGCTCCCACTTAGCCAGAACTAATTTCTAGTTGGTCAAACGTGACTGATTTTCCTTCGCCGCTGATCCAGATATTGATGGTGATAATATATTTTTCATTTGTCTGCCAACCCATTGCGTTTACTAAATCAATCGTATGTTCACCAGGCAAGGTTATATCCTTTAGCACATCAATTGGTTCAAAGGTTGTTGCATCCTGAATTTGAATTGAATAACTTGCATTAGGGTCTACGGCCGTAGCATGAATACTTAAAACAGGAGCCATCGCTGTGTTCACTGTAATCTGCTCGGATTCTACTTTGCCATAAAATAACTCAGGATCGTTTTCGGACAATGTCGCCGATTTTTGCTCTTCAACAGACCAAATAGCTGAGGGCTCTTGCCACTTCGATGGATCGAAGTCGTAAAAATCAACTTGCCAGATTAGCCCAGACCTACCCTCAGAAACAAAATAAAAAATAGAAAACACTACAACTATCACAAGCAAAATGCCCAATAATCGGCGACGCACAAAAATAAAATTCGGCTTTGTGTCTTGAAAAGAAAAACTTTGCGGTTGATCTAAAACAGCGGTAGCTTGCACTGTTTCTTCTGTTGTTTGTCGCATCAATGTTGGTTGGCTTGTTTTAAGTTGCTCCAGCAATTGCTTTTCGATGGGTTTGCTGCTGCTTAATGAAGACATTTGCGCTGCTTCTAATAAGCGATTGGCTTCATTCAAATCGTGGAGCACGCCTTGTGTATTGAACCAATCAATGATGGCTAAAACGCGCTCGCGCGCCAAAGAACCATGTAAGCGTTTACCGTGGCACATCCCTGAAATAACCGCTGGGTCCTGATCGATTCCATTTGCCAGCTTGTTTTGACTTAACCCATGTTTGCGACTTAAATGTTGCCTGACCAAATTTCCAAATGGATGGCTCATATTTTCCTCCTTATTACTTCGGCTACATCCACTTAGGTGCAATTGTCAACGATATTGACAAAAAAGAACTCGACTTTGACAAGAATTATCTGATAGGTTGTGAATATATTGTTGTTCAGCCATTAGGGCAATTTTTTAGAGGAGGAAAAATGAAATCTGTACCTTCACGAACCTTGTTGATTTGTCTCATGTTGTTGATAATTATCACGTTGGTTTCTGTTTTGGGATTTACTTTTGAAGCGGCAACGGCCGTTCAACCCCAATCCACTGCCAATAACTCAGAACGCTCCGCAGGCATCTCTCAAACACTGAAGGAGATAAGTTACTATCCAGCGGGCAATGCTTGGGAGAATTTTTGGCAAAATTGGCCTGATTTAGTGGCAACGGGTCAAATCACAGCGGACCTAAACCATATTTATGAGTTGGGGGGCAACACAGTTCGTATATTTTTGCACCCGGATGTTTTTGGGTATCCGACACCATCTCCCACCTACATCTATTACTTTGCAGAGGCGTTGACGTATATTGACAATGCAGGATTGCAGGCGCATGTAAACGTATTTGACTGCGATGAAACCCCTTGGACAGATATTTCTGGCAGTAAAACTTGGATTGATGCGATTGTTCTGCCCTACAAGGATGATTCCCGCATCGCTATTTGGGAATTGCAAAATGAAACACCAATTAATGACCCCACAGTGCAAGCATGGGTTACTGATGTGTTGCCTTATCTTCAAGCTCAGGCCGGTAATGTGCCAGCAACGTTGTCGGTGTTAAATGATCCCGAATTGTTGGCCACAATGATGACGTTAACTGCTACAAATTCTCTTGACATTTATAGTTTCCATTGGTATCCCACCTCGCCGCGTGCTTGGACGACCGCATTGCCTGATGCTTTAGAGCGAGCGCGTGAAATAATTGGAGATGCTGATCTGTTACTTGGGGAATTTGGCTACAATACTTTTGATGTGTCAGAAACAAGCCAGGCTAATCTGTACCAAGATGTGCTTTATTACGCCAATCAATATGGTGTTGAGCATTTGGGTGCCTGGACACTACATGATTTTGAAGAAGGTACAATCATTTGTGGCGATGCGTTAGCACCAGAACCAGAACGTTTTTTTGGTCTTTATCGCCTGGACGGAACGCCCAAACCAGCCGCATCAATTCTAAGCGATGCTTTTCATGGCAACTTTCCGGCTAGCCTAAGTCCAATTTCAGTCTTGAATGGCTCATTTGAAGACCTAAACCCCCATTCCATGAATATGGACGATTGGCGACCGTGGGATGAACTTTGGTCTTCTGTAGATACGTTTGCTCAGGATTGTACAAGAGCACATAGCGGTCAATGTTCAGTTAAAGTTAGCCAGCAAGGGTTTACAGGCCAAGTGGGGTTATATACCGTGCCAAGCTTGCGGGAAAACCTAACAGTTTGTCAGACTGGCTACCTGGAAGGGTATGTGCAAACAGAAAATTTGGATGGTTGGGTGCGATTATCTATCTCCTGGTTTGACAAAGATGAAAATTATTTAGGTAGTACATCAGGTTCTGCGATGACAGTGAGTAACAGTTCAGAGTGGATTCGTGTAAGTATTGACGATCTTGAGCCCTTGGCCAATGCCACCACTTTTGAAGTTTTTGCCCAAATTTCCTCTGAGGATGACACAGCACGGGTTTGGTTTGATGATGTTGCGTTATCACATTGTTATAATCATTTGCCGCTGGTATTGAAGAGTCATTGAGCCAGAAAACAGAATGCAGATTTCCCTAATTTATCGAGAAATAGAAAAACCTGCATTCGATAACTTTTTTGCAGTTTAACTAATTTGACAATGTTAAATTAGGCTCGTGAGAGCCAATATCAGTAAAATTTGAAAATGGAAAAGAAAAAACTTCACGGTTAGCCCAGTGGGGGCTAAATGAAGCAGCTATCGATAAATTGGGTGAGCGGCTTGACCAGTATCATGAACGTTATCGTTATTGGATGAAAACCAAGACACGCGATACCAGTGAATATGGCTATCATTACCTGAGTGGCTTGTTACGAATGGAGAGCAACCGGCATATCAGCGGGATTGCCCGTGTAGCGGGAATCCCCGAACAAAATCTGCAACAATTCATCGCCGATTCACCTTGGGCCGGGAACGATTTGATCGCCGTCCTGCAACAAGATATCAGCAGTTTGCCCCACTACCAGCAAGGCAGTGTCCTCATTGCTGATGAAAGTGCAGAGGAGAAGGCCGGTGATGGCAGCACCGGCAGCAGTCGGCAGCACAATGGTCGCCTGGGAAAAGTTGACATGAGTCAGGTGGGTGTGTTTTTGGCCTTGGCCAAAGATGGCTACCGCACCTGGATTGATGGCGAACTGTACTTGCCAGAAAAATGGTTCACCCCGGCCTATGCGCGGCGACGCAACAAGCTAGCCATCCCCGCTGACCGGGAATTTCAGACCAAGATCGAACTGGTACTGGTCATGGTCAAGCGGGTCCTGGCCAATGGCGTCGCCTTTGACGCCTTTGACTGCGACAGCTTGTATGGCCGCAGCCACTGGTTGCGGGCTGAATTAGACCAGCTGTCCATCCAATACTTTGCCGATATTCCCTGCAACTTGTCGCTTTATCTGGAGAAACCTCAGGTCATCCGGGAACCAAAGCGCAAGCATGTCCAAATTACTGTGTTAGGCAGTCAGACCACACCTGAACAACTGGCATCGGCGTTCTCATTCACCGCCATCACCCTTCGTCCACATGAACGGGGCCATCTCACTGCCCAATTTGCCCGGCAACGGGTGTGGACCGTCAGTGAAGAGGGAAGTTGCCGCCAGGAATGGCTGCTGATCCGCCGCGCCAACGGTAAAGTTACTTATTCACTGAGCAATGCCCCGGCTGATATTCCTCTGGAGACAATGGCCCGGCACAAGTCGCATCGCTACTTCATCGAACGGGCCCATCAGGACGCCAAATCGGAGTTGGGGTGGGATGAATTTCAGGCCCAGAAGTACCCTGCCTGGGTTCACCATCTCGCCTTGACCATCATGGCCAGTGCCTTCATCACCGAAACCTTGCTCGAGTGGACGGAGGCATATCCTCGTGACCCGGCTTTGTTGGCTGCCTACGAAACGGATACTTTGCCCAATTTATCGATTGTTAACGTTCGTACCTTGCTACGAGCCGCGTTGCCGTTGCCGCAGTTGTCGTCACGCCAGGCGGCTGAATTGGTTGTCAAACACTTGGATAATCGTACTCGCTCACGAAAGTCACGGCTTAGAAAGGCTCGTGGCCCGTGAATCTAACATTGTCAAACTAATTACTGACCTGCTGATTACCGATTACTGAATACCGTGCCGTTCTCGGTAGGCGTTGATCAATCCCCGAATGGCGCGTTGGCTGGAAACGGCCGTTTCCACCGGTTCTTTCAGCATGGTTTTGTAGGTTGTATCCATTTGCTGAGCTTTGCTTACAGCATTGTCTGCTTTGGGCATCAGATCGTCCCGCAGGGGGTTGATGAGCGTTTGGTGCAGGGCGGTTTCGTTGTTTTGATCCCGGTTTAGCCAGACGTTGAGCGGCTGCATGACGTTTGTGTCTAGCCCGCTGAGCGTGTTAGGGGTTTCCATGATGAGAGTGGTGATAGATTGCATGATGGCTGCGGCCGTTTGCCCAATGCCAAAGGGGAGCCACTTTTTCACGCCATCAAACCAATCGTTAAGCATTTGCAGGAAGGGGCCAACGTGCTCCACTGCCTCGGATAGCAATTGCTCCACCGCAGCAAAATATCCTTCAATTTTTGCCAGATGATCAATAAGCCAGAGACGGCCGTTATCCAAAATGGATACCTGCGATTCAAAATTCTGTAACGCTTGCCGCCCCATCTGAATGCTTTCGGAGAGAGTGGGCACGTCTGCCAGGAAGGTTTCGATGTTGTTGGTGAAGTTGGAGAACCCTTCCTCAACGGCCGTTTCCACATCCACCGCCGCAAATTGTTCGTACAGAGCGATGAGTCCTGCCAGGACGCCAATGTGCTCGTTGGCCTGGCTTAGCTCCACGGTGAGTGCTTCGCTGTCAGAGACGGCCGTTTGGTTGTTGGTTTGCAGGCTTGTTAGCTGCCGCTGGGCAGCATCAAGCGCGGCTTGCAGGCGCACGTTTTCGGCTTGGGCCGCAGCCAGCCGGGTAAAAAGATCGCTGTCGGGAGAGGTGAGGGAGGGAACGGCCGTACTCACAATTGGCGCAGAGTTATTGGGAACAGAGGTGATGACAGTGGCCGCATTCTGATTCTGGTTGTAGATGGCGGCTCCTGCACCCGTGGCTGAGGCAGCAACGGCCGTTAAAGCAGCGGCCTTGATAAATTTACGACGGCTAACAACTTGGTCATCCTGGTTTGTTGTCATATCCAATCTCCTGTACTCAGGTAACAGTCACTTCGTCACATAGGTGTCTTACAAAAAGAGCCGATCAAAGTGATTGTCACCTATACACTTATTCCGTGCGCCCAGAAAAATTGGCTCAACAAACACGCCCACTATGGCCAATCTTAGGCATTTTAGCACGAATGTTCTATGGCGATCAACTGTGCTTTTCACATCTATGGAAACCCATGTGGCAGAAAAAGTCACATGAGTAGGACATTTTTCTAATTGTGCGGAGTTTACTCAGGTTTGCTGTAGCCGAGTCGCTTGAGTGCTTTTTCGTTGCGCCGCCACTTTGGTTCGACTTTAACCCAAAGCTCCAGAAACACTTTGCCTTCGACCAATGTTTCTAGCTCTTTGCGGGCAGCCGCCCCGACGCGGCGCAGCTGGCTCCCTTTGTGGCCGATGACAATTGCTTTGTGATTATCTCGCTCAACAAAGATGTTGGCGCCGATGTAGGTGACGCCATTTTCCCGCTCTTTGAACTGCTCTACCTGGACGGCAATGCCGTATGGAATCTCATCGCGCAGATGCAGCAGCAGCTGTTCACGGATGAATTCAGCGGCCATATCGCGCAGGTAAATGTCGGTGATTTGGTCAGCAGGATAGTAGCGGGGGCCAAGCGGCAGGGCTTGCACAATGAGATCGAGAAGTTCGCCACGGCCGTTTCCCGTTTGCGCCGAAAAGAATATCCAGGCGGCCTCTGGTGCCAGAGCGCGGTACGCCTCGGTATGGGGCATCACCTTTTCTGGCGGGGTAATGTCGCTTTTGTTGATGGCCAGAACGACGGCGACGGTTTCATCCACTTTTTGTACCATTTCAGCAATGGCGCGGTCACCAGGGCCGACAGGTTCGCTGCCGTCCACTAGCCATAGCACCACGTCGGCTTCATTAAGGCTTTCAACGGCCGTTTCCACCATAAATTCATCCAGCTTGTGGCGCGGCTGCATGAGGCCGGGCGTGTCCATGAAGATGATTTGGAAATCGGCCGTGGTGAGGATGCCCAACTGGCGGCTACGGGTGGTTTGCGGTTTGGGGGAGACGATGTTGATCTTCTCTTGCAGCAGGCCGTTGATGAGCGTACTTTTGCCTACGTTGGGGCGGCCAATCACCGCTACAAAGCCAGAGCGGTGGTCGTCGCTCGTGTCATAACCAGCTGGGATAGAGGTTGAGTCATTCATAGGTATTAATGCTTTTATTTTGAGTCTTTTACTTTGACCATCGCTTGATTTCCGATTGCGGCACCTTCGACGTTTTCCATATTTCCTACAGTAATTTTATCTCCCTCCACAACTTCGTTAAAGATGTAAACTGTTTGAGTAAGGTTTCCCAATGTTTCAAGTATCTGCTCTCGTGCTTCAGGCGTAACATCTAAATGTGAAATTTGATTTCGTATCTCCTCAATTTGAGAAAACATCACTTGGAATAAGAAAGCACGATCCACAAACCATTGATAATGTTCTTTGTTATTAGAAATTAGGAAAACCCTCTCAAGGCTACCAGAGTTTACTTTTAGCTGGGTTACGATGGCTTGAACAAGTAATGCCGTCATCATTGACGCAGTAGATGCACCTATTCTTGCGCCCCAGGGCAGAAATGCAATCGATTTTAAATCGAGAGACACAGCAACTTCTATACATTTTCTTGCCACTTTATCTACAATGTCTTCATAAATCAACGAGCCTTGTGAACGTTGATGCCCCCAGTCGATAACGATAGCGTTAAAAAGATACTTCGCGTGAAATGACCCTGCTGTAGATATAATGACATCCCCTAGTTTGTGCGGACGATGATTGTTCAAAGTGTTGACAATTTCATCATAATTTCTATTGGTAACAATCCAAGATGAATGGTGGTTTTCACCTTGAACTGAAGTTCCTGATGATTGTACTAAGACATCCGCTTCTAGTTGACGCACATCTCCGAGCAGGGGAACAATTGATACTTTGCCAATCATGAAACTTTGGTCATTTTCTAATGCCTTGCTATCCATCCTCTTCCAATCCTTCGGCTATTTGTCTTTTAGGATACGGCTCAGTTCGCGTCGGGTGAGGCCTACGCGCTCATCGCGGAGCAAGGGCAAGCGAATGCGGGCGCGGCGCAGCTCGTTCAGGTCTAGCTTGGCGGTGACCAACGCCTCTTCGTAATATGGCCCCTGGCTGAGCAACTGGCCTTCCGGGTCGTAAATGGTGGAACCGCCGTAAAAGGTGACGCCATCCTCAAAGCCGGTGCGGTTGGTGTGCAGGATGAAGTTGGTAAACATGCTGGCGTATGCCTGGTTGATATGTTCTACCCAGCGGGCACTGCCAATTTTTTGCTCGGTGGCCAATCCGCGCCCCGGCGAGGACGAGGTGAGAATAAGCATGTCGGCACCGTCTAGCCACAGCGTGTAGGCAGCACTGACGTGCCAAAAATCTTCACAAATGAGTAGCCCGACGCGGCCAAAGCGCGTATCAAAGGCGCGAATGTGGTCGCCCCAGGCGAAGTAGCGTCCTTCATCAAACATGCCGTAGGTGGGCAGGTACACTTTGCGGTGTAGGTGGATAACCTCGCCACCAGACAAGTAAGCGGCAGTGATGAAAAACTTTTGGCGCGTGTCTGATTCTACAAAGCCAACCACCAGGTCCATATCGCGGCTAGCATCCAGCAGTCGGGCAAAGATGGGGTTTTTGTAAGTGGGCTGGATGGCAACGCTAAAGGCAAGGTCGCGGAGGCGGTAACCCGTTAGGGAGAGTTCGGGAAAGACCAATAGCTCTACGCCGCTTTCGGCGGCTTCTTCAATTGCTTGTAAATGGCGTTCCAGATTGGCTTCTAAATCACCAAGTTTGGGCGTTATTTGGGCGAGTCCGACTTTGAGTTTCATAGAAGATAGTTTGTTAGTGGCTAGTTTTTAGGTTTTTAACTGTTCCAGTGTTCAGGTAGCAACGTACGTACTTGATTACCTGATCTCTGGAAAATGCTTGTACCGACGGCCGTATTGTAGCAGCACCACACCCCCGAGGGCGAAAAGCAGTGCCAGCCAGCTATCCAGCCGCCAGCCAAGCAGCACAGGGGCCGCATCACCACGTAAGAACGTGAGGGCAAAATGAATCAGATTGGCAGAGATGAGGGTGAGGGGAAAGAGAGGAAGGTTTGTGAGTTTACGAGTCGGCAGGTAGACAAGTAGCAAGAGGAGTAAATTTAAACTAACGCCAAGAAGTTGGGTTTGGTAGCGCACGGTAAACACGCCAAAATGGTCTGGCAGGTTGGCGGAAAATAGCCCCAGCGTGGTTTCTACACCATAGGCGCACCCTTCTATCCAGCAAGCGGCCCAGCCGGTAATGATGAGCAGCAACAGCGCAGGGGAGAAAAGGGTGGCATAGGGCAGGAACGGCCGTTTACGCCACCAGCACCATAAGCCAAGCCCCAGCAAGCCTCCTGCCAACCCGCCGTAAGCGGTGAGTCCACCTTGCCATAGCTGAACGAGTTCAGACGGCCGTTCCGCAAAATAATCCCAGTTCAGCAGCACAAATGTTAGCCGTGCCCCCAGCCAGCCACCGATGAGCGTCGCCAGTGCGGCATCTAGCCAATGAGGCAACGCCTGTTTGTGGCTGCGCTGCTGGGTGATGCCCCAACTCAGCAGCAGACCAATGGCAAATACGGCCGTGAAACTGTACACAAAAAACGGGCCAAGCCGTGTCAAGATTGGATACATAAAAAGGTAATTACAAATTTACTATAAGTTTGAGAAAATATTTTTGGGAACGAACAAGAATTGAAAGATTCTAGTGATATAATTTACAAAACTTGATAACAATCCCATCACTCACTGTGTGTTTTCAACTACGCTCACCCTTATGGCATCTCTAACCCAGCTTTATTTTTCAGCCTTTATCATTATAAGCCTTGAGCTGGTATTAATGATGTACATCCTGATGTTGCGGCCAAAGCTGTTTAGCAATCGGCTGTTTGCATTGTATATGTTTATTTTAGCATCAGGTAGCTTTGGTATTTTAGTAGCTAGTATTGCGTCTGAGCCAGCCATCATTTATGAGGCGTCGTTAGCACACGCTTTGGCAACAATGAGTGCAACGCCTTTGCTTTGGCTGCTTGTGCTCAACGTGTTTATTCCCCAGCATAGGTTGGTGCAGTTAGCAAAGTGGCCCCTATTTATTTTGGCCGCATTGCCATTGATTGTCTATTTTGCAGGCATGCTCACGCCAATACCGGTTCTTTTTAACGATGAGGCTCTAACTGTCGCTCAAGGTTATATTTCACCAAATGACTTTTTGAACGGCCGAATCGGGCACATTTTTTACCTGGTGTATATTTCAACTCTCAACAGCCTGTTGGTTGTGCCTATTGGCATCTTTGCCTTTAGCCGCCTGTTGCCAGACAGGTTGCGGCATGCGGCTCGCGTTTTGTTTCTCTTAGCCTCCTCGGTCGCTGTGCTTTACATGCCCTGGTTTAACATCTCCATTGCCCTGCGCAATATGCTAACGCCTTTGATTGCAGCCATAGGTGCCGCTTGGGTGATGCGCAGGTATCATTTTTTCTCGCCTGTGGAACTGGCAATGAAGCAGGTGATCAACTCGGTCACGATTGGTTTGCTGGTTTTTGATGAGCAGCTCAACTTGCTGGATGCCAATGCGTTTGCCGCCACTTTGCTCCCGCTGAAAATGCCCAAGGACGTGCAAGCCATATCATTGCCGCAGCTTTTAGAGCGATTACAGCCGCAGGTGGTGAATCAAGAGGCGTTGAGTGCTTTGCAAACGGCCGTTCGCCTGGCCCCAACCCAAATGCATCAGGAAGAAATTGTGTGCCAAAACAACACCTTGCCCGCAGAAGAAGCCAAGACCTGGCTGTCGCTCACCATTCGCCCCGTGTACGATGATAGCCATGGCTTTATTGGCTGCGCCTGCACGGTGGAGGATTTTACCGTGGAGCGTCGTACGCAATTTTATATTGCCGATGCCCACCGAGCGATTGAGCAATATGCCCACAACCAGGCCTTGCTGAATGAAATCACGCAAGCGGCCATTTCCGCCTCTGACTTCGATAAATCTTTATCCGTTTTGGCGAGTCGCCTGACCGAATTGCTGAATGCTGATCAATGTTATATTTCCCTGTGGGATAAAGTGAATGAACGGCCGATTGCCGCTGTTGCTTACGGAGAAGGCACAGAGGCATATTTAACGATTGAGCGGAAACCATCAGATTTCTCGCTGTCCCAAACTGTGTATGCCTCCATAAATGCGCTTCCCATCGAAGACATTCGCGAAACGTCTTTTGTAAGCCAGCATGTGGCCCGCTTTTTGCCCACCCGCGGCATGTTGGCACTGCCTATGAAAACCAACGATGAAGCTGTGGGAGCGTTGATGTTAGGGTATAGTCAGCCGCGTCAGTTCACTACGGAGGAAGTCAAATGGGGAGAGCAAATTGCCCAGCAGTTGGCTTTAGCCATCTCAAAAAACCAGCTTTTAGCGACCGAGCAAGAGCAGCGTCTTTTGCTAGAAGCATTGCAAAAAGCGGGGCAGGCGTTAATTAGCACCCTAAATTTCGATCAGGTTTTGGACCGTATTTTGGAAGAAATAGCGCGCGTTGTTCCCTACGACACGGTTAACTTTGCTCGCATTCAAGATGGGAAAGCATGCACTGTTCGTCAGCGTGATTTTGGCGTGCGTGATGCCGCAAGGGGAGCTAAATATTCGGAGGAAACGGTAGAGATTGCCAAGATGCCTACGTTGAGGAGGATGTACCAAACGAAACGGCCGTTACGCATCCCAGACACCACAAAATCCGAAGATTGGGTTTGGGGCGGTCACGTAAAATCGTGGATGGGTGTGCCCATTATTTTTAACGATGAGCCTATTGCTTTTTTAATGGTCGATAAAATTGAACCCAACTTTTACCAGGCAAAACACGAAAAAGATTTGGTTGCCTTTACCAATCAGGCAACGCTGGCTCTGAAACATGCTCAACTCTTTACAGAAATTCAGCGGCGCGTCACGGAATTGGAGTCGCTGAGCATCGTTTCTGCCGCGATGCGTTCCTCAGAAAACGTGCCGACCATTTTGCAATCTGCCTTAAAGGCGATGGTAGATATTTTGTCCGCCAGAGTGGGGGTTGTTTTCTTGCTCAACGAGGCGGGAACGGCCGTTGTCTCTCAAGCCAGCTACCCGTCAAATTATTACCCGGCAGGCATCTCATATGCGCTCGGTGAGGGCATCACTGGCTATGTTGCGCAAACGGGCGAACTGTACGCCAGTGAAGAAATAAACCAGGAAACGAGGCGCGTGTTAAAAGTAGAAGAGCCAGAGGGTGTGAACCAGCTAAAATCGACCATTGCCTTGCCGCTTGTGAGCGAAGACGGCATCTTGGGTGTTATCCATTTGGGACTGGCAACTCAATACCACTTTGCCGATGATGAAGTGCATACGCTGCAAGCGATGAGCGACATTGTGGCCAACGGATTGCAGCGTATTCAGCTCATGCAAACGCTGGAAGCACGTGTCGCTAGCCGCACTGTCGATTTGGAAATGGCTAATGAGCAGCTTCAGGAGCTAGATAAACTCAAAACGAAATTCATTGCAGATGTTTCCCATGAACTGCGCACGCCGGTTGCGAATCTCAGTATCTACATCAATCTGCTAGAAAATGGCAATCCCGAAAAAAAAGCCCAATACATCAAAATATTGCAGCAACAGGCAATTCGCTTGACAAACCTAGTTGAAGCCACCTTAGGCCTCTCCAAGTTGGAAATTGGGCAGCAACAACAAGTGTTCGGGCCGATTGAATTGAATCCCATCATCAGAGAAATTGTTTTGGGGCATCAGGCCCGTGCAGATGCCTATGGTGTTACCCTCACTTGTTTGCTGGAACCCCACTTACCGCCACTATGGGGAAATAAAACGCAATTGATGCAGTTGATTACCAACTTGCTCACCAACGGCATTAATTACAACGAGAAGCAAGGCGAGGTAGTTATTGAAACTTGTGTTGCCGATGATGCGTTTGTGCGCTTGAGTTTTTCAGATGATGGCGTTGGTATTGAAGAAGACGAACTCCCTCACCTGTTTGATCGTTTTTATCGCGGGCAGCGCACGGGGCAATCCAATATCCCTGGGACAGGCCTAGGTTTAGCAATTGTGAAAGAGATTGTGGAGCTGCATCAGGGGGACATCTCAGTTAGGAGCAAAGTCAATGAGGGCACAACTTTTACCCTGCGTCTGCCAGTGTATAAGCAGGAAGAAGGGGTGATGTAACAAAGTTATGAAACGGCCGTTTCCATTTTTAACAGCCGAATGGCGCCACTTGATTATGCTGAATTACCACATGGACCCTGAGCTGTTACGGCCGTTTGTCCCCAAAGGTACAGAGCTAGATAGCTGGCAAGGGCAGACATTCATCAGCATTGTGGGCTTCATGTTCCTAAACACGCGCGTGTTGGGTATACCCATCCCCGGCCACATCAATTTTGAAGAGCTGAATTTGCGCTTTTATGTGCGCCGCAAAGGGCCAGAAGGGTGGCGGCGTGGCGTAGTGTTCATCAAAGAGTTGGTGCCGCGCTGGGCCATCGCCACCACAGCTAAGCTGGTTTACAACGAAAATTACGTGGCCCCGCCTTTGCCCCAGCCCTGCAAGCCACACCTGCTTCTGCCTTTCTTGCCGATGGTTCGGCTGTGACCGTGCGGCGCGTGTGAAGATAATATAGAGGCTGGTTGCTAGTTGCTGGCGGCGTGAGAGCAACCAACCGCTAGCCATCAAAGGAGAACCAATGGCCACACAAGACGTGCTCATGGAGCCACGCAAAAGAATCGCGCTGGTGGCGCATGATCACAAAAAAGACGATATGCTCGCCTGGGCAAAATATAATCTCGATGTTTTGCAGCAGCATGCGCTATTTGCTTCTGGCACCACGGGCTGGTTACTGGAAACAGAGCTTGATCTGGACATAGAAAAGCTCATGAGCGGCCCGCTCGGCGGTGATCAGCAAATCGGAGCCAAAATTGCTGAGGGCGACATTGATACGCTCATCTTTTTCTGGGATCCGCTGCAAGCTCAGCCCCACGACCCAGACGTAAAAGCATTGCTGCGGCTGGCCACCGTTTGGAACATCCCGGTAGCTACCAACCGCACCACGGCCGATTTCCTCATCTCTTCACCGCTTATGCACAGCAGCTACTCCCGCCAGCTTACTGACTATGAGGAGTATAAGCAACGGCTTACCCATTTGTATGGCACAGACACTACCCCTTAAGAATTCAAACCTTGTGATTTTAATCACGGCAGAAAAATGCTTTTAGCCACTGGCTTTTTCTTCCTTATGGTATGTAAAGTGGTCTTATGGATTATTAGATTCACTTTTCACATTCTGTTCGATCTGCAAAACCGTATGGGATGTTATTGCGGATGAAGAGTGGCGCTCTGGTGGTGTTTCTGCCTCGATCAGTGCCCATATTATGAAGCAAGCAATTTATTGTCTAGCTTCTAGGGAGTTAAGATCATGAAATATCGTGTGCATCGCTTTGGTATTCGTATGACTGAGGATCAAGTTAAACTTGAGCAGTTTTTGAATAATCTTGATGGTGAGGTCGTGGCTATCATTCCAAATGTGACGCCAGTTCCAGCCACCTTTGTTAATTTCTTGCTGATTGTTGAGAAGATAGGTGTGCGAGTGTCAGAGAAGGAATTGCAGTATGGTTGAGCGCAAAAATTTTGCAGTTCAAGCATAGATACAAAATCCGGTGTGCTTTTTGCCTGGCGCTAGAAAACATCGGCCATAGGACAAATTAGAGCGGAGCATGGTTTGTGTTTGCCATGCTCCGCTTTAGATGCAATGTGGTCGCCCTCAATTTTCCTGCAAACTGTGTACAGCAATGGCTAAAGTTATTTTTTGGGGGGTGGATAATCTGCCAGATCCAAGTAAAATCCTTGCCAGAAATTATTGCTCAGTTGGTGAATTACTGTTGGTTGTTGAGACCAACTCCTCCTCGCCAACTGCTAGGCGTAAGCCATTAATTGCATTAGGAGACCATGATGGAATTTGAAGTTGTTGAGCTGGACCCCGCTACCCTGAAAGTGCCCCCTACAGATAATTTTGGCTTTGGTAACAAGTTTGCCAATCGGATGTTTAGCCAAAAGTACAGCCCGGAAAAAGGATGGCACGATGCCAAAATTGGCCCTTATGAAAATTTTAGCTTGCCGCCATCAACGGCCGTTTTCCATTACGCTCAGGAAATATTCGAAGGTACCAAAGCATACCGCCGCGCCGATGGAAACATTAATCTGTTTCGGCCGTGGGAAAACATGAAGCGGTTCAACAACTCCGCTCGCCGCATGTCTATGGCTATCGTTGATGAAGAAGAGCATCTCAGTGCTATCATCAAGCTCATTGAGCTTGAGCATGAATGGGTGCCTTCTGCCCCAGGTGCCAGCCTCTATATTCGCCCCACCATGATTGCAACGGAGCCAGCGTTGGGGGTGCACGCCAGCAGCTCTTACCTGCATTTTGTCATTGTGGGGCCAGTTGGAGCTTACTTCAAAGAGGGATTCAATCCTGTTCCAGTTTACATTTCTGACCAATATCGCCGGGCTGTGCGCGGCGGCGTGGGAGATGCCAAAACAGGCGGCAATTACGCTGCCAGTCTGTTTGTGGGCGAGAAGGCTAAGCAAGAAGGGTACTCGCAGGTGCTTTGGCTAGATGCCGTAGAGGGCCGCTATGTGGAAGAAGTGGGGGCGATGAATATTTGCTTTGTATACGAAGGGAAGAAAATCGTCACGCCACCACTCACTGGCTCCATCTTGCCCGGCATTACCCGCAAATCTGTGCTGGAACTGGGGAACGATTTGGGGTATGAGGTTGCCGAAGAGCCAGTGGAAGTAAACCAGATGCTAGCTGACCTGAAAGGGGGCAAAATCACCGAAGTGTTCGGTTGCGGCACGGCCGCCGTCATTGCTCCGGTGGGCAAATTTGGCTACCAGGATGAAGAGTACATCATCAATGATTATAAGCCGGGACCAGTAGCCACACATTTGTATGATGAACTAACCGGGATTCAGTACGGCCGTATCCCCGACCGCTTCAACTGGACCTTAACCATTGATGTGAATTGAGTAAAAGCCAAAAAGAATCTTAAATTAGAGTGAGCAAATTTGGCTTTTACTTGAGCAAACCACAGAGAAATCGCTCTTCGTTTTTCAAAATAGTTTCTGTGATTTGCTTGACACCTTTTGAGAGCCATTTTGCCCCGATTGATAGTTTCTGACGGCAAAATGAGACGATACTTCAAGCTGGATTCGTTTGCGGGTCCAGCTTTTTGATTTTGGTGGCTGGTGGTTAGCGGCTAGTTGTGTATAAATGCAACCAGCTGCTAACCACTTGCAACGACGGAGATTTTTATGCGAGAAGTAGCAATTTTAGGCGTAGGGCAAACGGCCGTTCGCGAGCAGTGGGATCGCTCCATCAGACAGTTGGCTGTGGCCGCAGGCCGCGCCGCCATGCAGGACGCCGGGTTGGACAAAGTAGACGCCATTTACGTGGGCAACATGACCAGCGGCGTGCTCAACCAGCAAATGCAGCTTGGTGCCCTCGTTGCCGATTTTTTGAACCAGCATGGCGCAGAAGCCGTAAAAATGGAAGCTGCTTGCGGCTCTGCCGGTTCCGCCATGCGCCAAGGAATATTGGCTGTGGCCAGCGGTGAACTGGATGCCGTCCTCGTTATTGGCGTAGAAAAGATGACCGAAACCCCATTCAAAGAAACCACGGCTGCCCTCACTACCGCCGCCGATGCAGATTACGAAATCATTCACGGCGTTACGTTTGTGGGGCTAAACGCGCTCATCATGCGGCGATACATGCACGAATATGGCTACGTGCGCAGCGATTTTGCACCTTTTGCCCTTAACGCCCACAGCAACGGGGCTAAAAATCCCAATGCCATGTTTCAGACCCCAATTAGCCAGCGCACCTACGACAAAGGTCGCATTGTGGCCGATCCCATTAGCCTGTTTGATGCTTCACCCATTGGGGATGGGGCCGCTGCCCTGCTGTTGGTTCCTGCTGAAAAAGCTCCTGAGGCCGTACGGGTAGCCGGCTCGGCCTCAGCCACAGATACATTGGCGGTGCATGATCGGCACGATATGCTTTGGCTAAAGGCAGCGGAGCGATCAGCCCAGCGGGCTTATGCCGAAGCGGGGGTTGTGCCAGAGGCGGTTGATCTGTTTGAATTGCATGATGCGTTTAGCGTGATGGCCGCCCTTTCTTTGGAGGCGGCGGGCTTTGCCGAACGAGGGCAAGGCGTGCGGTTAGCGCAAGAAGGGGGCATTTTCCCAGACGGCCGTATCCCCATTTGCACGATGGGTGGGTTAAAGGCGCGGGGGCATCCAGTGGGCGCAACCGGACTATACCAGCTGGCCGAAGCGACGCTGCAACTGCGTGGGCAGGCAGGTGAGGCCCAAATCCCCGATGCCAAAATTGCCATGACGCAAAACATCGGCGGCAGTGGAGCCACCATTGTGACCCATATTCTAGAACGGCCGTAGTTTCAGTATTCGGTAATCAGTGAGCAGTAATCAGTTTTGTGGTTGTATTTTCTGATTGCTGACGCACAGAACACTGATCACTGGCAGTGGTCAAGTTCTCACAAAACTTCTAACAAGTCTGGCGGGTGGTTAGGAAATCCTTCCTAATTGCCCGCTTTTTGCTTCTTTTTAACAGCGATCTTGGGCGGAATGGTTACAATTAATATGTTCAAAAGCTACGCAATTTGGCAAAAGGGTTCAAGTTGTAAAAGATACCAAAGCCCCCCTCGCTTTAGTGACCTGCGAGAAGAGAAAGGACATTTGTGATTCATCTTAACCGCAAGCATCATAGCCGCCTCTCGCCGAGGCTCCAATCTGTATTGCAGCAAATCGTGGACGATGTCGTCAATCGGCTAGGCTGTTTGGGTGCATTGGCCACCACGCTGGAAAATGATATGGGGCTGTACGTGCGGGCGTCTGCATTTACGGTGCCAGACGGCCGTTTGCAGCAGGTGTTTGCCCACAGCCACATCAATTTAGAGCCAGGGCAAGCGATGATGTATCTCAACAATGCCCGGCATCGCTACAATTTGGGCGTGAGTGCCGTGAACGGGGCAACTGCCCGCGTCGTCAACGAACCCGGTCACCAACATTTACTTTCTGAACGGCTGTATGATTTATTACGGCCGTTAACCGACCGGGCCACCGCCGACGAAATCCAGCGCGAACTCGATATTAGCCAGGTGATTGCCGTGCCACTAGTCGTCCAAAAAGAAGTTGTTGGTGCCGTGATGGCCCTCACGCAGGATAGCTTTACTAATCGGGATGCCGAGTTTTTAGAAGCGTTTGGCAATTTAGCGGCATCGGCCATCCAGAATGATTACCGGCTGACGGCGATGGAGTCGCTAGAGCGGGTGATTTTTGGCCTGCAAGCCCGCATGACAGACGAAACGCGCGTGCTGCAAACGGTGGTGGATGCAGTCGTGCAGGAACTTGGCTACGAAGGTGCCATGGTGGCAACGCTAGAAAATGGCAACGCCTTGCCGGTGCGTGCCTACGCTTTGGACGACACGCCGCAAATTCTCACACACCTGGAAAAGAAAGCAGGCATGTCGCTGCTGAGTCCCAAGTCCGTCGTTTTTCTAGACCAGTCTCGCTATCAGCACAATCTCAGCGTGCGGGCTGTTAAAGGGATCGACGGCCGTCCGCAAAAATTCCTCACCTCAGACCACCTGCATGATTTGTTACGGCCGTTTATCAACAAACCCCTTGCTGATTTTGCCCAGCGCATGTTGGGTATTCGGCAAGTCATTGCCGTTCCCTTTTTCATTGAAGACGAGGTGGTGGGAAATCTGTTTGTGGCTTCGCGCCGCGACCATTTCACGACTTGGGAAACCACGCTGCTCACCACTTTTGGCCAGCAGGCGGCGGCTGGCATTCGCAACGCTCGCCTGTATCGCGAGGCGGAGGAGCAGCGTCGCATAGCTGCCCTGTTCGGGCGGATGGCGTTTAGCAGCACAGCGGCCGTTCACGGCCTGGGCAACGATCTCAGCATCATCAGCACGTATTTGCAGATGCTGCAAAGCATTGACGATTTTTCGGATAGCCAGAAAGCAGAAATGGCGACAACCAACGCTCGAATGGTCGAGCGGATCGATAAATCGCTGCGCCTGCTCGACAATTTGCATGAACCGTGGCGGCACACCCCCGACAAAGCGGTGCAGGTCAACGATTGTCTCGTTCGGGCCGTGCGCGAACAATTTCCTGAGTGGCGGCGGGGGGATACGGCCGTTGCCAACGCTGAATATAGCCTCGATTTGCCCAACGGGCACACCCTCACCCTCACGCTCAGCTTAGCCAATGATTTGCCTACTATCCACACCGCCCCAGATATGCTCTCCGAAGCGTTCCGGGTCATTATAAAAAACGGTTATGAAGCGATTGTTGCCAAAAATAAATCTGGTGCGCTGCACGTGGCTAGCCGCCTGCAAGCCCCCAACCGCTTGCAAATCCTCATCCGCGATAGCGGCGTAGGCATTCGCCCCGAAGATTTACCCCGAATTTTTGAACTGGGCTGGAGCAGTAAAAAAGGCAAAGGGATGGGCTTTGGTCTCTTTTGGACCCGCGACTTCATTCACGGCCTCGGCGGTTCAATTTATATAGACAGCAAGCCCGGCCTCGGTACCACCTTCGATATTATGCTGGCGGTGGCTGATTTCTCTACTTCATAACCCCGCTAGAGCTTAAGCCTTGCAAATAAAGCCCATTTTTACGGGACTATGTTCACGATCATGAGACCGGCAAAGCCTGCTGATACGTACAGAGTGCTGCCTTCTAATTCAATATTGCTGTACCATCCAGGCAATGAGAGTGTGCCAACCATTTTGGGGTTGACGGGATCGCTCACATCCAGTCCCCAGAGGGTGTTGTTGCCGGACAAATAGTAAATGCGATTTTCTTCCGTAACGGCCGTTCCTACCCCATAGGGCAATTCCCACTGGCTGGCTATGAACGGCCGTTCCTTATCCGTCACATCAATAACTGTTAGCGAATTGCATTCCGTACCTTCGCAGGCGGCGTACACCATATCGTTTACTACTGCGATCTGCCTGGCCTTTTGTAGCAATGTTAACCTACTAACCAGTTGGGGTGCCAGCGGTGAGCTGATGTTGATGATGACCAGCTCTCGTGGCTCACTGGCACCCAGCAGGTAAAGCGTATTGCCTTCATGCAGCAGTGTTGAAAAGCTATTAAGACCGGTAAATACAGTACCTGCCAGTTGCGGATTGGTGGGGTCTTGCAAGTCAAACGCGCCTAGCTCGCCAACAAATTCGTATCTGTCTTGCACCGGCATGTAGACGACGTTATCAACAACGGCCGTTGCCCAATAGTTTCCCTGAGATTGACCATCGGCTGGCGCGGTGTAGATTGGCTGGATTGCCTGGGGAGAGGCCGTGTCAAAAATAGCCAATCCGCGGTTCCAGATGGGGGCGATGAGGTGAGGCGTGTCGGTTAGCAGATTGAAAACTGGGTCTTCTGGTGCTAAAGTCAGTTTGCCCAGGCGTGTAGGGGTGGCTTGGCTGAGGTCAACGGCCGTAATTTTAGAGCCGCGCCCTTCACTAGACAGAAAATAGCTGACGGGCTGCCCCGGTAAAAAATCATCCACAATTTGCACGCCGAGCGGGTTGGTGTAGCTGCCCACCAGTTGCAAATTGGCCGGATCGCGGGTGTCGAAAATGCGCAGGCCGCTGCGGCCCGCAACGTACAAAAAGTCACCGCTGCCTGTCATCGCCCCCATACAGTTGTTAGGGTCAACCGTATCCCCGACCTGTTGGGGCGCATCTGGCTGGCGAATGTCAAAAATGGTTAGGGTAGTGGTGCAGTAGCCAAATTCGCCAAAGGTGAAGCTGGTGATCAGGGCGTGGTCAGTCACGGCCGTTTCGCCGGGTGGGGGGAATTCGGCAAACGGCGTTTCAGAGACAAATTGCGGCTCGGCCGGGTTAGTCAGATCGAAAATGACCAGATGAGAATTTTGCGTGATGTAAGAAAGGTAGAGGGTGTTGTGCTGAACGGCCGTCCTGATGCGATGAATGGCACCTGGGGCGTCAATGCGGCTGATGGTTTCGTCAGGATTTTGTGCGGGTGCCACGCGAATGCCCGACCCGGCGGGCAAAAAGAGCAAATCGCCCGCCACGCCAAAGCCTTCGCTTTGGCCTAAGGGCAATGAACCACTAAATTGTGGCTCTGAGGCCGTTGGTAACTCAAACCAGATCAGGTCGTTCGCGCTAGGTGCATAGTTTCTTACAAAAACGCGCCCGCCGCTCAGGGCGACTTGTTGGGCATCGAGTGGGTTTGCTTCTGAATAATTTGGCCCTGCGTTAACAATTTCAATCTTGGCCGGGTCAGATACGTCTAGGACGACCAAGCCAGCGCGTCCGGCGGCTCCGTAAATGAACGCCCCGTCTTTGGCGATGTCACGTAGGGAATTACCCAAAATGGGGCTTTGGCCGATGAATTGGGGCGCAGCGGGGTTGCTTATGTCTACCAGCGCCAGCCGGGGGCCAACGCCCAGGTAAGCGATGTTGTTCTCCACGAGAACGGCTGTTGGCACACCGCCAAAGTGATCAGCCAGAGTAAACGTGACGCTGTTTTCGCTGGGCAAGGTGGGGAACACGGGCGGCGTGGGCGTGGGGGTGGCTGTGGGGTAGTTGAATGTGCGCGGCTCAGGGGTGGGCGTGGGCGCGTCGAGTTCGGGGGCAAATGATTGGCGATCGATGGTGGCGATGGGGATGGCTGTAGGGGAAACGGCCGTTACCGAGCTTGTGGGGTTAGATACGGCCGTTGCCGATGCCGTCGGGCCAGGAGCATCAGCTTCTACAGTGGCTTGCGACTCAATAGGCGCACAGGCAGCCGTCCCAGAGACGGTTAATGACAAAAAGATGAGTAGGAAAGCGGCCGTTTGCCGCCATTTTTTGAGAATCATCGCGTCTTTTCCTCCATTTCCGTCACAATTTTAACGAATTGCGGCATAGACCGGCTGGGCGCGTGGCCTACGGACGGCCTCCTTTTGCCTAAACCCGCTCCGCCGATTATAGTTTGACAGTCTTCAAAACCTATCCACAAAAGAGGAACCACATGAGCAAGCAGCCAGATTTTGATCTTACCGGAAAAGTAGCGCTGATCACTGGTGCCTCACGCGGCATCGGCCAGGCTATTGCCGAGGCGTATGCCGCTGCCGGGGCGAAGGTGGTGCTGGCCAGCCGTAAGCAAGCTGCGCTGGACGAAGTAGCTGAAATTATTCGTGGCAACGGCGGTGAAGCGCTGCCTATTGCTGCCCATACGGGGGATGATGCGGCGGTGAACGAACTGGTGGCTAAGGCAACCGAAGCGTTTGGTGGCATTGACATTGTGGTAAACAATGCCGCCACCAACCCCCATTTTGGTCCCGTTTTAACTGCTGAAGAAGGCCATTGGGACAAAATCTTGGACGTGAATGTGAAGGGCTATTTTCGCGTGGCCAAAGGGTGTGTTCCCAGCATGAAGGCGCGCGGCGGTGGCAAAATCATCAACATTGCCTCAATAGCGGGATTAGCCCCGCAGCCGGGCATGGGGGTGTATTGCGTGAGCAAAGCGGCCGTTCTCATGCTAACAGAAGTGCTGGCGGCAGAATTGGCGGCCAACAACATTCAGGTCAATGCCATTGCCCCTGGCTTCATCAAAACCAAATTTAGTGCCGCTATTTGGAGCAACCCCCAGCTCAACGAAATGGTGATGAAGCAAATTCCACAGGGTCGCATGGCCGAGCCAGAAGAGCTAACCGGCATGGCACTCTACCTGGCTTCAGATGCTTCCAGCTTCACCACGGGCGCAACGATGCTGATTGATGGCGGGCAATTTATTGGCAACGCACTGTAGAGTCGTTGCATTGCAACGACTCTACGAGGATGGCACAATGTTCGACATCTCCCCTGAACTTAAGAAGATTTTGGCTTCGACGCGCGAATTTGTGCGCGAGGAGTTGATTCCTCTGGAGCCAGCCTATTTGGCAGATGGGTTTAACGCGCTGGAGCCAACTTTGCAGCAAAAGCGGCAAATGGTGCAGGATTTGGGTCTTTGGCTACCGCAGGTGCCTCAGGAATATGGCGGTTTGGGGCTGACGCTTTTTGAACATGGGCTGATGAGCCAGGAGTTAGGCCAAACACCTATTGGGCATTACGTCTTCAACTGCCAGGCTCCAGACGCAGGCAACATGGAGATTCTCATCGACCACGGCACGCCGAAGCAAAAAGAAACGTACTTGATGCCGCTGCTGCGGGGTGAGAGTCGTAGCTGCTTTTCGATGACGGAACCGGAACATGCCGGTTCTAACCCGACGATGATGAGCACAACGGCCGTTCGCGAAGGTGATAGCTACATCATTGACGGTCACAAATGGTTTACCAGCTCGGCTGATGGGGCAGCGTTTGCTGTGGTCATGGCCATTACCGACCCGGAGGCCAGCCGCCATGCCCGTGCCAGCCAAATCATCGTACCGCTGGATGCGCCGGGCTATTCGCTGGTGCGCAACATCTCCGTGATGGGCGAGCCGGGCGACGGCTGGGCCAGCCACGGCGAAGTACGCTACGATGAAGTGCGCGTGCCGCTAACGAATTTGCTGGGCAAAGAGGGAGAAGGCTTCGCCATCGCTCAGGAGCGGCTGGGGCCAGGCCGCATTCACCACTGTATGCGCTGGTTGGGCATTTGTGAACGAGCCTTTGAGATGATGTGTACGTATGCTTTGCAGCGAGAGGTGGCTCCGGGACGGCCGTTAGCAGGCCAACAAACCATCCAGAATTGGGTGGCCGAAAGCCGCGCCGAGATCAACGCTGCTCGCCTGCTGGTGCTGGCGACAGCTAAGAAGATTGACGAAGAAGGACAGTATGCCGCCCGCGACGACATCTCGCTCATCAAGTTTCACGTAGCTGGGTTGCTGCAAACGGTGCTGGACCGCGCCTTGCAGGTCCATGGCGGCCTGGGCATGACCGATGACACACCCATCGCCTACTGGTTCCGCCATGAGCGTGCCGCTCGTATCTACGACGGGCCGGACGAAGTACACAAATGGTCGGTGGCGCGGCGTATTTTTGCTCAATACACGTCGTAGAGATGTTGCATTGCAACGTCTCTAAAATGCAAATCGTCTAAATAATGCGCTTTTCGGGTGTTAGAAAATGGATTTCAGCTTCGCCGACGCCAACCATACAGTACAGAACTTGGCGGTCAAAATTGCCATCTTTGTTGTATGAAACTTGGTTTTATGTGCTGTATTTGGCGCAACGGCCGTTTTTGGATCAGGCAAATTGTGATATGGGAATAGTTGAAGAATGAGTGACACGATTGATGTGCGGCCAGATGAGCGGTTTGACGAAGCCCGGCTGGCAGCGTACCTGCGAGGCAAGCTGCCGGGTAGTGAAGATCGGCTAAATGTGCGGCAGTTTGGTGGCGGGGCTGCCAATCTGACCTACCTGCTCGATTTCGGCAGCCATGAGTACGTTTTGCGCCGCCCGCCGCTGGGGCCAGTGGCTAAATCGGCTCATGACATGGCACGAGAATACAAAGTACTTTCTGTGCTGCACCACGCGTTGCCCTACGCGCCGCGCGCCTTTTTGTATTGCGATAATCCTGCGCTCATTGGAGCTAACTTTTTTGTGATGGAGCGGCGCAAAGGGGTAGTGGTGCGCCGCCAACTGCCACCCCAGTTTGCCAACTTGCCGGACGCGCCGCGCCGCATGAGCCAAGCGTTGGTAGATGCGCTGGCTAAACTCCATGCTGTGGATTACGCGGCGTTGGGTCTGACCAACTTGGGCAAGCCAGAAGGATTCATTGAGCGGCAGGTGGAAGGCTGGCACAAGCGGTGGCACGCTGCCAAGGAAGGTGACTTACCAGAAATGGAGGCGGTTTACCAGTGGCTAACGGCCAATTTGCCCGGTTCAACACAATTCTCGCTGGTGCACAACGATTACAAGCTGGATAACGTGATGCTGGCGGCGGACGATCCGGGGCAGGTGGCGGCGATATTTGATTGGGATATGAGTACGCTAGGCGATCCGCTGTCTGACTTAGGAGCACTGCTCTGTTACTGGACGGAGCCGACAGATGCGCCTTACTTTCAGCAGATGGCGATGATGCCGACTGGCGATTTGGGCTTTTTAACCCGACAGGAATTGGTAGAACGGTATGCTATGAAGAGCGGCCGTTCCGTCCATAACATCAATTTTTACCACACGCTGGGGTTGTTTCGGCTGGTGGTGATCATCGCTCAGATTTACATTCGGTTTGTACGCGGGCAAACCCAGGACAAGCGATTTGCCGCTTTTGGCCCTATGATTCCGTTGATGGCCAAAGCGGCCGTTGAAGTCATGGAGGGTTAACTTGCCACAGAGAATACAAAGGTTTTAGGGTAAATTCTCTTAACTCTCTGTGTCCTCTGTGATCCATAATATTTTTATGCCAGCATTGTTTATTTTTCTGTTGCGGCTTGTTCGCGGCATTCGGGACGGTTTGAAAGAGCCAGAGTTTCGCGGGCTGTTTTGGTCGGTAGTGCTTATTTTGCTCACAGGTACTTGGTTTTATCATCAGGTGGAGGGGTGGAGTTGGCTGGATTCGTTTTACTTCAGCGTGATTACGCTGACGACGGTGGGGTATGGGGATTTTTCACCGCAAACGGCCGTTGGCAAAATCTTTACCATCATCTATATCATTTTGGGATTGGGGGTGCTCTCCAGTTTCTTGCTCTTGCTCGCGAACTACCAATCATCCAATTCACCTTCGCTGTTGTCGCGGCTCAAAAATCGGGAGAAACGGCCGTCTGCCAATGAACCTTCAACTAAAGAATAAGAATCCGAAAATGGGAAAAATAATTTGATGAATTACCGATCTATTTTCAGAGATGATCTTTTTGCAAAGCAAACCATCATGGTGACGGGCGGCGGCAGCGGCATTGGTCGGGCCACAGCGATTGAGCTGGCTAGCTTGGGGGCGCATGTGGTGTTGGTGGGGCGGACAATGGAGAAGTTAACGGCCGTTTCCGAAGAAATCGCACAACTTGGCAGCGAATCCAGCACTTTTGGTTGTAACATCCGCGAGGAGGAGCAGGTGCAGGCGTTGTTTGCCAACGTGTTGGCCGCGCGGGGACGCATTCATGGCTTGGTAAACAATGCGGGTGGTCAATTTCTCAGCCCCGCTGAGTTTATTAGCAAAAAAGGATTTCATGCAGTCGTGGAAACCAATCTCACCGGCACCTTTTTAATGTGCCGTGAAGCATACAACCAAGCTATGCGGGACAACGGTGGCGTGATTGTGAACATGCTGATGGAAAATTGGCGCGGCTTCCCAGGCATGGTGCATTCGGCGGCAGCACGGGCTGGTATCGAGAATCTCACCAAGACGTTGGCCGTAGAGTGGGCGCGTTCTGGCGTTCGTATCAATGCTGTTGCTCCCGGCCTCATCGAATCCAGCGGGTTAGACAATTACCCGGATATGGCCAAGCAGTTTATTCAAAATGTGATCAAAGATATTCCTTTCAAGCGGATGGGTACGGAGAGCGAAACGGCCGCAGTCATTGTGTTCTTGCTCTCGCCTGGCGCTAACTACATCAGCGGCGAATCAGTTCGCATAGATGGTGCCAGCTCGCTATGGCGCAAAACGTGGGGGATTGAGGAGCACGACAATGCCCCCAAGCCATATAATGGATTTGAGCAGGATTGGTTCGTGTAACAAGATGCGTTTTTGGGGGGATTGCGGCATAATAATAATTGTAAAATGGGAAGAAAAGTTATTGTCACCCCACATGATCCAGTCTGGACTGAGCAGTACAAAACAGAGGCGGCACGGTTAACGTCCGTCTTTCAACCCATCCTTGTCGCTATTCACCATTTTGGCAGCACCGCCATCCCCGGCATTAATGCCAAACCAGTTATTGATATTTTGATTGTGGTGAAGGATATTACAGCCGTAATCCACCTCATCGATCCAATGGCACAGCAAGGCTACCTTAGTAAAGGAGAGAAGGGTATTTCTGGGCGACATTACTTTCGTAAAGGAAGTGATGCACACCATACTCATCATGTTCACGTGTATGAGGAAAATCATCCAGAAATTGCCCGGCATCTCAACTTTCGTGATTATTTGCGACACCATCCAGAGGATGCCATCGTTTATAGCCAGCTCAAAGAGCATTTGGCGCAAACACATTATTCTGATCCCGCGGCGTACACCGATAGCAAATCAACATTTATCCGCAACATTGATCTTAAGGCGCGTTTATGGCGTCAAGCACAGGTAGAACCGTCATGAAAACGGGAAAATTATCGGAAGCACAGTTTGAAATAATTCGCGAAGCCCAGCCAGCCCCAATCGATCCCTCGGAAACGGCCGCTGGCTCTACCGTGGTTGGCCTCTTATCCTCCCTCGACCGCAATATGTTAGATGAGGTCATGATCGAGCATCGCTTTGGCCCTGGCGAAATCGTGGTATACGAAGGGCAGTATGGCGATATTGCGTACCTGATTTGGTCGGGGCGCGTAGCCGTGGTGCAGGGGGATTTTTCGCGCCCGGCCAGCGTCAACTATCGCGGTCCTGGGGAAGTGGTGGGTGAGATGTCCCTCATTGATAATAAGCCCCGCTCTGCTTCCATTGTGGCCTTAGACGATGTGCGTCTGCTGGGGATTCATCGCAACGACTTCTTTGATCTGCTGCAAATTGACCCCAACTTCAGCACCAACATGATGGAAATTTTGAGCAGACGGCTGCGCGCCGCAGAAGAGATGTCGCGGGTGAACACCGCCATCGGGCGCGAGTTAAGTGCTGAACTGCAAGAGTTGCAATCCGAAAATGAAGCGTTACGGCAGATGGAGCAGCGTCGCCAGGAGCTTAGCGAACTGGTCGTGCATGATTTGCGAAATCCGCTTGGCAACTTGTTTAGTGCCTTGAACATGCTGGAGCTAGTCTTGCCACCAGACGTGCTGGACGAAAATCGAGAGCTTCTGGATATTGCTCGCCTTTCCCATTTAAGAATGCAGGATTTGGTAGATTCACTGCTGGATATTGCCCAATTTGAGGCTGGGCGGCCAATGGGCGAGCGTCAACCCACAAATATTGCCACCTTGATGATGGAAGTAGCGCAGCTAAACGCTTTTGCGCTGGACAAACGGGAGATGACGCTGACGGAAAATTTCCCTGAAGATTTGCCCCTCGTATTGGCCGATCCCAATCAAATTCGGCGGGTGATTACCAACTTGGTGGACAATGCGATTAAGTATTCACCTAAAGGTGGGCCACTAGTAGTAACGGCCGTTCGCCAGGGCAATATGGTGGAAGTGAGCGTCATAGACGAAGGCCCCGGCGTGGCCATTGCCGAGCGAGACCATATTTTTGATCGCTTTGCCCAGGTAGAAACGGGCGGCATTCGTCCGCGAGGCTTTGGGTTAGGTTTGTCTTACTGTAAATTGGCGGTGGAGGCGCATAGCGGCCGTATCTGGGTAGAAACCGGGCCTAATGGTGTGGGCAGCTGCTTTGTCTTTACCCTGCCGATTGTTGTTTGATTATCTGCACATTTGAAAACATATGGCACACACAAACGAACTCCAATTAATTGAGAATCGAGGTTGGG
Source organism: Candidatus Leptofilum sp. (assembly GCF_965223285.1). Lineage (GTDB taxonomy): Bacteria > Chloroflexota > Anaerolineae > Promineifilales > Promineifilaceae > Leptofilum. Next base: position 1,947,374 of record NZ_OZ244997.1, on the reverse strand, counting down.
ACGAGCGCATTCTTGTTTGCCGCAACGGGAAGCTGGTAGATACGTTCATTGTGGTGAGCGAGCGATTTGTGGTGTTGGTAGATACCGTCATCAACCCACATACTGCTACCCAGATGCTGGAATATGCCCAACCTCACTTAGCTAACGGCCGTCAGCTATTGGTCATAAACACCCACGCAGATTACGATCATTGCTGGGGAAACCAACTTTTTGCAGGGGAAACGGCCGTTCATCCCGCCCCCATCATTGGTAGCCATCTTAGTCCCGCCAAATTCCAGCAGCCAGAAGCAGAAACGTACCTCGCCAAAATGAAAGAACTGGAGCCGGAAATTTTTGGCGATGTGATATTTACGCCGCCCACCATGCTCATTCAGGATAAATTTGTCATCAACGGCGGTGACTTAACATTGGAACTGTTGCCAACCCCCGGCCACACGGATGACCATTATTCGCTGTTCTTGCCAGAAATTGAAACGGTGCTGGCGGCGGATGCGGCCGAACTGCCGTACCCAATGGCCCGTACGCCGGACGGTCTGCCGCAGATGCGGGAATCGCTGGCGGCATTGGTTGCGTTGCCTGCGGAGATGGTGCTTTATTGTCATGCGCCAGTAACAGCGGGGCGGCAACTGCTGTTAGATAACATCGCCTACTTCAATGCCATTGAGGCTCAATGCCGTGCAGCTTTGAAGCAAGGTCTCTCGTTGGAACTGGATGAGGAAACAGATGTGCTGGCTGTGGTGGATTGTCCATATGAAACGGCCGTTCCCAACACCGAAAAGTGGCAAAACGTCCACGATTATTACAAAACGGCAGGACATGCCAGCCAGATTCGGGCCATGCTGCAATGGCTGGCTAAAGAAGTAAGGTAACAAAACAACATGGCGCAGCAGCCCACGATTGTAAGCCAGCGCGGACGGCCGTTTGCCACCTCAGCTATTGCCCTGCAAGCCATCATCATCAACGAAAATGAGCAATTTTTGCTGCTTTCTTCACCGCGACGCAACGGTCGTCACGAATGGCAAACGGTTAGCGGCGGTTTGGAGGCAGGTGAGACAATTTTGGACGGTACTCTGCGAGAGGTTCGCGAAGAGGTGGGGAATATTCAGGTACGGCCGTTAACCGTCCTCCACAGTCACACCTTCCACTACGACGAAAATGTGTCATTCATGGTGGGCATCTACTATCTGCTGCGCTATGAAGGAGGCGAGGTGGTTCCAGGTGATGACATGGCAGGCAGTGAGCATAAGTGGTGGGGCCTGGCTGAACTGGAAACGGCCGTTGCCCAAGATAAAACCACGCTGCACTTCTCTACCCATCTTTGGATGCTGCGTCGGGCGGCCAAGCTGTACCGCGTTTTGGCTGATGATTGGGTGGAAACGGCCGTGTTGCAACCCCCATTGTAAAGTGAAGGAAGTTTGATGAACCCCATCCGCATTGAGTTGCCAACGGAGTTTAACGTTGGGCCAGTCAATAGCTATCTGTTCACTGAGCCTGAGCCCATTTTGGTGGATTGTGGCGTAGATACCGAGGCGGGTTGGGATGCTTTACAAGGGGGCTTGGCGCAACATGGCCTGATGCCAACCGACATTCACCGCATCATCATTACCCATCCCCACGTAGACCATTTTGGGTTGGCAACGCACATTCTTGCACAGAGCGACTGCCAGGTTTGGGTGTCTGATTTGGCACCTGAGTGGCTTACCAATCCCAAAAAAATGTTTGGGCTACGGCTGGCATATTACCGCGATTATTTTTTGCGTCAGGCTGGCTTGCCAAAAGAGGCATCTCAATTGGTGCAGGCGTATTTTGCCAAAGTGGGCGAAGAAACGACGCCAATTCCTGCTGAGCGCATCCAAACTTTCAAAATTGAGGCTTGGTTGGCGATGGGGGGTGCAGATTGGCAGGTGCTGCATATGCCTGGCCACGCCAGCCATCAAACCTGCTTCTACCAGCCAGACAGCCGCCAATTCCTCTCAGCTGATATGCTGTTGCCCAAAACCCCAACGCCCATTGTGGAACGGCCGTCTGATGGAATAACTCGCCAGCCCAGCCTGCCCATCTTCATGGAGTCGCTGAAACGGTGCGAAGCGTTGGAGATCGATTGGGTTTTTCCGGGGCATGGCGAACCATTCCAAAACCATTGCCAGCTCATCCACAAGCAGCGCAACCGCATCCACAAGCGCAAGGATGAAGCGTTGACGCTCATCCAGCAAGGCCACCATACCGCCTATGCCTTGATGAACGAGATGTATGCTCATTACCCGCCCGCCTTCCGCGTTGCCGGACTATGGATGCTCATTGGCTACCTTGATTTGCTCCAGGCAGAGGGGAAAATTGAGGTGGAGACGGTGGGAAGTGTTTGGTGTTTTTCAGTAGCAGGAGATTAGAGATTGGAGGCTGGAGATTTACGAAACCAATCTCTAATCTCTAGTCTTCAATCTCCAAAAAACGCATGATAGACATTGCTCAAATTCAACAACTTGCTTGCTTCCACCGTGCCACCATTCCGGAGGCATATCTGGACGTGATGGGGCATATGAACATTCGGCATTACATGGGGCTGTTTGACGATGCCGCTTGGGGCTTTTTTGCTGCATTTGGCATGGACGAGGCATACTATCACAGTGCCAACAGCGGGGCATTTGCCCTGGAACAGCACATTCGCTACCTGGCAGAAGTGCATGTGGGCGAAACGGTGGCGATTCATACGCGGGTTAACGGCCGTTCCGTCAAACGCATCCATTTCATCCACTTTATGCTCAATGAAACCACCGGTAAGCTGGCCGCCACGCTAGAGGTGGTTGGCTCCCATGCCAACTTGGCTACCCGCCGCACCTCTCCCTTCCCAGACCACATTGCCGCCCGGCTAGATCAGCTTCTGGCCGAACACAACCAGCTTGATTGGCAGGCTCCGCTGTGTGGCGTTATGAATCCGTGAGCGGTAATCTGTGGTCGGTCATCGGTTTGATTTACCGATTACGGATAACCGTTCACCGATTACCGAAATGAGGTAAATCATGCAACCTTTCAACCAATCCCCACCCAGCCTGGGTAACCAGTTTGACGATGATCGCGTGCTGCGAAGCTATTTGCGGCGGGTGTTGCCGCCAGAGGTGCTGACTGAAGTGGAACGGCCGCTGCGCGAAATGGGCGCGCTAGCGGGAGGCGACCTGTACCAGATGCAGCTAGCTGACCGACTGAATGAGCCTGTACTCACCCAGTGGGACCCGTGGGGCAATCGCATTGACGAAATAGAGGTGTCCCCCCTGTGGCAAAAGGCAGAAAAGCTGGCGGCTGAGCACGGGGTGGTGGCGGCGGCATATGAGGGCAAGTACGGCCGTTTCGACCGCATCTACCAGTTTGCCCTGGCTTACCTCTTCCATCCCTCCACCGACGTTTACACCTGCCCGCTGGCCATGACCGATGGCGCAGCTCGCACGCTGCTTACCTCTGGCAATCAAGAGCTGATTGATCGCGCCGTACCCCACCTCACCAGCCGCGATCCGGCCCACTTTTGGACCAGCGGGCAATGGATGACGGAATCTACAGGCGGCTCTGACGTGGGCCTGTCAGAAACTGTTGCCAAATTGAATGCGCAAGAGGAGTGGTTACTTTACGGCCGTAAATGGTTCACTTCTGCCGCCACCTCCCAAATGACGCTGACGCTGGCTCGCCCGGAAGGCAATCCGCCCGGCGGTAAAGGGCTGGCCCTGTTTTACCTGGAAACGCATGAGGAGGATGGCTCACTGCAAAACATCGAGGTGCTGCGACTGAAGGACAAACTCGGCACGCGCAAAGTCCCCACGGCCGAACTGATGCTGCACGGCACGACGGCTGTTCCGGTAATGGGCCTCAACAACGGCGTGCGTAATATCGTACCCATGCTGCATCTGACCCGCACCTGGAACAGCATTTCGGCGGCGGCATTTATGCGGCGCGGCATGGCATTGGCCCGCAGCTATGCTCAGAAACGCATTGCCTTTGGCGCACCATTGGCAGAAAAGCCCTTGCATCTAGATACGCTGGCCGAGATGCAGGCTGAAACGGAAGCTGCCTTCCACCTCACCTTTTTCCTGGTGGAACTGATCGGCAAGGATGAGGCGGGCGAAATTAGCGAAGAAGAGGCGCATTTGCTGCGGTTGCTTACCTCGCTGGCCAAGCTAACCACTGGCAAGCAGGCAGTCGTTGTTGCCAGTGAAGTGCTGGAAGCGTTTGGTGGGGCGGGCTATGTGGAGGACACCGGTTTGCCGCTGCTGCTGCGCGACGGCCAGGTGTTGCCTATCTGGGAAGGGACCACCAACGTGCTGTCGCTGGATGCGCTGCGGGCGTTGGGTAGCTCTGGTGAGCCACTGCTGGCACTGTCCAATGAGGTGGATCGCTGTGTGGGTTCGGTTACAGATGGCCGCCTCAATGCAGCGGGGGAAGTGGCACAAACGGCCGTTGCTCACGCCATGAACTGGTTACAAAGTCATTTAGCAGATCGGCACTACCTGGAAGCTGGCGCACGCCGCTTTGCCCTCACGCTGGGCCGTGCCTTGGCCTTGGCCAAGCTGATTGAGCAAGCCCAATGGTCGCTGGATGTAGAGGGAGACGGCCGTCCTCGTGCCGCTGCCTGCCGCTTTGCGAAAACGGCCGTTAACCGCATCCAAGCCATAAACTCAGAAGATGCGCTGCTTTTAGCAGATGATATGTAATTTTAAGGAGATGAGAGACTGGAGACTGGAGATCGAAATCCACCCAAGCTCTAATCTCCAATCTCCGATCTCCAAATTTCCCCAAAGTAAGGTATCATTCTGGCAATGAGGCAAATCACAATCGATTTGAGATAAATTCAGCTAGTTATGTGATTTGCCTTTTGTAAAAGCCAAATGTGTTTTCAGATTTTCAATTCTTTTGGCTTTTACACAACCCCAACACACCCATGAAGGAGGAGACAACGGTGAAATTAAGAAGTGTGCTACTTTTGGCGGTGATGCTCCTGACATTAGCGGCTTGTGGTGAAGCCGAGCCTGTGCCAGAGGCGTTGCCTACCGATTACAACTATGCCGCTGGCGAACTAAACTTTTCTGTGGCTTTGAGTGGCGTGGTTATTCAGGTAACGGATGTAGAAGTGTACGCCAGCGACGGCAACATTGCCCAAGGCTTTGTTTATGTGGTGCCCACGGTAAGCGTGACTAATCAGAATGAAACGGCCGTTTCCAGCCGTGACTTTACCCTGGTAGACGAATATTTGAACGAATATGAATCCTGGCAAACCGACGTTGCCTTTGGCGCGGCGTTACAAACCATGCCAGAGATTATTGGGACAGGAGATACCGTTTCGGCCAATCACGTCTTTATCGTGCCCGCCGCTTCTTTGCAGGCAAACCTGAAGCTACGCTGGGATTCCCCCATTACGCTCTCGCGGATTGATGTGGCCCTGGGTGATTTAGGCACAGCAGGGCAATAAATACCCATTCGCAAATGAAATGTGGAAATGGCGCATGGGCTTAAAGTAGCTGTTCGGTTCCAAAACCGCTAAGGTACAACCGAAAGGCTACCAAGGATAAAGAAATGAATAAGGTACGCAATCGCAGAAATTGGCTTGTTCTGGTATTGATATTTGCGGTTTTCCTGGTTTTGAACAGCAATGTCTTGTGGCAGGGAATAGTTGGTTCTTTGCTGGTGGTACTTATTTCGTATGCTGCTCTGGCTAGATTTGGCGTTTTATAAGCAAACGAGGGGGCACTTTTGAATAAACCAATTTGGCCTGACGCAACCGAATTACTGCGGCAAATGCAAAGCGGGGAGTGCACGGCCGTTTCCATCGTCACTGAGCATATTGACCGACTGGAAGCAAATCATGCCCGTTTGAATGCGGCCGTTCATGTGTTTAAGGACGAAGCCTTGGCCGAAGCCCATAATCCCCGCCCTGGCCCTCTCTCTGGCCTGCCAATTAGCGTCAAAGAGACGATTGGTCTTGCTGGGCAAGCCATCACCGCTGGCTCCCGACGAATGCCGCCCATCGTTTACGCGCAGGATGCGCCCGTGGTGCAACGGCTGCGGGCGGCTGGGGCGATTGTGCTGGCGCGCAGCAACGTGCCGGAATTTGCTATGGCTGGGGAAACGGACAATTTGATTTACGGCCGTACCAACAACCCCCTTGATGAAACCCGCGTGCCGGGCGGCTCTTCTGGTGGCGAAGGGGCACTGGTTGGCTCTGGCTCTACCACGCTTGGCATCGGCACCGACATTTTGGGCAGCATTCGCATTCCCGCCTCATTTTGTGGCGTCGTAGGCTTTAAGCCCGCCTCCGGCGCGGTGAACAAGCAAGGCATCTGGCCCGATTTGCAAGGATTGTTTTTGGACTCCTGGTTGGGTGTGGGGCCGCTAACCCGCTCCGTGCGGGATGCGCGATTAGTTTATGACGTCATCGCCGAGAAGCCGCTGCCGGAACCAAAATCGCCCAACGGCTTGCGCCTCATCATTCCCCAACAGTTTGAGCTAACGGCCAAAGCAGATTGCATCAACGCGGCCTACACGATGGCCCAAACGGTGTTGGAAATGGCGGGGCTGGTGGCAGAGGAACGGCCGTTTCCCGACGTAAAAACCCACTTTCTCAACCTGCAACAAATCCTAGCCGCCGAACTAGAGAAACCGTTCTACGACATGCTTGTCACCGCCGATGGGCAAAAATTTAGTTTGGCCGCAGAAACATTGCGGCAGGCAGTTGGGCGCGGGACCATTTACGGCGGCCTCTTCCAGCTTATTGCCATTATCCCCGTCATAAAACCACGCAAGGCCGGGCGCGTGGCCGAAATCATTCGCACCTACGAGCAAGCGCGCGCTGATTTGTACCAGCTATTGGGCGACGATGGCGTCCTTTTGCTGCCCACGCTTGGCATTTTGGCACCCAAGCATGGGCAAATGAACCGCGCCTCGCTTCGTCCCGGTGTCAACGGCACCGTCACGGCAATGACTTTTTGCAACTATATGAACCTGTCTGCCATCACCGTACCCGCCTGGAAAGACCCAGACCCGGAAACTGGCTTGGTGCCAGGCGTCATGCTGGCCTGCGCCCCCGGTGCGGAGGCCGCTTTGCTGGATGCAGCTTCTGCACTAGAAGCTGGCATCTCGTAAATAATAATGGCTCTTTTGGAACTTGAGGGGTTGACACCAAATGTAAGGGCGGTTCGCGAACCGCCCTTACCCAAATGTGCCGATCGCCCCATGAAATCCCAAAGAACCATAATAATCAGGACTTACGCAGTGAAGACTACAAAAGTCTTGTTCTCTCTGGAATTAACATCATTTGGTCCCAGACTTTTGTAGTCTGGTGAGGGCAAATGCGTAAGTCTTAAGATTAAAAAATCTGCGCCATCTTTGATGAAAACTTATCTTACTACAAGGGGAACCTAATATGAAACGCACCATTTTTGATGATGAACACAATATGTTCCGCGATGCGGTGCGCCGCTTTGTCGAGAATGAAATCGTGCCCTACCATGAACAGTGGGAGCATGATGGCATCGTACCGCGCGATGTCTGGCTGAAGGCTGGCGAACTCGGCTTTTTGTGCATGGATGCGCCCGAAGCGTACGGCGGGCTGGAAATTGAAGATTATCGATACAATGCCATTGTGGTAGAGGAGTTGACCCGCGCTGGAGCTTCTGGCGTTGGTTTTGGCCTGCACAATGATGTGAACATGCCCTACTTCCTCAAATACACCACCGAGGCGCAAAAGCAGCGTTGGCTGCCCAAAATGCTTTCTGGCGAGATGATTACGGCCATTGCCATGACCGAGCCGGGGGCTGGCAGTGATTTGAAGGGTGTGCGCACAACGGCCGTTCGCCAAGGCGATCATTACGTCGTCAACGGTCAAAAAACATTCATCACCAATGGCATTCATAGCGACGCTGTCATCACCGTGGTGAAAACCGATCCCGACAAGGGGCATGCTGGCATTAGCCTGTTGGTCATTGAGCGCGGTATGGAGGGATTTGAGCGAGGCCGCAATCTGGAAAAGATTGGGCTAAAGGCACAGGATACGGCCGAACTTTACTTTGACAACGTAAAAGTGCCGGTCGAAAACTTGATGGGCGAAGAGGGCAAAGGCTTTTACTATCTAATGAACTCGTTGCCGCAAGAGCGACTATCTGTGGCGGTGATTGCCGTCGCTGCCTGCGAAGCAGCCCTGGAAATGACCATCAACTATTGTCAGGAGCGCACGGCTTTCGGCCAGCCTATCGGCAAATTCCAAAACAGCCGCTTCAAGCTGGCAGAAATGAAAACCGAAACAGAGATCGCCCGTGTCTTTGTGGATCGCTGCATCATGGAGCTAAACGCTGGGGATCTAACGGCCGAAGAAGCGGCCATGGCCAAATGGTGGACAACGGATCTGCAAGTTCGGGTGATGGACCAATGTTTGCAGCTACACGGCGGTTACGGCTACATGCTGGAATATCCTATCGCCAAGTTTTACCTGGATGCCCGCGTGCAGCCCATCTATGCGGGTACCAACGAGGTGATGAAAGAGATAATCGGCCGTTCGTTAGGATTATAGCTGTACGAATGGCAGCTTCTTCGGGTACAATGCAATTAGGCAAGAGTAAATAGCAATTACGATAAGTACCGTCCTTTCGTAACCAGGGAGTTCCTAATGAATGCACGTACCAAACGATTGCTGCGTAACTTTATTATTGAATTGTTACTGTATGGATTATTGCTAACAGCTTACTTTTTTCTTGTATTGCGACTGCTGGAAGAGCCGTTAGTGAACCTATTTCATCTGGACCCGCTTGTTTATGCGGGGGCGACCCTGCTGCTAATTGTGGCCCAAAGCGTCCTGCTAGAGCGCGTTACCTCTCTTTTAATTGGTTTGCTAGGTTTAGAGAGACAGGAATAAAACAATGGATTTTCCAATTTCCGGCGTGACGATCAGCCCCCTGTTCCTGGTGATTATCGGCTTCTTGGTAGGCATTTTGGGCGGCTTCTTTGGCGTTGGTGGCGGATTTATTGCCAGCCCAATGATGTTTTGGGCCGGCGTCCCTATGAATTTTGTGGTTGGTACCGATCTGGCCCACATGACAGGAAAATCCATTGTCGCAGCGCGGCGTCACCGCACGTTAGGGCATGTAGATGTGAAACTTGGCTTTTTTATGGTTGTGGGAACGATCATTGGGGTAGAAATTGGTGCTCAAATTATCGAGGTTTTAGAAGATGCCGGAAATATCGATCAAGTAATTGGCATAACCTACATCATCATTTTGGTGGGGATTGGTTTGTTTACAGCCTGGGAGAGCCTAAAAGCGATTCGCTTAATGCGTGGCGGCGGTGCCGTAGATCAGCATGGTGATGTTTTGGCTTTCAAAGATTTTGCCAAGCGCGTTCAAAAAATTCATCTACCGCCTATGGTTTCGTTTCCTAACTCTGGCATTGAGGCAATTTCTTTGTGGGTCATTTTGTTTGTGGGGCTAATTACCGGCGTGTTGGCAGGGATGTTAGGTGTTGGCGGCGGTTTCATTAGGATGCCTATGCTGGTTTATTTCATTGGCGTGCCTACCCATGTTGCCGTAGGAACCGATCTTTTTGAAATTGTGATTTCGGCCGGGTTTGGCACGCTTACCCATGCACTAAAAGGGAATGTGGATGTGTTAATGGCCTTGGTGATGCAAACAGGGGCGGCGATTGGGGCTCAGATTGGTGCTGCCGCTACAAGTTACTTTTCTGGCCCACGTATTCGGCTGTTTTTTGCAATGCTGCCTCTAATTGGGGCGTTATTGGTGATTATCCGCTTGCTAGGTGGGGAAATGCCTGCATTTTAGAGTAAGCCATCCGATAGATAGGAGAAACCAGGGTGAACATCTTGCTGTGTGTTGCGGGAATGCCATATGCTGAACAAACTGTTCAGTTTGGCTATTTGATTGCGCGCCTCTTTAAGGCTTCTGTGACGCTGTTCACAGTGGTTGCTGATGAATCTGCCCTGTCGGAGGCACAAACCGTTTTGACTGCTTTGTCTAAGCAGACTGACGTCCAGGTTGTCGATAAGATTGTGCGTTTGGGTGGAACGGCCGTTTCTGAGATTGTCTCTGAGTGTCAAGCAGGAGATTACGGTATGGTGGTCTTGGGAACCCGCTTGATTTCTGGTTTGTTGCCCTTCAAGCGTAGCGGTGTTGCTGCCACCATAACCAAAGAAGTCCCAATTCCTGTGCTGGTTGTGAAGCAATCGCCAGAAAAGCTGCAACGCCTGTTGATTTGCATGAGCGGCCAAGACCAAGAGCCAGTTCTTGTGCAAAAAGTGTTGGAATTGGCTTTGCCCGCGCGGGCTGCCGTCCGTTTGCTGTATGTGGCAGACCCCGTGCCTCATATGTATTCTGGTTTAGAGCAGATGGACGAGACGGCTGACGAACTCTTGCAATCAGGCACTCCCATTGCCGAGCAGTTACAGCAGGCACTAACGCTACTCCATGATGCCTCGGTTGATGCTCAATTGGTTGTGAGACATGGTCTGGTTGCAGACGAAATCTTGACCGAGATTGAGGAAAGTGCTTACGATCTGGTCATTATTGGGGCGTCTGAGCATGAGGCATTTTGGCAGGCATTGGTCATGGGCAGAATATCTCCCTTCGTGGTGGAAAATGCCTCCTGCTCGGTGATGGTGGTTCATCATACGTAGCACACGGCCGTTAGCCAACTTCCCTAAAACCTCGGTGCCGACTTCTTCCACTGGGTACCCAACTATAGCACCACGCCAGACTGTGGCTCCGCGTGGGAAAATCTGGCACTGTTCGACTTTGCAGGCGAAGCTCTCCCCGTTTGGCCAGCATTTGCCCCTTAAGATTCACCTGCAAAATAAACCATAGATTTGATACAATTCAGACAAAACTGGCAGGGGCGAGGCAGGCAGGAATGAGTCAGGCCATAGCAGATGAACATTTCACCATTTGCCTCGTTCCAAACTGTAACAAAGGATAAAAAAATTTATGAAAGGCATCATTCTATCTGGCGGCAGCGGCACACGCCTCTACCCGCTTACCCGTTCCCTCTCCAAGCAAATTCTCCCCCTCTTTAACAAACCGATGATTTACTACCCGCTCTCGGTCTTCATGCTGGCCGACATTCGGGAGATTCTCATCATTTCCACCCCGCATCACATTGAGCTGTATGAAGAACTGTTTGGCGACGGTTCGCGGCTGGGTCTGAAGATTGAGTACGCCGTGCAGCCAGAGCCACGCGGCATTGCCCAAGCGTTTGTCATTGGTGAAGCGTTTATCAATGGCGAGCCATGCGCCCTCATTTTGGGGGATAACTTCCTTTACGGCCCTGGACTTTCTGGCATTTTGCAAAAGGCGGGCAAGCTAGACGATGGCGGGCTGGTCTTTGCCTACTACGTCCGCGATCCGGAGCGGTACGGCGTGGTGGAATTTGATAAAGCGTACAAAGCCATCAGCATTGAGGAAAAGCCAGCGGAGCCAAAATCAAATTATGCCGTTACCGGACTCTATTTTTACGACAAGGATGTGGTGGAGATTGCCAAAAACCTCAAGCCATCGGCCCGGCATGAGTATGAAATTACAGATGTGAATAATGAATATTTGCGGCGGGGCAAGCTAAATGTGCAGCTTTTGGGCCGCGGCTACGCGTGGATGGACACGGGCACGCACGACAGTTTGCTGGAAGCGGGCAACTATGTGCAAACCATCGAGCATCGGCAGGGGCTAAAGGTGGGCTGCGTGGAAGAAATTGCGTACCGCAAGGGGTATATTGGCGCAGCGGAACTGCTGGAGATTGCCTCGGTGTCGCAGAAGAATGAGTATTGCAACTACCTGCGCTGGCTTGCGGAACGGCCGCGTGAGGCAACCAACCTATGAGCGAAATCACCATCCGGCAAATGCAAAAAGCGGTGGACGAGTGGGTGCGGACGATTGGTGTACGGTACTATTCGGAGTTGACAAATACGGCCGTTCTCATGGAAGAAGTGGGCGAAGTAGCCCGCATTATGGCCCGGCAATATGGCGACCAAAGCTTCAAACCGAGCGACGAAACCGTCAACCTGGCCGACGAAATTGCGGACGTTCTCTTTGTGCTGACCTGCATTGCCAACCAGACCGGCATTGATTTAACGGCCGCTTTCCACAAAAACATGGACAAAAAAACTACCCGTGACAAAGATCGCCACGCCAACAATCCCAAGCTGCAATCGTGAGGGAGTTTTTATCAAAGATTTCGCAGATTGAACAGATTTTTTGAAAGGATAGTTAGTAGGGGCGAGGCGATTGGTAGACAGGTTAGGCAAACGAATGACCATTTCCCCAATCGCCTCGCCCAAATATGTTGGAGAACAAGCGATGTCTATTGATTTGGAAAAAGTGTTGGGGCATGAATATAAACCGGCGGAGTATGTTTACACAGAGCGGGATGTTAGTTTGTATGCGCTTTCGGTGGGGGCGGCGGCCGATCCGATGGATGCGGATGAGCTAAAGTTTGTCTATGAGCTGAATAACGACTTTACGCCGTTGCCGACGATGGCCGTGGTGTTTCCTTTTGTGCTGTTCTGGCAAATTACGCAGGTGCCAGGGCTGGAGTTTAACCCAATGATGCTGCTGCACGGTGAGCAATATTTGGAATTGAAACGGCCGTTACCCAACTCAGCCACCATTCACAACTCTGCGAAGATAACGGCCGTTTACGACAAAGGCAAAGGCGCAGTCATCCTCACTGATGTCATTAGCACCGATGGCCAGGGCAACGAAGTCGCCTTCAACCAATCCGCCGTTTACATTCGTGGCGTTGGCGGCTTTGGCGGCGAGCGTGGGCCTTCCACCAGCCAGCAAAACCTGCCCCCCAACCGCCCGCCAGACGCCGTGCATCGCCAGCAAACCCGGCCCGATCAAGCATTGCTCTACCGCCTCAGCTCTGGCGACGGCAACCCGCTGCACGCCGATCCGCAAATGGCAGCGCTCGGCGGCTTCCGCCAGCCTATTTTGCATGGGCTTTGCACCTTCGGTTTTGCGGGTCGCGCCGTGCTGAAGCATTTCGCCAACAACGACCCCGCCCGCTTCAGAAGCATCAAGGTGCGCTTTAGCAAGCACGTCTTCCCCGGCGAAACGATTGTCACCGAAATGTGGCGCGAATCGGACACGCGCACTATCTTCCAGAGCAAAGTGGCCGAGCGGGATGAACTGGTGTTGTCCAATGCGGCCGTTGAACTGCATCCTTAGCAAACCAACCTCCCGGAGGTTTCTATAAGGAGGCAGACACAATAGAAATCTCCGGGAGGCTTCATGAAGGAACTGCCATGCCCAAGAAGAAGCAAATCAATCTTGTTCGCGCCGTTGGCGTTGTCCTGCTGCTGGTCGCCGTCATTGTGGGTGCTAGCGGCTTTTTCAGCCAATATCCCAATGCGAGATTTTCCGACTTTGTTGGCGACTTTTACGCCAACATCTCTGCCGAATTTGCCAGCATTGCCCTTACCGTCCTCATCATTGACTACCTGAACGAGCGGCGGGACGACCAGCGTCGCCGTGAACTGCTGATTCGGCAGTTAGGCAGCACTAGCAACGCCATTGCCCTCCGAGCCGTGGCGGAACTGCGCTCAGACGGTTGGCTCTCTGACGGCTCATTGCATGCTGCTAGCCTGGTGGAAGCGAACTTGAGCAACGCAATGTTGGCAGGCACCTCACTGGCTGGAGCAGATTTTCAGCGGGCGCAGCTCAACAAGGTAGATTTTAGTGGGGCAGACCTCTCGGGCGTTAATTTTGAAGGGGCAAAAATGGAGAATACCGATTTGCGCGAAGCCAATTTGACCGATGCCCAATTTGCCCGTGCCGATTTAACTGGTGTTAAGCTCACCAATCAAGATTTACGCAACGTCAATTTATTTGGGGCTGAAATCAATCAGGCCAATTTAGATGGCATTAACCTGAGTGAAGCCAAAGTAAATGGCCTGGATATGCGCGGTTCCAGCTTGCGCAAGGCGCAGCTACGCAAGGCAAAGCTACACTTTGTCAATTTGAAGGGGGGTACGCTTAGCGAAGCCAATTTGGAAAAAGCGAACCTGAACGGAGCTAATTTGTCTGGGGCATATCTAAATTGGACCAATTTGCGTGGAGCCTATCTGTTTAATGCGGATATTTCTGGGGCGGATTTGAGCGGCGCGGATTTAACTGGGGCGCGCGTGACACCGGAACAGCTCAGTTCCGCCAAATCGCTTAAAAATGCCACCTTCCCTGATGGCAGCAAAGCGACTTAAAATCTATGCAACAGAGAACACAGAGGATTATGAGACGATAGTTCATTTCTCAGGTTTCTTTTTTTCTATCTTTTTCACAGGGTTTCCGAATTGGGAGCCTGAATTGTTGCACGAACGGCCGTTTATGCTACAAAAGATCATTACCCACACCTGCTGCAATCCCCTTCTCGCACTTAACCTTTTTATGGAGCAATGATGATGGATTCTCTGCAAACTTTACGCAAAAAATATCAGGCTATTCAAGCCATGAACCTCAACCTCAATATGCAGCGCGGCCAACCGTCCGACGCTGATTTCGATTTGTCGAATGGGATGCTCAACATCCTGGCAGAGGGGGATTTGGTGACGCCCAGCGGCATTGCCCTGCGCAATTATCCCGGTGGGCAAGCTGGGTTGCCCGAAGCGCGAGAACTGTTTGCCACTGTGCTAGGCGTTCATCCTGATGAGATGATAGTGGGCAACAATGCCAGCCTGAAGCTGATGAGCAATACATTTATGTGGGCGTTGCTGCGCGGTTTACAGCATAGCGAGGCACCCTGGGTGAGCCAATCTCCAAAAATGATTGTGACCGTGCCGGGATATGATCGCCATTTTTCGCTGCTGGATGCACTTGGTTTTGAATTGCTCACCGTGCCGATGACGCCTGATGGCCCAGACATGGATGCGGTTGAGAAATTAGCTGCCAGCGATCCGGCTATTAAGGGTATCACCTTTGTGCCAACTTACAGCAACCCCACGGGCGACACGGTTTCGGTAGAGACGGTAAAGCGACTGGCTAGTATGAAAACGGCCGCTCCTGATTTCACCATTTTTGCCGACGATGCGTACCGAGTTCATCATCTGGGTGAAGACCGTGACGATCCACCTAACTTGCTACGCGCCTGTGAAGCGGCAGGCAACCCAGACCGTGTTTATCTGTTTGGTTCCACGTCCAAAATTACCTTTGCCGGAGCTGGCATTGGCTTTATGGCGACCAGCCAAGCCAATGTGGCATATTTAACCAAGCTGACGGGTTTCCAATCTATCGGCCCCAACAAAATTGAGCAGTATCGGCATGTCAAGTTCATCAGTAGCTACGCTGATGGTTTGGAAGGGTTGATGCGGGACCATGCGGCTAACTTGCGCCCCAAGTTTGAGGCGGTACAGGAAGTTCTGGCACGGGAGTTGGGTGAGGACGGCCGTTTCGCCACCTGGTCGAAGCCGAAGGGTGGCTACTTTGTTAGCCTGGACACCGCCTGCCCAGTCGCCGACCGCGTGGTGGCACTTGCCAAAGAAGCTGGTGTGGCCCTCACGCCAGCTGGGGCAACTTATCCGCACAAAAAAGACCCTAACAACAGCAACATTCGTCTCTCGCCCAGCCGCCCACCGGTTGATGAAGTTGCGCAAGCAATGGAAGTGGTGGCACTGTGCGTGAAGATTGCGACGTTGGCGTACGATGCGCCGGTAGCTGAGTGATGATAAGTGAAAGTGGCAGGTGGTAACTTGCCACCTGCCACTTGTTACCTCCCATTCCTTAAAATTACCCAAGTCCCACTAGACATAAAGCAAAAAATCCTTACAATGGGGCGCAGATGAGACGATCTCACCTGTTTTTTGGCCTCAGTTTGATTTTATGGAGTTTGTTGATGGGCTGTCAGCTTCAGTTTATGGAGCTGGAGCCGCTGCCTACAAGAGCGGAGGCGTTGGTTCTGCCCATTGATCCCACAACGGGTTCGCCTATTCCGGTTACCTTTACGCCAGTGCCGGAAACGGCCGTTGCCCACACCCAAAACAATCAATCTGGCCTTTTAGACAGCCTGCCAGCTACTAACACCCCGCTGCCCATCCCCACCAACACGCCCGTCACACCGACATCTACACCAACCAATACCGCCACGGCCACACCCTTTGGCACGCCTACGGCCGTCATCAAACCAATTGGGCAGTATAGTTTAAGCGAAGTGATTCCGTATCAGGCATTCCCCGTGCCGCCAGGTAACAACGGCTGGGGGGTGCATTGGATTCCTACCGTCAGCCAAGACCCCGGCGTGGTGGACCACTTTGTGAATGAACTGGTACGAATGCACATCAAATGGGTGGTTTTCTTGAATGAGGGAACCCAAATTGGGGACAATGATTATTTGGTAGAGCGACTGGTTGCCAACGGCATCATGCCCGTAATGCGGCTTTACCGCTCTGGCGTATTGCCCTACGATGGCAATATTGGCCCGATGGTGGCCCATTACCGTGCCAAAGGAGTTTATTACTACCAGCTATACAATGAACCCAATATCAACGTAGAAAATCATCAGGGATTTGCCAATCCTAATCAATATGCCCGCGCCTGGGCAACGGCCGCACGTGAAGTGATTGCCAACGGCGGTTTTCCAGGGCTTGGGGCCTTAAGTCCCGGTGGAGAGTACAACCATTACGACTTTTTGGCGCGAACACTGCAAGCCATCAAATTCAATGGGGATGAGGCATTGCTGAATCGAACCTGGCTGTCGGTGCATAATTATCATGGGGTACGGCCGTATGACGACCCTGACGGCTTTTTACTCTTCCGCAAATATGATGAGATTGTGCAAAGTCACTTGGGGCGGTCGCTGCCCATGATTGGCACCGAGGGTGGCTCTTACAGCAGCGACCGCAATGTGGAGGTGGAGCTAATCCGCTACCAATACACCTACATGCGAGGTGCAGAGCCATACTTCTTAGCCTTTAGCTACTGGCTGTTGGCCAACAGCGCCGGCGGCGCCCACGATAGCACTTGGGAGTGGCAAGCATTTTTCAAACCGGGTTTTGTTCACCCTGCCGTTACCGAATTCTTCTATAAAAATTCTCGCTAAAGTGCCATTAGGCAGTAATTTTCGCAAGTTCCAGGCTGAGTTGCCAAAGCTGGCTGGCTAAGGCATCGTTTCGAGCAACGTCTTCCAAAGGGGTCTCTTCTTTTTCATTGAAATATTTGCCACTTGTTTCCGCCAATTCCGGGGCTGTTGCCAGCCAGACCGGGGCAACGGCACCCTCTGCTGGTTTGGCCCAGCTACGCTTGACCAGCTTCATGAGCCAGCCCAGCGGGCCGCGCATATCGCCCAATTTTGTGTTGATAACGCCGGGATGAACGGCGTTGATAGTGACGCCGCTGCCCTCTAGCTGGGCTGCTTCTAGGGGCAGGCACAGCAGATTGCACAGCTTGGTATTGGCGTAGGTACGAATGGGGTGGAAATCATCCCCGTATGGCGTTTTTTGCAGATCGACACGGCCGTTTACATACAAACCTGCGCTAATGTTCACAATGCGGGCGGCTGCGCTGGCCTGAAGTCGTTCCCGTAAAAGCTGGTTGAGCATAAATGGCGCCAAATGGTTTACCATGAAGCCCGTTTCCAAACCGTCTTCGTTGAGGCGTTTTTTGGTTGGCCAAACCCCGGCATTGTTGATAAGCACGTGGATGTGCGGGTAGCTGTCGAGCAGGGTGTAGGCCAATGCGTGTGTTCCAGCTATGCTGCCCACATCGCCCAGCACCAGATCAATGTTTGCTTGGGGAACGGCGCGTTGAACTTCTTGAACGGCCGTTTCACCCCGAATTTTATCTCGACTTACCATGACGACCCGTGCTTGCTTTTGCGCCAAGGCCTGCACAATCGCTTTGCCAATGCCGGCATTGCCGCCCGTTACCACACAGACTTGTCCTTTCATTCGGTTGGCCTCCAAAGTTGCCTGTGGCAGCCTAAGTTGTTAGACTGCCAACTGTGTAAGATGAAAATCGTTCTAGAGGAATATTCTAGAATAATATTCTAGATTTATCAAGAAAGAAGGCAATGAGCAAGAAAATCAGACAAACGGCAACGGCCGTACGACGGGCAGCTATCCTAGCGGCAACGCTGGAGTTGGTTGGTGAAAAGGGGGTAACGGCCGTAACCATGAGCGATATTTGCGCACGCTCCGGGGCGAGTGTGGGCAGCGTTTATCACCACTTCAAAGACCGGGAAGGGGTGCTGTACGGTCTCTACAAGGATTGTTTTGACGACTGTTTTAGCCAGCTAAGAACGGCCGTTGTAGCCACCACAGAAGCGAAAAGCGGCATCAAAACGTTGGTGCATACCTATCTGGATTGGGTCGCTGCGAATCCGGTGCGGGCAGCTTTTATTTACGAAGCATCGCAAGGTACCCTGCTGCGCAGCTACCAGGCGGATATTCTTGCTTTCAAGGGCGCGTTTTATGCAGATATTTTTGCCTGGATGTTGCCGTTTGTAGAAAGTGGGGAGCTGTTGCGGCTGCCGCCCTGGGCTTACGATGCCATCATTATGGGGCCAGCCCATGAATTTGCCCGTCGCTGGCTGGGGGGCATGCAGGAATTAGCGTTTGAAGAAGCGAAAAATATTATCGCTACGGCCGTTTGGCGGGCAGTCAGTCTCTCTTGACGATCATCTAACCGAGTAAATCATCCCCAGCTAGTTCAGCTTCCAGCCGATCCAGCAGTTGATTGAACCGTTTTAATCGCTTCTTGGCTGCTTTTTGGGCGGGTTTGGTATGCATACTGGCCACTGTCTTGGGCAGCCAGGATTGATTGGCACGGGCATTGTTGATGAGTTCCTGAGTAGTACGGCCGTTTCCCTTCATGATGGTTACCGGCATAAAATGAAACAGCGACGTTAGCCCCATTTTAGCTAATTTGTCTGCATCCCACAGCACCTGCGCTTCTAAGTTTTTAAGCGGTTTGCGCCGCCACAGCCCCATGTGTGAGCGAATGCAGCGAGCCACATGCCCAATCTTCTTTTTGGGGAAATCGGTGGTAGGCAAGATTTCGTGGGCAAATTTAGCACCTTCTTGTGGATGTTTGGGGCCAACGTCTTTGCGAATGTCGTGTAGCCAAGCGGCTGCTTCAACCACTTCGGCATCGGCTCCGGTGAGTTCTGCTAATTTAAGGGCCAGGGTAACAACGGCCGTTACATGCTCCCACCGATAGTGAAACAAAGGATCAGCTGCCCCAAAGCGATTCAATGCCTCTTTTTGAGTTGCTTTTTTCATTGCTTTTTGAACTGTTGGGCGCCACGGCTTAACTTTTGGGGAAGATTTCTTTTTGGATTTGGGCATGAAGGAATTTTATCAAGAAGATCACGTTTGGACGAAACCGGGAATGAGAACGGTGAACGTAGTGCCTTCGCCAATCTGGCTTCGCACACGCACCGATCCGCGATGGGCCTCCACGATCTCTTTCACCAGGGTTAACCCCAGCCCTGTGCCCGTATGTCGCCTGTTGGCACCACCTTCAACCTGGTAAAAACGTTCAAAAATGCGATCCAGCTTGTCTTCTGGAATGCCCTCGCCGGTATCTTCAACTTCAATTTGGACATTTTCGCCCTCCGCCATAAGCCGCAAAACAATGCGCCCTCCGGCTGGCGTAAATTTGAAGGCATTGGAGACTAAATTGTCGAAAACGCGGCGCAAATGCGTGCTGTCTCCCCGAATCCAGGGCATATTTTCTTCGATGTCAGATTCAAGCGTAATGCCCAATCCTTCGGCTCGCATCCGGTAATCTGCCAAAAGCGAATAGACGAGCATGATGGTGTCAATTTCTTCACGGCGCAGCTCCTGGGTTTCAGCGGCCAGCAGGGCGGTGAGATCATCCACCAGGTTTGTCAGCATCATCACCCGTCGCATAATAATTTCGGCCGACTGTTTTTGATCGTCGTTTAAGCTGCCTAATCCTTCACTTACAAGCAGCTCTGCGTGGCCATAAATGATGCCCAAGGGCGACCGCAATTCATGCGAAACGCTTTGAGTAAAGGTGTTTTTCATCATGTCTAGCTCTGCTTGCCTGTTGAGGATGGCAGCCATTGCGGCTGCTCGCTGCTGCGTTTCGGCCAGCAGGCGCAAATTTTGGATGGCAATGCCCACCTGTTGCCCAATAGATGCTGCCAGCTCCAAATCACGTTCCCGAAACGAAAGCCTCGATTTGTTCAGGTTAAACAGTGCCAACATACCCAGGCAATTTTCACCTGCTTGCAGCGGCACGCCCAAAAAGGTGAGTACGCCAGCTTCTATCCATTTTTCCATGGCTTCAGGATGCGCAGGATAATCTGAAACAAGAATAGGCTCGCAGGTGTTGACAATTTGCCAGGCAAGGCCGCGCGGGCGTGGTGCTGGCCGCAAATTCATCCAGTTTGGCACATTGTACGGGTAAAAGGTCATGATTTCCCGGTCAATGACAAGGCCGAGCAGGCCACTATCGGCGTGAACAAGTTCGGCTACCATTTGCACCAAAGTGCCTAAAAGAGTAGGCAGATCGTTTGTCGTGTTTAACATCCGGCTAACTTCATTCAGTTTTTGCTCACGGTTTAGGCTTTGCCGCGTTTGGCTGAACAAGTTGATGGTGTTGATGGCAAGGGCAACCATGTGGGCCAGGGTGTGTCCGGCACTAATGAGGGTGCTGTCTAACGGCCGTTTCTCATTCCAGTATAGTGCCATCCCCCCACTTGAATGTCCTTCTTTGCTGATAAGCGGGAAAATAGCTAAGGATTGGACCCTTTCTGCTTTATAATGATCCCACTTGTCGCGGAAAGCAGGATCGTTTTGTGCATCTTCGGTCCAAACAGGTGCAAGGTGGAACAGTTGAGCGTTGCCCGGTGAGTTGCGAAAGGATTGGTTGAGGTGGTCAACGTAAGACTGCGAGAGACCAAATGTATACGGGCAGCTCAGTTCATCAGTTTCTTTGTTGTAGAGGTAGATAGCCAGACGGTCGGCGTGCAGCGTATTTTGCACGGCCGTTTTCACGCGAGGCCATAGCGACTCCAAATCATGAACCGCTAAAAATGATTCTGCTCCCTGCGTGAGTGATTGTAGTTGGGCAATGCTGGTAACGCGGGTAGCGTTATCGAGTAGGTCAGCAGCTTTGGCCTGTTCCCGGCATTGCTCTAACTCGTGGATTAGCTCCTCAGCGGATTTGTGGTGGTCGTTCATTGCGTGATGTTTGTGGTTAATGACTGATCGATATGGTTTGTCGATTACTTGGAGACTACTTGGTTGGCGCACTCTTAAAAGCAACTGCACGCAAACTAAACAGGGTTAAATCCTGAACAACATCCGTTACTGCCTGATCAGGTTCTGGGGTAGCCAGAAGTTGTAAAACAACCTCATCAAAGGCTCCGGCAAACGCTTCGGCAACGCGGCGGCTGTTTTGGTTTGGAATCACGGCATTGTCAATCGCTTGGTCCAACGGCCGTTGCCATAGCCGAATCATTCGCTCCCGAAACGTACTGCGCTTAACTTCCAGAGATGGAATGGCCCCCACGCCCCCAACGAGCAGCAGCTGCACAACCGCTGGTTCGAAAACGGCAATGTTCAAATAGGCCTGAATGCCCCGCGACAGCTGCTGCGCCAGGTCGCTGCGGCTTCTAACGGCCTGGTCAATGGTTTGCAATAGGAAGTCGGCCGTTTCTTCGTAAAGATGTACAAAAAGCGTTTCTTTATCGGGAAAGTAAAAATAGAAGGTGCCAATGGCCACATCAGCGGCTTTGACAATATCCCGCACGGTGGCGGTGTGATATCCGTTTTCAGCAAATACCTGAACGGCCGCTTGCATCATCGCCGTCCGTTTGGCATCTTTTTTCTGGCGGGTTTTTTCACTGCTGCGATAAGCCATAGCCTCTAAAAATTCCTTTACTGTACAATTGCACGATACTGCCCATTTCGATTAGAGTCAATAAGCCTGACTCACACTTAGGTACCTAATGCCCATTCACAAGTAAAATAGGGAATTGGTGAATGGGCTTAAAGTAATCGTTCAGCTCCGAAACTGTTATTTTGTTTTCGAGCGATTACTTACGAGCGACACTTTTATGATTGATCAACATTGGACATTTGATCGGCAGAGCCAGACACCATTATACCTGCAATTGTACCAGCAGCTACGCCAGGCAATATTGCAAGGTGCTTTTGGCCAGCAGCGTCGCCTGCCGCCAGGGCGGCAATTGGCAGAGCGGCTGGGTTTGGCACGGATTACTGTGTCACAGGCATATGATCAGCTTGTGGCCGAAGGGTTTGTGGTGCGGCGGCCAGGGGCTGGTACATTTATTGCGCACCATCTTTCCCTAACAAAAACGAATGTAGAATTGGCACGGCCGTTTCAGCCAACATTGTCACCCTGGGGGCGGCGTGTGGTTGGTACGGCTGTTCCCGCCACGCCAAAACAGCTAAAACCAGAAATTGACTTTGGCTTTGGCCGCGCCTTTCCCCACATCTTCCCCTACGACGTGTGGCGCAAGCTGCTGGCCCGCTACCTTAGCACTGATGATGTGATGCTCTCCCGCTACGGCTCGGTGGCAGGCTTCTTCCCGCTGCGCCAGGCGTTGGCTGATTACCTGACGCGCTGGCGCGGGGTGGTTTGCACGGCTGAACAGATTGTCATTGTGAATGGGGCGCAGCAGGCGTTGGATATTTTGGCGCGACTGCTGCTGGAACCAGGGGAAGCGGTGCTGGTAGAAACACCTGGCTATGCAGACGCAGCCGCGCTTTTTCGGCTGAACGGTGCCAGGCTAACGGCCGTTCCCGTTGATGACGCCGGTTTTTGCGTGGATCAAATTCCTGCTCACAGTCAAGCGCGGCTGGCTTTTGTGACCCCATCCAACCAATTTCCACACGGGGGTACGCTGCCATTGGAACGCCGTATGGCCTTGCTCCACTGGGCGCAGCAGGAAAACGCGCTCATCATTGAGGATGATTATGATGGCGAACTGCGCTACGACGGCCGTCCGTTGGCGGCATTGCAAGGCTTATCGGCCGATGAGCGGGTGATCTATCTGGGCACATTTTCTAAGGTACTGTTTCCTGCCTTGCGGCTTTCTTACGTGGTGTTGCCGTCGGCGTTGGTACGGCCGTTTGTGCAGGCAAAGCAGCTCATCGACAGGGGGGCGCCCACGCTGACGCAGGCTGCCGTAGCAGATTTTATGGTGGAGGGGCATTTTGAGCGGCATTTGCGCCATCTGCGGCAGGCGTACGGCCAGCGGCGGCAAACGTTGGTTACGGCTTTGCAAAATCATTTGAACGGCTTGGTTAAGTATGCCGATGAACCAGCGGGGCTACACGTGATGCTCTATTTGCCAGAGGGGATAGCAGAAACGGCCGTTGTGCAGGCCGCCGCACAGGTTGGGGTAGGTGTTTATGCCGCGGCGCCTTACTTCATGGCGCACCCGTCGCCGCCAGCCATTTTGCTGGGCTTTAGCGGCCTAAGCGAACCGGAGATTGCGGAAGGCGTGGCGCGCTTAGGTGCGGTAATGGGTAAGCTGTTGGGGTAAGAAACGGCCGTTTCATCCCATCTAACCAGCAAGCGACATTCAATCGCTTTTTCCTCCTCCTTCTTAGCAAAGTGCCGCTCTCATCGCGAGAGCGGCATTTTCATTTTGGAAAATAGCCGCGGATTTCACGGATTATCAAGATGAATTTATTCAATCCTAAAAAATCCGCGCAATCCGTGGCTAAGATTTACGCTCAGAGGAACGTTTTAGTTCGTATAGCACAATTGCCGCTGCCGCGTTGACGGAGAAAGAATCGATGCCGGAGGACATGGGAATTGTGACCAAGATATCCAGTTGGTCAATTAGCTCATTCGGTAAACCGAAATATTCGCTACCCATAAATACGGCCGTTCCCCTCAAACCTTGCGCCACATTGGGCAAAGCAATCCCGCCCTCCGCCACGGTGCCAATGGTTTGAATGGACGTTGTCCGCAGTGTAGCGAACAGCTCTGGCAAAGTGGTGGTTACCAGTGGTAGCTTAAAAATGCTGCCCATCGAGGTCCGCACGGCGCGGGGATGGTAAGGATCGCTGCCGCCAGCCGCCACAAACAGGTCTGCGCCCAGCGCATGTGCCGTGCGGATCAGCCCGCCAACGTTGCCGGGGTCCACCACACCTACCGCCACCAGCAAAGTTGGGGCAGAATGCGCAGCTAGCCAGTTGGCCAAGTTGAGCGGTTTGGGCAGAGGGAGTAACCCCAGCAGGCCACCCAGCCTGCGGCCTTGCGTCAGTCGTTCCATTTCGGCGTTGGGGATAGGGTGGATGGGGATGTTTTGCTGGGCGAGCTGGTGGAGAACGGCCGTTTCCCGTTCCCCTGGTTTTTGCCACATAGAGTCTGCAATGAGAACGGCCGTTGGCCACGCGCTAGCCCGGATAGCTCGCTCATGGAGCCGCGTTCCCTCAATAGAGAAGTAGCCAGAAGATGCCCGCCCCTTGGCGGTAGCGGTGCGCTCAATCATCGTGCGGACGGATTGCCACGGTTCGCTCATGTTTCTTGCATTGCTCGCCACTCTGTTTGCATTTACATGCTTAAATCGCAGGAATACGCGATTTAGTCCAATTTGATTGTAACATTAAATTTATGCCCCATCTAAGCCAGCCCTGCCAAAAGTAAGGGATTGCAAGCTAACAGAATACAGACGCAAGCCCACCGTTTGCCAGATGTACCTTGATTCCAAATTTATCATAATGTAGCGTAAAAATGGATAGCTTTGCCTGTTGCCGTTCAAGCTGGCAACGGGAAAGCTGTGAAGCGAGTATTGTAATGAATGTGCGAAATCGACTTGTATTGGTGATTATTGTCATGTTGATGCTAGCTGGATCTGGTACGCTGGTTGCAGCCACCAGTTTGGATTCTGCTGGGCAACCACGCTCTTTGGGGCAAACGGCCGTTCTCACGCTGTTCAATCAATTTGCCGACCCAGATTGCTCACCCGCTGGAGAAACGTTCCAGCAGCTAACGTTTGACATGGCCCAACCCGTGCCTGATTGCTGGATGCTAACAGGCACAAAGTAGAAATGTAATGAACGCGAAAATGAATAGAAAACAGTTAAATCTTAAACCAATGAGCCAATTAATCTGGCTTTTACTGATCTTATCGGTTTTGGTGGCGTGTCGTCCCGCTGTCGGAGAAAGTGAACAGCCAACTCTTATGCCAACGATGGTTGCTGTTTACCCAACACCGACGCTGACAACAGAAACGGCCGTTCCCAAAACCGTCACCCCCCAACCGACAGAGATGGCTACGGAGGTTGCCACCGCCATCCCGACGGTGTTTCCAACCGTTACGGCTCCGCCACAACCAACGGCAACGGCCGAACCAATGAGTATCGTCTTTGATCCGGGTGCGATTTCCAAGATGATTCATCGCACGCTGTCCGTGGGCACCGATGATGAATTTACCTTTTGGGCAGCCGCTGGGCAATTTACTGAAATTTCAATCAGCTCTAGCAACAACAGTGCCAACTTTTCGCTTGTTGGCCTGGCCGATGGCCTACCATACAAGCGGTTTGTAAACGAAGACCGTACCTGGGCAGATGCCTTACAAAGTACAGGCGATTATCGCCTGACGGTAACCAGCCTGAACCGCCCGATTGAGTATACGTTGACCGTTACCATTTATCCGCTGGAGCTGGCTTTGCCCCAAACCTTGCCTGAATTGGCGGAATGGATTGGCCAGCAACGGCAGAACGGTACGCCCGCGGCCGACGTACAGGAAACGTTGGCTGCTAACGGCTGGTTGGCCGATTGGCAAGCGTTTGATCTGGATGGCGACGAGGCTGTGGAGTGGATTGTCGTTTTGCAAGAAGCGACGGGCTCTGTGTATGGGCCGGAAGGGGATATGGTGATTGTGAACCAGAATGGCCTGCTTTACCGCCATTACGCCAGGTTTGCCAAAGAAGGCTATCGCCTGCCCGAAATTCAGCAAATTGTGGATTTGACGGGTGATGGCCTGCCAGAAGTGACGGTTATGAAGCTATTTTGCGGAGCGCACACCTGCACCCATTTTTACGATATTGTAGGTGCGCCTGCTGGGGCAGTGCAATCGCTGGTGCCTTTGGCCGCAGGTTCCGCCAGCCCGGCCATTGCCATGATGAGCAGTGATGTACGGTTTGAAGATTGGAGCGGCAACGGCCGTCTCGAACTCATTCAGCATGGTGGGTTCATTAGCTCCGTTGGGGCAGGCCCATATCAACGCGGCTACACCGAAGTGTGGGCGTGGCAGCCAGCGCAGAATCAGTTTGGCCTGATCGAAACGTTTCTAGACCCATCCAATTACCGCTTCCATCTGCTTTATGAAGCAAATGATGCGTTCGCGGCTGGGGAATACGAAACTGCCATTGCCAAATATACAGAAGTCGTTGAAAACCCGAATCTGGATGATGGCCTGGGGCTGACCTTGCCAGAAAGCACATACGATCCAAGTCGTCAATTCGCAGCTTTCCGCTTGATGCTGACGTACCTGCTGTTGGATGATATGGATAATGCCCAGGTTTGGTCTGGCTGGCTGTACAGCAACTATCCAAATGGACACATCACCGATGGCGTCATTGCGTTTTGGGAAGATTACAACTTTAACCAAAGCGTATCGCTGGCGTGTACGGCCGTTACCAACATCTTAAACACATTCCCCAACCCAACCGGCTCACTGGCAGATTTGGGCTACGCGCTACCTAGCCTCAACGCCGAATCGGTTTGCCCGATCAATTAACTTCAATTAACTGGTCGTAGGGGCGGTTCGCGAACCGCCCCTACAAAAGTATTGGGCATCTGCAAAAAGCCAGTGTATGCTTAACGCATGACCACCCCAAGTCCTGCCAAACTGGAAGCGATTCTGCGCCAGCAGGAAACGCTGCGCCACAGCCTCGCTCCACCTCACAGAGGGCACCGTCAAAGGGTACGTCAGCACCATTTTGGGGAAGCTCCAGGTGGCCGATCGCACTCAGGCTGCCCTCTACGCTGTTAAGCATGGTGTGGAATAATCAGATAAGGAGAAACTGATGAGTTGGCAATTGTTTTCACAGGAAAATCCTCAATTGGCACAATTTGGCGAGCAACGTTTTGCTAGCAGAGTGGCATATCTAGCAACGATTCGCAAAGATGGCAGTCCTAGAGTGCATCCGGTGACGCCAATTGTTGGGCAAGGAAGACTGTTTTTATTCATGGAGCCTACGTCTTTCAAGGGGCACGATTTGCGACGAGACGGCCGTTATGCTTTGCACTGCGCTGTTGAAGATGCAAATGGCGGTGAAGGTGAATTCTTTATCAATGGCCAAGCCATACCCATTGATGATCCCGCGATACGTGCGTTAGCGGTCGAATTAGCCAGCTATTCCCCGGCTGAGCGATATGTTTTGTTTGAGCTGAATGTCGCGTACGCTATGTCGGTGGAATATGACGACAACAAGGTTAATCGGCAGAGTTGGCGAAAAACTCAATCGTGATCTCCACTCCCCACTAACTTTCGATAGGTTTCAATTCCTCTCCATTTGAAGCTGAATAGCTAACTGCTGCCAGATGTGGCCACGGCCGTTTCCCCGTAAGCTGGTGGCATGATGAACCAAATCCACCCCCTTCGCATTTTATTGGCAGATGATTCCCCAGCGGTGCGCCAAGCGTTGCGCTGGCTGCTGGAAGATACCTCCGGTTTTGCTGTGGTAGGCGAGGCGAGTGATGGTGAAACGGCCGTTCAGCTTAGCCAAGACCTCCTGCCAGACATCCTCATTTTGGATATTGGGCTGCCCCACAAAAACGGCTTCCGTGTGGCCCGCCTGGTGAAAAAGCAAGCCCCATCCGTTCAGATTGTCATTTTGTCTGGGCATGGGGATGCCACCACGCGCCAATTGGCTGCTGCCGTCGGCGTGGCTGGCTTTGTGGAAAAAAACGAAGGGTGGGAGGCCTTACTGGCTGAAATCGGCCGGGTGATTGCCCAAGCGACAAATATTGTGGCTAATTGTTAGCCATTATACACAAGGAGTAAAACCTGATGATGACACCTGTAGTTCAAACAGAAACGGCCGTTTTGGCCCACAATTTCCAAGGCGAACTGATTTATCTGGGCGATGCCGCTTACGATGAAGCCCGCGCCATTTGGAACGGCATGATTGATCGCCGTCCCGCCCTCATTGCCCGCTGCGCAACGGTGGCTGATGTGCAAACGGCCGTTAAGTTTGCCCGTGAAACTGGCTGGCCGCTCTCGGTGCGGGGTGGTGGCCACAACGTGGCGGGTCATGCTGTTAATGATAATGGAATTGTGATTGACCTGTCGCTGATGAATAGCGTAGCAGTTGATCCCGACGGGCATCTGGCTTACGTTGGCGGTGGGGCAACCATTGCTGATGTTGATAGAGCCACCCAGGCGTTTGGCCTGGCGGCGCCGATGGGCGTTGTCTCTGAAACGGGCGTGGCGGGGCTGACGCTAGGTGGCGGCTTTGGCCATCTGCGCAACAAATATGGCCTGAGCGCCGACAATTTGGTGGCTGCTAATGTGGTCACGGCAGACGGCCATATCGTCCACGCCAACGAACAAGAAAACAGCGATCTGCTTTGGGGGTTGCGCGGCGGTGGTGGTAACTTCGGCATTGTTACCCAATTTGTATACAAGCTGTACCCGCTGGGGCCAGAGATCTATTTCACCGGCGTGTTCCATCATGGCGACCATGCAGAAGCAGGTCTGAAGCTGTACCGTGAGTTCAACGCCATCGCCCCGGATGAAGTCAGTACACTTGCTTTTCTAGGCATCGTGCCAGACGGGGCGGAACCATTCCCGCCTGAAGCACACGGTGAACGGTTTGTGGGCTTTGTGGCTCTGTACGCCGGTGATCCGGCTGAAGGGGAAGCCATCATGCGGCCGTTGCGCAAGCTGACGGCGGAACCATTGGCTGATTTTAGTGGCGTGATGCCCTACGTGGATGCCCAGCAATTTTTTGACGAGGATTACCCGTCTGGCGAACTGCGCTACTACTGGAAGTCGCTCAACCTGCTCAGCCTGAATGACGAGGCCATCGCTCGCATTGTTGAACACGTTTACCGGCAGCCGTCGCAGCACAGCACCACCGATTTGTGGCATATTGGCGGAGCAGTCAAACGGTTTAACAGCGATCATGGGGCATTTTACGGCCGTCACGCGGCGTACCTGCTCAATCCCGAAGCCAACTGGGAAGATGCCGCTGACGACGAAGCCAACATCGCCTGGGCGCAAACCCTCATCGACGCGATGGCGGAGTTTTCAGACGGCAGTCGCTACCTCAACTTTGCTGGTTTTCAGGAAGAAGGGGATGGGATGATGACCGCCGCCTTTGGCCCGCAGTATGCCCGATTGGCTCAACTCAAGCAAAAGTACGACCCGACGAATTTGTTTAACCGCAACCAAAACATCAAGCCGCAATCCTAAGTTGCCGCTTGTTGCGCCTCTCCTCTTCCCAGGGCGTTAGCTGACACAAGTTCAGCTAACGCCTTTTTATGTGTTGTTCGTGTGGAATTTTGGATTAGTTGTGTGAGGGGTGAGGGGAACGGCCGTTTAACGCCCGCTTCAGCCGCGCTTCGCGTCGGCTGCAAGCCATGTTGGGCGGCGATTGGCATGATTTTGAGATACCATCAACAGGTATCCTGTTTCAATAAAGCTGTGACTTTCCCATCAGGATCAATATCCTGTTCTACAAATCCAAGGTTAGCATATAGAGTGCGGGCAACACTATTTGTGATTTGGTAGCAAATCAGCACCTCATTCCCGTTTAGCTCTTTTGAAATCTGCTTGATAATTGCTTTCATAGCACTTTTACCATAGCCTTGATTTTGATGTGATTTATCAATCATTATTCGGAAGATTTTCCATTTATCAGTGAAAACGTCGCGCCCCCAAAGAGCGTACCCTATTAGCTGATTCTGTTCATTATAAAATGCATTTGACCTTGCACCTTCATAAAACTGTGATTCGGCAATTGAATACAAGTTGCTTGGAACAAAACCTTCTTGATTAGGCGTTGTTTCTAGTGCAATACAAGACTTCCAATTGTTCACAGTTACAGGTTCTAAACGGATTTTGTGAAACATTCTGAAACCTACATTCGCCTTGATCGAGGAAAATTAAATTTGATAATCGTCCGCCCGTTCAGTTGCATAAGCCGCAAAATCTGTGTGCAGTTTTGTCGGCTTTATGCTGTTGTTGGGACGGCGAGTTCTGATTTAGGCAAACCTAAAAATATATTTAGCCGTCCCAACATAGTATTATCCTGCGCTACTATAGTCATTTTCTGATTTTACTAGAGTAAGTTCTTTCGCGTAGAACTCTCTTAGCAGCAGCTTACGGATTAGTTCTACTTCTGATAGATACAGTTCATTCCGATAATATTTTTTCAGAACGCGCCTGCGTAAATCATAGGTACTCAAATAAAGGTTGTGCGCAGCTCGGCGCATGTCGGCCATTTTACCCCCGTGGCCACACATGGCCTTGTACCGCTCATGATGGTGCTTGTCTATGGTCGTTGAAACCTGGTTTTTGCTGATTGGCATCGGTTTTATCCTAATTGGGTGTAGGAACACGATTTGAAAAAGTATAGCGAAAAATGGTAGGTGACACAATATTGGTGTAAACAGCCTACAGTAGCTTGGCCACTAACGCCGTCCAGCCGGTTTGGTGGCTGGCCCCGATGCCTGCGCCGTTGTCTCCGTGGAAATATTCGTAGAAGAGGATGTAATCGCGCCAGAGGGGATCGGTTTGGAACTGCTGGACGCCGCCGTAAAACGGCCGTTTCCCCCCATCCCCTCTTCTCCTAAACAAATTCACCAACCGCTGCGCCAGTTCATCAGCCACTTGGTTTAGATTGACGGCCGTTCCCGACCCAGCCGGTAGCGCGACCTGCAACCGATCGCCGTAATAATGGTGGAACTTCTCCAAGCTCTCGATGAGCAGATAGTTCACTGGCAGCCAGATGGGGCCGCGCCAGTTGGAGTTGCCACCAAACAGGTAGGTGTCTGACTCGGCGGGCGTGTAGCGCACGGTGTGAACGTGGCCGTTGATGGGGAGTTGGTACGGCCGTTCCCCATATTCCTTGGACAGTGACCGAATCCCAAAATCCGACAGGAACTGCGCCGGGTCCAGCATTCGCTGCATGATGTGTTCTAGCTGGCTTTGATTGACGAGCGAGAGGAGGAAACGGCCGTCTTCTCCCGGTTCTGTGAGCGAGGCGATGTGGCTGACCAACTGGGGACGATGCTTGATGAACCAGTTCATGCGGCGGCGGAAGCGGGGCAGCTTTTCTAGCAAATCTGGCTCCAGCGTTTCTACGGCATAGAGCGGAATGAGGCCGACAAATGAGCGGAGCTTGAGCGGGAAGAAACGGCCGTCTGCCAAATGAATCTGGTCGTAAAAAAAGCCGTCCGCCTCATCCCACAGCCCACCATCGCCATAGCTGTTTAGCGCATTGGCAATGTAGATGAAATGCTCAAAAAATTTGGTCGCCACATCTTCGTAGGCGGGTTTTGTGCGGGCCAGTTCCAGGGCGATGGCCAGCATGTTCAGGCAAAACATGCCCATCCAGGCCGTGCCGTCTGCCTGCTCCATATGGCCGCCTGTGGGCAGTGGCTGGCTGCGGTCGAACACGCCAATGTTGTCCAGTCCCAAAAAGCCGCCCTGGAACACGTTGTTGCCGTCGGCGTCTTTGCGGTTGACCCACCAGGTGAAGTTGAGCAGCAGCTTGTGGAATACTTTTTCCAGAAACTCTGTGTCGGCGTGGCCGGTGACGTTGCGGGTGATTTTGTAGACGCGCCAGCAGGCCCAAGCGTGGACGGGTGGGTTCACGTCGCTAAAGGCCCATTCGTAGGCGGGAATTTGGCCGTTGGGGTGCATGTACCATTCGCGCAGCATCAGGATGAGCTGCCGCTTGGCCCATTCCGGATCTACCAAGGCCAGCGGCAGCGTGTGGAACGCTAAATCCCAGGCGGCATACCACGGATATTCCCACTTGTCGGGCATAGAAAGCACGTCGAGATTGTAAAGATGGGTCCAGGTGCGGTTACGGCCGTTCTTTCTTCCATCAGGCGGGGGTGGGGCGGCCGGATCGCCATCAAGCCATAGCTGCACGCCGTAATGATAAAACTGCTTGCTCCACAGCAGCCCGGCCAACGCTTGCCGCTGAATGCGCCGCTCATCTTCGCTGAGATGGGGCGGGTGGATGGTTTCGTAGAAGGCGTCGGCTTCGGCCAAACGTTGAGCAAAAATGGCGTCAAAATCGGTAAATGGGGCGGCGTGCTGGGTGGGGCTAAAGCGCACCTGCACCACAAATTGCTCCCTTGGCGGCACCACCGCTTGAAAATGGGCAGCCGCTTTGCTGCCCACCTGCGCCGGATTGATCGCCTCGTTTTCGCCATCAATCACTGCCCGATGAAAACTGTCTTTGACGTAAGGTGTGGCGTTGGGCTGGTTGAAGAGTGTCAGGTTAGTCTCATTTTCGGTGAACATTAAATGGGGCGCATCGCGATGCGCCCCTACAGAGGTTGCGTACCACCAGCGTTCTCCCAAATGGCGATGTTTCGTGTAGATAGTTTGTTCATTAACTGCTTCTAGGCGTGGGCGCGGACGGCCGTATCCCCAAGACCAGGTGTTGCGGTACCAAATGTGGGGCAAGATGTGAATGGGGGCGGGGGTATCGGCGCGATTTACGGCCGTAATGCGGCACAAAATATCCTCTTCCCCCGCCTTGGCATACTCTACAAACACGTCAAAGTAGCGGTTTTTGGCAAACGCTTGAGGCAGGGCGTCAATTAGCTCAAATTCGGGATCGGTTTTGCCGCGACGTTGATTTTCATCAACCAATTCTGCATATGGGTACGCCACCTGCGGATATTTGTACAGCATCTTCATGTAACTGTGTGTCGGCGTGCTGTCCAGATAAAAATAATACTCCTTCACGTCCTCGCCGTGGTTGCCCTGCGTCCCCGTAACGCCAAACAGCCGCTCCTTCAAAATTGGGTCTTGCTCGTTCCAAAGTGCCACGCCCAGGCAAATGTTCTGGAAGCGATTGCAAACCCCCGCCAGCCCGTCTTCGTTCCAGCGGTAAGCACGGCGGCGGGCATGGTGATGTGGAAAATAGTCCCAGGCCTCACCTGTGCTGCTGTAATCTTCCCGCACAGTTCCCCAGGCGCGTTCGCTGACGTATGGTCCCCAATTTTTCCAATCGGCCCGGCGGGCTTCAGAATCAATGAGGCGTTGATGTTCGGCCGTTTTTTCTTGTGCTTTCATGAAATCCCCTCTGAAAATAGGACGCGGAGAACGCAGATTAAAATCTGGTCAAAATGCAAACACAATTTGCAAGCGCAAATTGCGCCAATCTGCTGATGTTCATTTTTGGTGATGCGTTAGCGGAGCCATTTTCTTACAAACGGGTAACATTCGCCATGCTTGTCTCGTCTCAGAGAAAGATTTCAAAACTCTTCCCCGTAATTTGGCCAGCGCGAGAGGAAAGTGAGACTTTTGAAATCTAGGCTGAATCACCTGAGTTGAGAATTAGCGAACTGAACAACCATTGAAACATGATATACTTGCGGCGCAATGTCCCAATTGCCCACAAATACCTCATTTCAAGCCTTTTCGTACTTACAGGCACAAAACTCAACAATTAAAATTGACATAAAAATAAGGGAGACACCATGAGTAAACTGCGTGAACTATTTGATCTTGGCCAATCGGTTTGGTACGATAACATCAGCAGAACTTTGTTAGATTCTGGCGAAATGCAAGCCCTCATCGACGAAGGCGTTGTCGGCGTTACCTCTAATCCTTCCATTTTTGAAAAAGCAATTGCCAAAAGTAGTGACTATGACGGTGCGATTCGGGAACTGGCTCAGGCGGGTAAATCGACCAATGAAATTTATGAAGCGATGGCGCTTGAAGATATTGGCGAAGCGGCCGATCTGTTCCGGCCGGTGTATGACAAAACGGGCGGGGTGGATGGTTACATTAGCCTGGAAGTAAGCCCTACGCTGGCGCGAGACACAGAAGGCACTATTGCCGAGGCGCGACGGCTGTTTGCTGCCTTAAATCGCCCCAACATCATGATTAAAGTGCCCGCTACGCCAGAGGGTATTCCCGCCATCGAGACGCTTACGGCCGACGGCATTAACATCAACGTGACGCTGATTTTCTCGCTCAGCAGCTATGAAGATGTGATGAATGCCTACATCACCGGGCTGGAAAAGCGTTTGGCAGCGGGGCAGCCCATTAACAACATTAGCTCGGTGGCTTCCTTTTTTGTGAGCCGGGTGGACACGGCCGTTGACAAGGCCCTCGCCGCCAAAGGAAACAGTGAGCTACAGGGCAAGATTGCTATTGCCAACGCCAAAGTGGCTTACGCGCGTTTCCAGCAGATGTTTGGCAATGAGCGGTGGCAAAAATTGGCAGAAAACGGGGCGCGGGCGCAACGGCCGTTGTGGGCCAGCACCAGCACCAAAAACCCCAACTACCCAGATACGCTCTACGTGGATACGCTCATCGGGCCAAACACGGTCAACACGGTGCCACCCGCCACGGTAGACGCCTTCAAGGATCATGGCACGGTGGCAGTGACGCTAACTGAAGGCTTGGAAGATGCCGTCGGGCAGCTCGATGCACTGGCCAATTTGGGCATCAGCCTGAGCGAAATCACTGACCAATTACAGGTTGCCGGCGTCGATTCCTTTGCCAAAGCGTTTGAAGGGTTGATGGACAGCATTGCGGGCAAGCGGGCAGCCATCTTGACAGAAGCGGTCGGTTTTGCGGCAAATTTAGCGAATTTGGAAACGGCCGTTTCTGCTACAGAAGCAGAGTTACAAAAAAACAGCATAATTGAACGCATCTGGCAGCACGATCACACCGTTTGGCACCCAGAGCCAACCGAAATTACAAACCGGCTGGGCTGGCTGCACACCCCCAAAACGATGGTGGCCGAACTGGATCGCCTCAACCAATTTGTGGCGCAGGTGAAGGCAGCTGGCTTCACGGAGGTGATGCTGCTGGGCATGGGTGGCTCTAGTCTGGCACCAGAGCTGTTTGCCAACGTGTTTGGCACGGCCGTTTCTGGCTTGCCCGTGCGCGTTTTAGACAGTACAGACGCAACGGCCGTCAAAAATTATGCTGAAACGGCCGATTTGCCCCACACGCTCTTCATCGTCTCCACTAAATCTGGCGGTACGGTAGAAACCCTCTCCTTCTTCAAATATTTTTACAACCGCGTGGCCAATCTGGTGGGCACCGACAAAGCAGGCCGCCAATTTGTAGCCATCACCGATCCAGGCAGCAAGCTCGTGACGCTAGCGGAAACATACCGCTTCCGTGCAACCTTCCTGAATGATCCCAACATCGGTGGGCGATACTCCGTGATTTCATTCTTTGGGCTATTGCCTGCGGCTCTGGTGGGCGTCAATGTGGCTCGCCTGTTGGAGCGAGCGCGGGCGGTGAGCAAAGCACCGACAGCCACCAAGCTCGGCGCGATTTTGGGCACACTGGCCCAGCAAGGCCGTGATAAGGTGACACTCATCACCTCCGAGCAGATTGCCAGCTTTGGTGACTGGGTGGAGCAGCTCATAGCCGAAAGCACGGGCAAAAACGGCGTGGGCATCTTGCCCGTGGTGGGCGAGCCGGTGCTGGCACCGGTTGCCTATGGTGACGACCGTCTGTTTGTCCATTTGCGGCTGGCGGGGGATGATTCGATGGATACGGCCGTTGCCCAACTAGAAGCTGCTAATCAACCCGTCATTCGCTTCGATTTAGCTGATTTGTATGATTTGGGCGGGCAATTTTTCATATGGGAACTGGCAACGGCCGTTGCCGGGCATATCCTCGGCATTCAACCCTTCGACCAACCCAACGTGGAATCTGCCAAGGTGCTGGCGCGGAAAATGGTGGCCACCTATCAGGAAACGGGCAAGCTGCCCCAGCTAGACAGTGCCGAACCAACGGCAGCGAACCTGCAAGCGTTTGTACACCAGGCCAAGCCCGGCGATTACATCTCCATTCACGCCTACGTACCGCCCACGCCAGAAACCGACGCACTGCTGCAACTATTGCGTGTGCAGCTCCTCAAACAAACCAAATGCGCCACCACGGTGGGCTACGGCCCGCGCTTTTTGCACTCTACTGGACAGCTACACAAGGGCGATAGCGGCAATGGCCTCTTCATCCAATTCACCTCCGAGCCGGAAGAAGATGTGGCCATCCCCGACGAGGCGGGCGCAGCGGCCAGCGGCATGACCTTTGGCGTGTTGAAGCAGTCCCAAGCCCTGGGCGATGCCCAGGCTCTGCTAGATGAAAACCGCCGCCTGATTCGCTTTGAGTTGGGGACGGCCGTTAACCAGAAACTTCAATTGTTGCTTAGATAATTTTGTAGCCGCGGATTCTTTCCGCGCATCGGACACGCGGAAAGAATCCGCGGCTACTTGAAAGGGACACAATATGTCCAACCATCAAAAACCCACCACCTTCATCATTTTTGGCGCGTCTGGGGATTTAACGCGGCGCAAGCTGATTCCCGCACTGTTCAACTCGTACTGCAAGGGGCGGCTGCCATCGTCGTTTAACATTGTTGGTTTTGCCAGACGGCCGTGGGATGATGACCAATTCCGCCAAATATTACAGGATGGCATGAAGGAGTTGGCACCGGACACGTACGATGAAGAAAAGTGGGGGCCATTTTCGCAAAAAATTACCTATGCCAAAGGGGATTTACCGACGCCACAAGATTATCTCGCGCTTAAAAAGCACTTGGATGAGATTGAACAGGGTGCTGGCAACCGACTGTATTACATGGCAACCGCCCCTCGCTTTTTTGTACCCATCGTCGAGAATTTGGGCGCGGCGGATATGGTGGAGCAATCTGCTGGCTGGCGGCGGGTGGTGGTCGAGAAACCGTTTGGGCACGACTTGGCCTCGGCCAAAGCGTTGAACAATGAAATTCAGGCAGTGTTTGAAGAGGATCAGATTTACCGAATCGATCATTACCTGGGCAAAGAGACGGCGCAAAATATTTTGTACTTTCGCTTTGCCAACACCATTTTTGAGCCGATTTGGAATCGTAATTATGTAGACAATGTGCAAATTACGGTAACAGAAAGCGTGGATGTGGGTCGCCGAGCCGGGTATTACGACCAGGCTGGCGTGGTGCGGGATATGTTCCAAAACCACCTGATGCAGCTCTTGTCGCTGGTAGCGATGGAACCACCAGCCTCCTTCAAAGCGGTGGCAGTGCGGAATGAGAAGGCGAAGCTGTTTCATGCGATACGGCCGTTGCCGCTCAATCAAACCGTCCGTGCCCAGTACGATGGCTACCTGGAAGCAGAAGATGTGCCGGACATTTCCCAGACGCCTACTTACGCAGCCATGCAGCTTTTCATAGACAACTGGCGTTGGCAGGGGGTGCCATTCTATCTTCGTTCAGGCAAAGCGTTGCAATCCAAAAACACGGAGATTGTCATCGAATTCAAGCAGCCGCCCCATCTAATGTTCAATGACATTGAGGACGAAGATTTCACCTCAAATATTTTGTCGCTGTGCATTCAGCCAGATGAGGGAATTCACCTGAAGCTGGAAGCCAAAGTGCCAGATTCGCACAAAACGCAACCAGTGGATATGGAATTTCATTATCGCTCGTCGTTTAAGGGAAACTCCCTGCCAGATGCATACGAGCGACTCCTGCTAGATGCCGTGCGCGGTGATGCCTCGTTGTTTACTCGCGCCGATGGCATCGAAGCGGCCTGGGCCTTGATGGACCCGGTGATTCATGGGTGGGAAAATGATGCGGAAGCACCGCCAATGGCGCGATATGAACCGGGTAGCTGGGGGCCAGCCGAAGCGGAAGCCCTGTTGGCACAGTCTGGGCGCGTCTGGCGGCACGCTTGCAGCCACCCTGATCAGTAATCAGTGCCCCACTGATTACTGACCACTGGCTCACTGAAACCTGAATACCGTTCACTGGGCCGTGTGGCATTGCAGGATGTACAGTTTGTAATCGGTGCCGCTGGGGGCATCCACAATTTCTATGGCGAACTCAAACTGCACGGGGACGCCGTACGTTTTTGCTAGCCGCTTGAGGGCGGTGCGCATCAGGCGAATAAATTTCGCATCGTTGATCAGGTAATCGTAGGTCAGTTGGTTTGTTTCAGGGTCTAGCAGGTAACGGCCGTTTGGATAATCTGCCTGCAAAATGTCTGAAATAGGCAAAACCTTGAAACAGTTATCCTCCAGGTCAACAACCTTCACCTTGTCCTGAATGAGGTTTTTGCTGTCATGCATATAATCCGGCGTATTGAGCGAAATGATGCACGCATTTCCGTCCTCAAGGGGACGCTGCACTCGCTTATCTAACCCGAGCGTCAGGCGCAAGCAACCATCTTTTGCCCGGCTATCGCCAGCGTCGTACCAGGGGTTTTGGCTGAGGCCTGCGCCAACGATGGTGGGGA
The DNA here is from genome assembly GCF_965223285.1 of Candidatus Leptofilum sp. GTDB lineage: Bacteria > Chloroflexota > Anaerolineae > Promineifilales > Promineifilaceae > Leptofilum. Next base: position 1,908,945 of record NZ_OZ244997.1, on the reverse strand, counting down.
GATAGTAACGGCCGTATTTGTGGCCAATCAACGCCTGAATCATCACGGCCATTCGTTCGTCGTAATCAATGAGACCATGCTTTTGACGCTCCAGCATGGCGTCGGGGTTAAAGGTGCTGGCATAAACCCGACGCACAGCATCCAAAAGGGCTTTGAAATTCTCCTGGTGACTGCCTTGGTTTGGGCAAAACACAGAATCATATTTTCCAGCAAATTGGTAATCCAGATGATCTTCCAACAGGCTAGAGGAGCGCACCACAAACGGACGGCCGTTTAGCTGGGCCAACACATCCCGCAGCTGCTCCATAATGTAGTTTGGAATCTTCCCCACCTTGCAAGAGTGGACAATTTCTGGGTACTGCTCTCGCATCTCCTCAACCGATAGATATTTTTGATTAACAAACCGCTCCATCTTGTTGTGCAGCATGAACTCATAGATGATTTCGGAGCCAATGAAATAAGTGTCGGGAATAGTTACATGCTTGGATAAATCTGGCCCCAGATCATGATTGGCCCGCTCCAGAATATGCCAGGCAAGCAGCATGCCCCCCGACTTCCCCCCAATTTTGCCGCTGCCAATCAGCCGTTCATAAATCCAGTTCAGGTCTTTGATAGTAAATACTTTCTTGGCGACGCGAATAAATGGGAGCTGGTCACTTAGCAGCCTTTTGATGAGTACCACCTTAATCTCTTCCAAATGATGCTTCACCTTTTCTTTTTCCGGTGGTGGCAGCGCATCGTAAATTTCGCCTTGCTCAAATAGCATAGCCCACGGCGCAATTTCTGGATTAAAGGTGAGTTCAATTGTCTTGCTATTTTTGTCCTGGTTGTTGAGTACCTCGCCGATGAGCTGCTCAAGTAGGGTGATGCCCAGGTTGTTGGCAAAGTAGTTGTCGGTATGCAGGTCTCGAATCGTTTCCAGGCGGCGTTGCCAGGCACCTTCATCTTCTTGTACGGTTGGGTTATCTAATCCTTCGCGCCGTTGCGATTCGATGGCGAGCTCTTTTACTTCTTGCTCAAAATCAATCTTGTTGACGATGCCGCGTCGAAACAGCTCTTCGCGCATTCGCAGTCGGATTCGGTCGCATAAAATGGGGTATTGGGCGAGCTTAATGTAGATGTCGATAGTGGGGGTTATCGTTCTGAGTGGGCCAGTGGGCATGGCAGACTCCTTCAATTTAGCCACAGATTGCGCAGATTTACGCAGATTTTTGATTAGGCATTATTAGGTTGTCAAGCAATTTTTCGGTGGCGGTGCTGATTTCGATGATGGCTTGTTCAAAGGTGGCTTCGTTGGCGCGAGACGGCCGTCTATAACCAGACACCTTGCGCACAAATTGACGGGCCGCCGCTTCGATTTCTGCTGGCGTAGCGGGGGCTTCGGCGTTGCGTAGCTGTTTAATGCTGCGACACATAATCACGCTCCAAAAAATTACGGCTGCTGGTAAACAAGCTGGATGGGATTGCTGGGCTGGATGATACCGCAACGGCCGTTTACCGCCAGGGTCATTACTTTTCCATCCGCACTTATTTCATTAATGGTCTCATTGACCTCCCCGCCAAAACTACTGAATCTGATGGCTGGATTGAGGACAAACGGCGTACCTGTGAGGTCAACATTGGCGCGGCCCAGCGGTGCATCTGGCTGGTTGCGGTTGCAGCTTGTGGCCTGGGCAAAATCAGAGCTGGCAACAGGATAGTTGGCAAGCTGCTCGCCAATAAGGGCATTATACCCGCTGAAGCTGTCGGCTAAGGTGGCAAAGGTCATATCGGTTGGGTCTACAATGAGGCTGCTAGGATTAAGCCGTACTTTTTCATACAGGGTCACAATTGCCCCTTCCGGATAGCTAATGAGGCTGAAGTTGCCACCAGTGGTGGTGGCGGGCAAGGTGAGGTACTCCTGTGGCTTGGTTGCCATGTTGTAGCAGTAGAGAGGTACGGCCGTTTTCCCCCGTAGATAGAGCGTGTATTCACCATCTTCGGCTGTGGGTTGCTGCTGCTTGAGCATGGCACAGGAGTTGGGCAATGGCACAGGCGACGGCGTAACGGTTGCAAACCGGGTAGGTGGCAGTGATGTTGGCTGCAAGGTGGCAATTTGCGTGGCGATGAGGGCGACGGTGGTGGCTTCGGCTTTGTCTGGCGTCACAGTATTTTGGTTTAACAGCACATATCCCAGGTAAAAAGCCAATACAACCAGTCCACCGCCAATGAGCAGCAGCCAGTTAAGGAGTGGTTGGGAAGGGCTTCTTTCATCGATCATAATTCACTATGTCGCGGCCATTGTGGCAATATAGCGTAGCTTACCTTGCAAAAGAGGAATAATCAACAGGCAACAAAAAGGTCAGGCAAGCACATTTGTACCCGCCCGACCTCATACGGCTTGGACACACCTCTCCTGCCTGAATGAACGATGTGAGAACGGCCGTTTCCAGCATTATTTATCCTGAGTACGGCTTCAAACTGAATCTGATGGCCTACACCCACCAAGCCAAAAAGTCATCATTGGATCTTACGCGTGACGAGTTACGGCTGCTACCTGTCATCTGCGAACTCTGAACTTGGCTTAAATTGCTTAGAAATTTCCACAGCCGCGAATACCACCAGGCTCGTTGCCAAGGCAATCAACAAATCGGGGAGCGGCAATGGATCGGTTTCAAAGAACGTTCGCAAAAACGGTACATAAATCAGCATCATTTGCAGAATGAACGTCACGGAAACAGCCAGCAGCATTAGCCGATTGGAAAAGAAGCCGATCTTGAAAATGGAATCAATATTAGAGCGTGTTGCCAGGGCATTGCCCATCTGCGCCAGGGTAAGCGTGGTAAATACCATCGTTTGCCATGGCCCCTCTGGGTCTTGTCGCCAGTAAAGATAGCCAACTCCCAACGAAATCAGTCCCATCAAAATGCCAATCCACAAGATTTGCTTGCCCAGGCCCCGGCTAAAAATGCTCTCTGTGGGATGGAAGGGGGAGCGTTTCATGATGCCCCGCTCGCCTTCCTCAACGGCCAGAGCCAGTCCTGGCAAGCCGTCAGTTACCAGGTTGATCCACAAGATTTGCAGCGGCAGCAGCGGCAGCGGCATTCCCAAAAATGGTCCAATGAGCATGACAAACAGCTCGCCCGTGTTGCTGGAGAGGGTGTACTTCACAAATTTGCGGATGTTGTCGAAGATTTTGCGGCCCTCTTCCACGGCGGCTACGATGGTGGCAAAGTTATCGTCCAGCAGCACCATGTCAGCTGCTTCTTTGGATACATCTGTGCCGGTAATGCCCATTGCGACGCCGATGTCAGCTCGCTTGAGGGCGGGGGCATCGTTCACGCCGTCGCCCGTCATCGCCACAATATGCCCTTTGTCTTGCAACGCTTCGACAATGTTCAGCTTATGCTCTGGCGACACGCGGGCATAGACGGAAATATCTTCCACCTTCCCTTTCAAAGCCTGTGTATCCATCTTGGCTAATTCGTAACCAGTGAGATTCTTGTCGTTTTGGGTGATGTCTAAATCTTTGGCAATGTTTTGGGCGGTGAGTGGATGATCGCCGGTGATCATGACGGGGCGAATACCGGCTTGTTTGGCGGTGGCAACGGCCGTTTTCACTTCAGGTCGCGGCGGATCAATCATGCCTACCAGGCCAATCAAAATGGCGTTGTTTTCTCGTACATCATCTTGGTGTTCCAGAGGCCGGAAGGCAATGGCGAGAACCCGCCGTCCCTCTCGCGCCATCCGCGCATTCCCCTCCAAAATGCGCTCACGCCACTTATCGTTCAGCTTCTGAAACTCTTTGTTTTTACCTGTCCAGATGCGGTCAGATATTTCCAGCAGGCTGTCTACCGCCCCTTTGGTGAAGGCGACGTATTGCGATCCGCTCCAGGGGGCTTCGGTATCATCTTTATCAACCTCCACTTTATGAATGGTGGTCATGCGCTTTCGTTCTGAGGTAAAGGGGACTTCATCAACGCGGGGCCACCGTTGGTCAAGTTCATTCTTGGAGTAGCCAATCATTGATGCAGCTACGACCAGCGCACCCTCAGTGGGATCGCCGATGGCGCGTTCGACACCGTCTTCCGTTTGCAAGATAGCATCGTTACATAAGGCTCCAGCCTTGAGCAACAAGCTTTGGGTACGATGGTAGGCGGCCAAATCTTCGTCTAGCTCGGCATCAATGATGGCTCCTTTTTTGTCGCGCAGCGTTTCAAAGGTTTCTTTGCGGTCGGTTACATCTACCACCGTCACTGTCATTTTGTTTTCGGTGAGGGTGCCGGTTTTGTCTGAGCAGATGACGGTGACGGAGCCTAAGGTTTCTACGGCGGGCAGCTTGCGAATAAGGGCGTTGCGCTTGAGCATTCGCTGAGAGCCAAGTGCCAGGGTGATGGTGACAACAGCGGGCAGCCCTTCTGGCACGGCCGCCACAGCCATACTGATGCCAGTGAGAAACAGCAGTTCAAAAGTTTCCCTCAGTTCTTGGGTGGGGTCACGAAAGATAAACCCGGTGATAATCACAACGCCGACAATGGCTAGGGCCACCCAGGCCAGTCGCTTGCCCAAATCATCCAGGCGTCGCTGGAGTGGGGTTTGCTCTTGCTCTACACCCTGGATTAGCTCGGCGATGTTGCCTAGCTCGGTGTTCATGCCGGTTTCGGTGATAACGGCCGTACCGCGACCATATGTAATCACCGTGCCCATAAAGACCATATTTTTGCGGTCGCCAATGGGCAAATCTTCTTCATTGAGGGACTCACTAATTTTGGAGACTGCCTCTGATTCACCCGTGAGGGCGGCTTCTTCTACCTTTAGATTGATGCTTTCGAGGAGACGGCCGTCTGCGGGCACCAAATTACCTGCTTCCAAAAGCACAATATCTCCTGGCACCAGTTCGCGGGCAGAAATTTCGACGAGCTGGCCGTCACGCCGCACCTTCACAGTGGGCACCGCCAGCTTTTTGAGGGCGGCAATGGCTTGTTCTGCCCGGTACTCTTGCGAAAAACCAATGGCGGCATTCAGAATAACGATGGCTAAAATGACGACAACATCTTTGAAGTCGCCCAGGTAGCCCGACACAATGGCGGCAATGATCAAGATAATGACCATGACATCCTTTAGCTGATCGAGCAAGATCAGCCACGGGCTTTTGGTGCCTTTTTCTATTAGTTCATTTAAACCATATTGGTTGAGTCGTTTTTGGGCTTCATTGGCACTAAGGCCAGATTTTGCGTCGCTGTTCAGTTTTTGTAAGGTGGCATCTACATCCTGTTGGAACCAGGTCATAGGGAAATCCTCTCTTTTTGGCCGGGGGCATCATAAGGTGTGGTGCAGCAGTGGCGCGATAGGTTGGGAACGGCCGTTTCTCTGTTTTGCCCATAAAGTTTTTGCTGACCGCTGGGTTGCCGTCCGATCAGCGGGTCGCGCCAGCTTTGTGCTACGGGGTGACATAAGTATAACACAACCGAATCTACCTGTTTATATGGAGTTTGTTGGTACTATGGTAACAGATGAGCCTAATATTACCGTCCAAAGCAGGCATTGTTGCCGCCTACAGAAACAAAAGACACCCCGATTGAGGATTGAGCCACAAATCGGGGCGTCTTGGCAATATCTGTCGGGGAAAGTGGTTGTTGAATTACAAAGTAAACAGCCAGATGCCCAAAGCAGCAAAGAGGGCACCCCAGATGTAAAAAAAGGTGACGGTGCCTTTTTCACCTAAAACTTTGATAAAAGCCTGAATTTTGCCCATGTTCCAGATGGCGGCGGGTTTTTTGGTGGCAGCCAAATAAATAACCAGCCCAGCATAGGCAAAAGCCAATAAACCTAATAACGGATACCAATTCATCTTTTCTCTCCTGAATATTGTGTAGAGACGTTGCATTGCAACGTCTCTACGCGAGACCCTTTTGGATTTTGGGCGCTAAGAAATAATAGACAGCCCCACACAAAGCCAGAACAATTGCCGTATAGCTAATAATCTGCGGCCAACTGGCACTGTAGGACAAAATCGCGTCATTGCCCTTGTACGTCCAGTAGAAAGGAATCCAATAGGCCAATGCCTGCCACTGTTCACTCAACAGTTCGGCGGCGGCAACGCCTGCTGCCAGCGGTAAAAATAGCAGTTTGATGCCTGCGGCAGCGTTCATCACGTCATCGTTGTTGATGCCTTCAATGAAGCCTACCAGAATACTGAGCAACGTGACTGAGACGATTGCCAGGGCAATCTGGCCCAGGTTTACATCAGAGAAGCCAGTGATCCAGAGGATGGCCACTGCGCCATAAATAGCCAGGAACATGCCGCTCATGCTTTTGCCCAGAATGAAGCCCACGCGAGAGATAGGGCTGACGTTGATGGCGCTGACGGTATTATCCACCTTCTCTTCCACAATGTTGATGGAAATGAGCATCCCCGCCAGCACCGAGGTCATCAAGATCATGATGTTCACCAACAGCTTTTTGAGGGGTGATTCTGTACGGCCGAATGTTTCGATTACGGCCGTTGTATTCTCTACTTCCAGGTCCAACTCATGGTAACTGTTGAGCAGCTTAGCAAACTCAACCACCGATTCCGGCTCGTTCCCCTGCGTCAAGATGAAATAATCATCCCCCTCCGGCAAAATAGCCACAATATTGTCTCGCCGTTCTAGCCGTTCTTCTACCGCATCAACATCTGCAAACAGCTCAACATTGGCAAACTGCTCCAGGTACGTCACCATTTCTGGATTGTCGCCCTCGAGCAAGGCCAGATCGACCGTGGTGTCATTGACGCTTGGCACCAATAGCCTGATGCCTACCGCAAAAATGACCGGCACAAGCAAAATATACAAACTAATAAAGTCACGCAGATTAACTTTGATGTCCCGCATAAAAATGACCCATATTTTTTTCAACATAATAATCCCCTTAAATTGTCAGCGTCTTTTTGAAGCGGACATTAGCAAATAAGAACAGAGCAATCCCGGCGACAAGAAATCCCGATGAGGCTAGCAACACATAAGAAACGTTTGAATTAGTCAGCAGGATTTCCTTAAACCCTTCCAGCATGGGGTAGGTGGGAATGAATGTGATCCAGGTTGGGTTCCAACTGGGAATGAAATAGGCGACATTGGGCAGCATCAAAGCAATAATCAGCACATAGAGCATACCAAATGCTTGCTGAATATTGTCGTAATAACTGGTTAGCACCAGGCCCAGTGCCGAGGCAGCAAAGCCTGTTGCCAGTAGAAAGACGAGCATGAGTAGGTAATTTGGCTGCAAGCCCATAACAGGAATGACGATCAGCAAGCTGGTAACGGTGCTGGTGAGCATAATGATGCCCATTTTGCTCATTAAATATTGCCATACTGATGATGCCGTCACGGCATATGCCTTAATCACGCCTTCTTTTTTGTCCAGGAAGATGTAGGAGGCAATGATAAACAGCCCCATCAAGCTGCCGTTGAAGGTAAGGAAAGAAGGAATGACATTTTCTCGATCTGTCAGCAGGACATGCTCGGTTTCCAGTGAACGTACATCCTGGTTGTCAAACGCATCGGCAAGAATGTCTGTGTCTTCGTTATGAAAAACGCGGTAGGTGTTGCGTAAACGCTCCGTTTCATACCCTTGCAGATAGTAGGTGTAGGTAACCTCACCGACATCATCCATGTGTACGATTGCGGCAAAGGCTCTTTCTTCGTCGGCAAGATTTACGGCCGTTTCCCGATCACCAAGTACATAAATATTCTGTGTTTCAGTTGAATAAAGCGTGGCAGATACCGACTCACCGTTATATTCAAGTGCTACGGTTTCAGCTACGCCATTCTCGTCGGCATCCAATGCCTGTTCAGCCAGCAGATCCCGCCCAGCTTCGGGCATATCCCAATACACATACTCATCCGACTTGCTGTTGAATTGCTCTGGAATCACAAATAGGAGCAAAAACAGAAAAATGAACGCCATGAACAGCTCAATGTAAAAATAAAAGCTGCGCGAGGCGAGAACAAGCTCTTTAACAAAACTATGCCAAAGTTTCATGCTATTCCAACCCCCTGCCTGTCACCTTGATGAAAATCTCTTCAAGGGTAGCCTCTTTGGTATGCATTGATTGAATTTCGTTATTGCCAATCACTTGTTGCAGACGCACTTTGTCCTCTTCCAGAATTGTAGAGAAGATTTCGGTCACAACATTCCCATTTTTCTGGTATTCCACTTCAACTAGCTGTTCGCCGTAGGCCAACTTTAAATTTTTGGGCGAATCAATCAGCTTGATTTCGCCATCAATAATGAAAGCGACCCGATCACACAGTTCGTCAGCGATGAACATGTTATGCGTGGTTAAAAAGATAGTCACGCCTTTTTTATTCTCGGCCCGAATGATGTCTTTGATGTCGGCGGCAATGGCTGGATCAAGCCCGGTAGTGGGTTCGTCCAAAAACCACAGCTCTGGATTGTTGATCATGGAGCGGGCAAAGGTGAGGCGGTGCTTCATCCCTTTGGAGAATTCGCCAGCACGCACGTTTTCCTTGCCATTCAGGCCAACCAGCTTGATCAGCTCTTCAGAGTCTCGGGTTTCTACATCAAATAGCTTCTTGTAGAAATCAAGATTTTCTTTGGCGGTCATTTTGCTGTACACGTTGGATTGTTCAAAAGACATGCCAATGTTGTTGAACATTTTGCGGGAGATGTTTTTAACATCATAACCAGCCACGGTTACGTTCCCTTTTTGCAAGGGCAGCAGCCCCGTTAAAATGCCTTGCGTGGTGGATTTGCCTGCACCAGAAGGGCCAAGAAAGCCAAATACTTCCCCTTTAGGGATTTCAAAGCTGGCGTCTTTGACGGCATAATTCTCATCATTGTTGTAAGAATGAAAAAGGCTTTCTACTTTAATCATCATATTTTTTCTCCAATCGGGTCGCTGATCCCTCTTCTAATAAAGTCGATGAACAGATTGACGGTTTCCATGATGTCCTCGTCAATTTTGGTTATATTAAAGTCAGCGCCTTTAACGACTTCAAAGTAATATTCAAACGTGGCTACGTTGAGTGACATTAAAATGTGAATCATGAATCTCACATCAATGTCAGTGCGTAACTCGCCTCTTTCTATTGCGAGGGCGATTAAGTTTTGGTAGAAGGCAACGGCCGTTTCCTTACTTTCATCAAATACTTCTCTATGAATCGGATGCTCCCGATTTTTAAAAACCTGGTTGCCAATAAGCGCAGCTTTGGGATTTTCCTGGGCGAATGCCAACCCTGAGCGATACATTTCTTGTAAGACGGTAAAAAAATCGTGGGCCATCGGGTTTTGTAACACAGGCGAGATGTACTCAATTTTCTTGTGCGCGATACAGCTCAACAGATGCTTGTATAAATCTTTTTTGTCTTCAAAGTATTGATAGAAACTGCCTTTGGCAATTTGACAGTCGGCGACAATGCGATTGATGCTGGCATTGTCAAACCCCCAGGTAGCAAATTCATCTAAGGCGGCTTCTTCAATTAGCTGTCGTTTTAGTTCTGGTAAATTTAGAAAAGTGCCTTTAGGCATAGGGTCGCCTCGTCTCTGTGACTTTTAGGTCATATGACCTTGAGGTCATATCATATCCAAACCTTGTTTTCCTGTCAATAGTTTTCGGTTGCAGGTGTGCTTGGGTGGGAAACGGCCGTTTCTCTAATGCGTTCCTGAGCCTGGTTCTTCGATCATTCGCAAGTGGAATTGAGTCCGGTATAATCCGCTCCGGTAAATCACTATGGAGGCAAACACAGAGAAATGAATAATTATATTCCTGAGCGGGCGATGTTTATTTTTGCCCACCCAGATGACATTGAGTTTAGCGTCGCCGGAACGGCCGCAAAATGGGCTAGTCACGGCTGCGAAAACACCTACGTCGTTATCACCGATGGCAACGTTGGTTCCCATGAACCAGGGATGACCCGTGAGCAGATTGGACAAATTCGGCGGCAGGAGCAGGCTGCGGCGGCCAAAGTGGCTGGAGCGGCCAACTGCATCTTTTTGGGATTTGATGATGGATCATTGGAACCAACCCTGACGTTGCGAAAAAAGTTGGTCAAATTAATCCGAAAGCATAAGCCGAATGCAGTCGTGTGTGGCGACCCCAATATGTTTTTCCGAGGCGAAAGGCTTAACCATCCCGACCATCGCGCCGCCGGTCGAGCGGCATTGGATGCCGTGTTCCCCGCCAGCGAGATGCGGCTGCTTTACCCGGAATTTGAGGCAGAAGGCATTACCCCCCACAAAGTGAACTTTGTCTACGTTGTGACGGACGAAAATCTGAACCATTATGAGGATGTGTCTGAATCTTTAGACACAAAGTGGCTGGCACTTAAGGCACACAAAAGCCAAATTGGAGATAAAGATTACTCTGATCGCCTGCGGGACCGGGCAGCGACCATTGGCAAACAGGTGGGTTTGGCCTACGCAGAAGCGTTTCGCCGCTTTACCGTGACGCCCTTGCCGCAACAAAATGGGGAGAAAAGCGCATGACAAACGCCAATGATTACATTCCAGAACGGGCTATGTTCATTTTTGCCCATCCCGATGATATTGAGTTTGGCTCGGCGGGAACGGCCGCAAAGTGGGCCAAACACGGCAGCGAGATCACCTACATTGTGCTGACCGATGGCAATATTGGCAGCCGTGAGGACGGCATGACGGCCGAAAAATTAGCCGAAATTCGCCGCCGGGAACAAAGCGAGGCGGCCGAAGTAGCCGGGGTGGCCCGCTGCTTGTTTATGGGGGAGCCGGACGGCCGTCTACAACCAACTCTTGAATTACGCAAGAAGCTCGTTCGGCTCATTCGCGCGCATAAACCCAACGTGGTCGTTTGTGGTGATCCCCAGTTTTTCTACAGCGATGGCTACATAAACCACCCGGATCATCGCAATGCCGGGCAGGTGGCATTGGAAGCGGTCTTCCCTTCTGGCGATTCCCCCTTGTTGTTCCCAGAGCTGGTAGAAGAAGGCTATGAGCCGCACAAGGTAAACTATGTGTACATCTCGTTTGGGCGGCGCGAAGCGAATATGTACATCGACATTACAGAATCCATCGACACGAAGATTGCAGCCTTGCGTAAGCATGTAAGCCAGCTTGGGGATTGGGACCCAGAAGAGCGCATGCGGGAATGGGCGGCTGAAACTGGCAAGCGTGTGGGCTACAAATATGCCGAAGGCTATTTTCGCATTGCGCTGAAAGAGGTGGAGCTAGAAAAAGAGCCTGAGCCAGAGACGGAGATTGAGGCTCAGGCAGAAGCGGGAGATTGAGTGTTCAGTAATCAGTAGGTCAGTAATCAGACCGAATACTGGCCTACTGAACACTGATTACTGGTTGAGCTGGTATTTGCGCAGTTCGTTGCTGTTGCGGTCCATCACTAGCAGCTCGTTGTCGTCGTTGAACAGCATGTCGAAGCTGACGCCGGGGTTTTCCAAGGTTGTGATGTAACGGCCGTTTCCCTCAAACACCTTTATACCCCAAAAATCATCCACAAAAATACGGCCCTGACCATCAACTGCAATTGAACGAGGCGAGGTGAAAAATTGATCTTCAGCCTCTCCCTTACTGCCAATTTGATCCACAAATAACCCCTCGGCATTGAGCTTATAGATTGTTTCGCTGCCCAGCACGTAAATGTTGCCCGCGCCGTCAATGGCGGCGTCTTCTTGAGTGGTAGCAAAGTCAGGGATGTTAGCGAACGGATCGGTGAGGTCCAGCGTGATGTTGCCGTTATTGTCTAAGCGCACCAGCCTATCTTTGGCAATGAAGTAAACAGAGCCGTCTGGGCCGGAAGCGGCCGTTCTAAAGAAAGTTCTCTCGCCGGGCAGTGTTAGTGTGCCTAGAGATTCGCCCGTCAGGCCGTTGAACATTTCAATGTCAGCAGTTTTGATGATGTAGACGGTGTCGGCTCGATTGGCGGCAATGCCAGCCAGGTACAAATCTTGGCCAGCATTCCAAGTGGTTAAAAAGTCGCCATTTTCATCAAAAACCTGAATACGGCCGCCGCTATAATCACCCGTATAAATATTGCCAGCCCCATCAATGGCCAGGCGGCGCGTGTCGTTGAAAAAGCCAGGGCCAGTGCCCTCTTCACCGCCAATCCGCAGCACCACTTCAGCAAACTGCGGAGCTTGCGTGGCTGCTACCACAGTTTCAACCACAGTAAATTCTTCCTCAATTATTGCTGAACTTGTCTCCTGGAACTCTTGAATTTCCTGGGCGAATTCTGAAGTCGCACCGCTCTGTCGTGCTGTGGTGGTAATAACAAAACCGATAGCAACAAAGATGCCAATTGCCAGGAGAAAGCCCAAAATTAAGCAGCCACCTCGGTTGCTTGTTGTTTGGACAGGGGGTGTTGTGGTTGTGGGTGTATACGTAGAAACGTCCACGATGGCCGTGTGGAAGGAAGTGCCCCCAAGATGAATGTCTTCATGCTGCTCGATGGCATCCACCACCTCTTTGGCGTCTTTGAGCCCCACGTTAAACCGTTCACGGAATAGCTTGATCGCCTCAATTTTACGGCCGTTTGCCACCAACTGAACCACTTCGGTCAACACATCAGAGGATTGTTGGTTGGGCTGGCGCTGATTGCGTAAATTGTCTGGCACGATGACCGTGCTGCTGCAATATGGGCAGCGCACGGTTAACGGTTGGGATTTGGCATCATAATCCAGTGATGCTTGGCAGTTGGGACATTCGAAGCTTTCTAGCATGATGAAGTTGCCTCCAGAGTAGTGATTGGCAGCAGTGTAATTGGGTTGCGGCATCTGCTGCAATTAACTGGTTAACAAGGTTAGCTCAATGTCTCAAATGAGTTTTTGCTGGTTTTCAAAGACGGGGGCGTTTTCCAGAATGCGGCGTGGGGAGAAGATGGATAAGTCTAGCGAGTGCGGCAGCCCCAAAATGCACTCTGCCAGATAGCGACCCACCGCATGGCACTGCTGGAACCCATGCCCAGAGAAGCCATTCACCAGATAAAATCCTTGCAGGTCAGGCCATTCGCCCAAAATGGCGTTGCCATCAAAGGTGTTGACGGCATAAATGCCCGCCCAGCCGTCAGTTACGCGCAAGGAATCGAAGGTGGGCAAAAAGTCAACCAGTTCCGGCCAGAGGCGTTCCTCGAACCGGCTGCGCTGCCAGCTAAAATCGGTGGTGGTGACGGGATCATCCGCAAAGGAACGGCCGCACATGAACAGTCCATGCCCTTCGTGAATGAGGTAGGTGCCAGAGGGGAGCAGCAAAAGGGGGAGAATGTTGTCGGGGCGTACGGCCGTTTCCATGATATAAACCTGGCGCATCACTGGCTCCATCGGTAGCTTCACGCCACACGTTTGGGCAATTTGGGTACCCCAACCGCCAGCACTGTTTACAACCACGCTCGCCTGCAAAATGTCTCCGTTGGCAAGCTGTACGCCGGTAACGCGTTTTGCTTGATGACGAACGGCCGTTACTTCCGCTTCAATTAAATGTGCCCCCAGGCTCACGGCCTTTTTCTTGTACGCTTCCAGCACCGCTTGGGGCAGCATGGTGCCATCGTCGCGACCAAAAGTAGCTCCCACAAATAGCCCGTCTTCAATATTTAGCAGCGGAAAAACCTCCTTGGCTTCATCAGGTGTAAGCCAAGAAACATTTCCTCCCAGACTTTGCTGCAAAGCCAGCCCTGCTTCAACCTCAGCGAGTCCAGATTCATCTGTGAGAAACAAATTGCCTTGCCGCCGAAATCCAACTTCTGGCTTCTCACCATCGACCGCCATATCCTCTGCAAAGTTGGCTAGCACTTCCAGCGCATACAGCGACATCTGGATATTTTCTTTAATGTTAAACTGCACTCGGCTATTGCCGTCTGACAAAACGGTGGAGGAATATTCGTAGCTCAAATCTTTCTCGATGAGGGCAATTTTGAGCTGCGGGTCTCGCTGCAAAAGGTTGGTAGCGATGGCACAACCCATCACGCCGGCACCCACAAAGGCGACATCATAAAGGGAGTTATTCACGGCAAAATCCTTTTTGGGCATGTTTCACAGCGAGCCTAGAACTTGATTGAATAGGGCATAAGGAAAAGCGGCTTGTTGTTGAATGCCTGCAAGCGATCGGGGGCTAACAAGTTGGTTATAGATTCCGCCATTTTAAACGGCCGTGGCGTGACATAGCGCGTGTTTTTGGCAAATAGATTGATTACCGGAATGTCATGGCTGGCGGGATCGGGCAGCTCGGCCAATTCTGCCAATTTTTGCACAGCGTCCGTAAAATCACCGTGGCTGTCTACCAGTTTGTGGTCTAACGCTTGCCGACCTGTCCAAACACGGCCGTTGCAAATTTCATCCAGCTCATCGTAGGGTAAATTACGCCCGGAAGAGACCACCTGCTTAAACTGCTGGTACGATTCCACAATCGAGTTGTGGAAAGCGGCGCGCTCGTCGTCGGTAAGTGGTGCCATCCCGCTGAAAAGATTGGCGCGGCTGCCCCGGTCTATTCCCACACGGTTGATGCCTACCTTGTTATAAAGCTCCTGCGCATGGAGCCGCAGGGCAAACACGCCAATAGAGCCAGTAACGGTGAGCGGCTGGCTCATAATATGGTTGGCATGGGCACTGACGTAATAACCGCCAGAAGCGGCCGTATTGCCCATGTAGACGAGAACGGGCTTTTTCTTTTGCAGTCGTTGAATCTCGCGGCCAATTAAATCAGAAGCGAGCGCAGAGCCACCGGGGGAATCCACGTGGAAAATCAGCCCGGCCATGTCGTCTAGCTGCTCGGCTTGTCGCAGCAAGTAGACCAAAGTTTGCTCCCCAGCCGTCGCGCCGCCTACCAGTGGAATGGGCAGGTCGATGGGTGGGTTTTGGCTGCGGCCCATCATGATTGACCCCTCCATGCTGACAACACCGATAAATTTGCGGCTCCGTTTGCGTACTTTCTCAGCGAGCAGGCGGCTGGCGTTTTCCCAATCCAGCAGGGTCGCTTTGGGGGTTTCTTCAGATTCGGCCGTTTCGTCTGTTTCTAGTTGGGTATCCTCCGCCTCGGCTTCTGCTTCCGCTTCATTTTGCATGGTTAGCAGCGTTTCTAGCTCATCCTGGTAGGCTACATCGTCTACCAGTCCTGCCGCTAGAGCCGCTTCGGCCGTCATGGGAACCTGGTTCATTAGCTCCTGAATTTGTGTTTGGGTAAGGGAACGGCCGTTGGCAAATGCGGCCGTAATTTGGTCATATAAATCATCTAGCAGCCACGTCATTTGCTCCTGCTGCTCTGGCGTAATCTCCTCTTTGATGAAGGTGTTGGGCGCAGATTTATAGGGGGAAATTTGCACTGCCTCCACGCCAATGCCTACTTTTTCCAGCGCAGGTTTCAAAAACATCGCTTCAGAATGGAGGCCATATGCCTCAAAGCTGGCCGACGGTGGGACGATGATACGATCGGCAGCAGTGGCTAAATAATAGTGGCGCAGGTCGAGATAAGGTGTGTAAACAACCACCGTCTTGCCTGCCTCCTTCAGCCGCTCCAGCGACCGGCGGATATTCTGGATGGTGGCCGAGCCGCTGCTAATGCCATTGCAGATAAGCAAAAGCCCGCGCACGTTATCCGCTTCGGCGATGCGCGTGAGCCGCCTGTTCAACTGTTCAATGCTGAGGGCTGGTTCTGGCAGCGGCAGCTGCCGCTGCCAGAAGCTGCGGGGTGGCTCGGCGCGTTCTGGCATAGTTCCGCCAATCTCAACGACAACATAATCAATTTCTGCTTGGCGCAGTTTACGGAACCCATTGCGCAGAGAAACGGCCGTTTGCCGCCAGCCGTTGGTTATCTCTTGCCAAACTTGCTTAAGCTCGTTACCCAGGACGGTGAGAAAATCATTATTGGCATCTATATCGCTCATTTGCTGCCTCACTTGAAATTTGCTGGGGCAAATGATAGCGGATAAATGGAGACGGTACAATCTGACACAGGCAGCTAGGTTAAGGTTTTGTTAAGGACGTGGCGGAAATTTATATTGACGGGCAAAAATCAGCGTGTTATACTCCGCGACCGGGTTGCAAAACCCCCTCCACAGCCTGGAGGGATGGCAGAGTGGACGATTGCGACGGTCTTGAAAACCGTAGTAGGCAACAGCCTACCGAGGGTTCGAATCCCTCTCCCTCCGCCTCAACTTTACCAATGGATTGTAAGCCTTACCTGGCAGCAACGCTAGCTTTTAGGGGAGGTGCCAGAGTGGACGATTGGGGCCGCCTGCTAAGCGGTTAACGGCGTAAAAGTCGTTCAAGGGTTCGAATCCCTTCCTCCCCGCCTTTAAAAGCTGAAAGCAATCATCAGTATGCGCCCTTAGCTCAGTGGATTAGAGCGTCTGGCTACGAACCAGAAGGTCGGGAGTTCGAGTCTCTCAGGGCGTACAGAAAGCCTCCACATCATTTGATGTGGAGGTTTTTGTTTTTAATACAAGGTTGTTGTGCCTCGCGTTCATCTGGCCTTAATCCTGTGCTAACAAAAATTAAACAGTTTTTAGCTATCATCAATAATGTCTTAGAATCTATCCGAAAAAGCTACAGAGGAAAAAAGAAATCTGAGAAATGAACCTTTACCTTTAAGTTCTCTGGAACTCTGTGGCCAATATTCGGACAGATATTTAGTAAACAACCTACCAGAGAAGATTCTCTGTTATATCGAGAGCGGAAACCCAACTTCTCTGGGAATTCTAAAAAGGATGTTAACGATGAACAGCTCGTTGAAACTGTTTTCTGTACGCGGTATTGATATTCGTGTTCACCTGACATTTCCGCTGATTCTGCTGTGGGCAGCGTTTCAGTTTGGCGTGCTGGGTGGCGGTGGTTTAGCGGGGGCGTTATTTGGTGTCACTGTCATCTCGCTGCTATTTGTACTGGTGACCCTGCATGAGCTGGGGCATAGCTTTGCTGCTTTACATTATGGCGTGCCGGTAGAGCGCATTGTCTTGTTGCCAATTGGTGGTGTGGCGCAGTTGAGCCACATGCCAGACAAACCGAAGCAGGAATTGGTCATTGCGCTGGCTGGCCCAGCGGTAAACGTTGCCTTGGCAATTGTGATGGGTGGTATTGCGCTATTATTTGGTCTGCCATTGTCTAATCCACTTACAAGTGGCGTTTCGCTGACGTTTGGCGCGATATTCTCTTATATCTTCTTCTACAATGTGGTTCTAGCCGTGTTTAACATGATTCCGGCTTTCCCGATGGATGGGGGACGTGTGTTGCGCTCTGCGATGGCGATGTGGTTGGATTACGGCCGTTCCACTCAAATTGCTGCTGGGATTGGCCGGACACTGGCCGTGCTTTTTGGCATCTATGGCTTGCTAAATGGCCAATTCTTTAGTGTGTTAATCGCCATCTTCATATATTCTGGAGCGACCCAAGAGGCACGGATGGTGCAGTTCCGCCAAAAACTGCGGGGCTATACCGTGCAGCAAGCATATAACAGCCAGGTACCAATTTTGCAGCCTGCCGATAGTTTGCGAGAGGTGGTGAACTGGACAGCAAGGGGCTTAACCGATTTTCCGGTCGCTCATTTTGGCAGTTATGTCGGCTTTTTGGGCAATGAACAGTTGATGTCTGCCTTGCAGCAAAATGGCCCGGACCAAACCGTTGCATCGGTTATGTCCAAAGATGTGGAGCCTGTCTCTTTGACAACCGATTTGTATGATGTGCAGCAGCGGTTGAGCAATGAAAAATTAAGCGCATTGCCTGTGGTGGAATACGGCCGTATTGTGGGTATTATCTCCAGTAGGCACATTCGCCATATGCTGCGCATGGCGACAATGCGCCCGGAACTGTTTCCCAGGGTGCAGTCAGCCTAGAGTAGTCATTAGACAGTCAGATATTGCTGTCAGATAGAAGTCCGCACTAATTTTCAGTGCGGACTTTTTATTTTGCTGGTTGATGGCATAGGGCTCCAATCCCAAGTTTAATTATCTGGGGCAGTGACAATGCCGTGCGTGGCGGCCCATTGGCGGATGTCACGGCCGTTTAGCACCGCGCCCATCAAATCGGGGAAAAGCTGTGGGGTGCAGGCAAAAGCAGGCACGCTCAGATTAACCAGCTCCTGCGCCATTTGCCTGTCGAAGCGGGGTGCGCCCTGATCATTCAGCGCTAGCAGAGCCACAATTTGCACACCATCGCTCACGAGCGTCGCCACGCGGCGAATCATATTTTCCTTGTTGCCCCCCTCGAACAAGTCTGTGAGCAGCACTAACACGGTGTCACGGGGGCGAGTAACGAGCTGCTGGCAGTAGCCCAGGGCGCGGTCAATGTTGGTACCTCCGCCCAGCTTCAGGCCAAAAAGTAACTCCACCGGATCGGCGAGCTGATCCGTTAAATCGACTATTTTGGTGTCAAACATCACCAGCTTGGTTGCCAAGGCCGGAATCGAGGCCATCACGGAGGCATAGATGCTGCCATACACGACCGAGGTGGCCATGGAGCCGCTGGTGTCCAGGGCAATGATTACGTCGCGCAGAGCAGATCGTTTACGGCCGTATCCCACCAATGTCTCTGGCACCACCGTTTTGTGATCCGCTTGATAATGCTTCAAATTGGCGTGAACCGTGCGCCCCCAATTAATCTCTTTGTGGCGCGGGCGGCGGGTGCGCGTGGCTCGGTTTAGGCTGCCAGAAATGGCTTGTTCTAATGGATAAGTCAGTTGTTCTAAAAGCTGTTCCACCACCTGGCGCACCACCTCTTTGGCAGTTTCCTTTGTTTTGCTTGGCATGACGCGACGCAAAGCTAACAGGTTCGCAACAAGTTGAACGTCTGGCTCAATCGCTTCCAAAAATTCTGGCTGGTTGAGCAGGCGACGCAGGTTGAGCTTGTTGAGCGCATCTTGCTGCATCACCTGCACCACCGAGGCGGGGAAGTAGGTGCGGATATCTCCCAGCCAGCGGGCAATATCTGGGTTGGAGTCGCTGAGGTCACCGCCCGTGCTGTCGCCGTACAATGCTTCTAATGCTTCATCCATCGCTTGGTCTTGCTCTGAGAGGCCACTTTGAGACTGCTGATCCTCTCCCTCATCATTCCCTTCGCCAGGCTGAGCTTCTTGGGCTTGCTCTTCTTGGGT
This sequence comes from Candidatus Leptofilum sp., assembly GCF_965223285.1. Classification (GTDB taxonomy): domain Bacteria; phylum Chloroflexota; class Anaerolineae; order Promineifilales; family Promineifilaceae; genus Leptofilum. The sequence goes on along the minus strand of NZ_OZ244997.1, from coordinate 1,889,910 downwards.
TTGTCCCAGAATGAGCCGCCAGCGACGGCCGTTTTCATCGGCAGCGTCTGCGGCGGAGAAGAATTGTTGAATGGCGGGATGGTTTGTAATTTCTTCCATAGCTGAATTTGGAGATTAGAGACTGGAGATTAGAGATTTTTCTCTTTGATCTGCCAATCTCTAATCCCCAATCTCCTTGATGCCCAAAAGTTGTGCTACCAGCGGCAGAACTTTGTTGGCCTGTTCTTCATTAAATGTCGGGGCGTGAATGGGTTGTTTAGCGGTGGCGCCGCCGAAGCGTGCTCGGTCTAGCAACTGCTGGCGAGCCGCCTCGGAAAAAGTAGAAAACGTGCGGCGCAGCAGCGGCAAAATGGTTTGGAATCGTTCCGGATCAAGCTGTGTTACCCAGCCATCGAGCAGTTGCCACAAGGTTGGATCGTGCAATACCAGCAGACCGCTGCCCTTGAGAAAGCCTTCAATCCAGAACGCCATCTGGGCCAGTTGGTTCACATCGGTGGCTGTCCTCGATAACACCCGCTCCAGTCGTGTTGCCGCTTCTTCTGATTGGAAAACGGCCGTATCCAGCAACAGTCGCGTTGATTTTCCAGCGAGCAGACCATGAATGCCCGGCTGGTCAGCCAGTTGACGCAGCGTGTCTTCCCAGGCGGCCAGATGATCCTGGTTTTGCTGGGTGGCGATGACGGCGTGAACGGCCGTAACTCTATCAAGCATTTCAGCCGCTGCGTCATTGTCCAGGCTGGCGCAGGTGCTGGGTAAGCCAATGCAGATGCGCGTTACCAGCGTATCCACTACATGCCGCACCACTTCCGGATCGGTTTGGCGGACGTCGCCGTAGCGCAGCACGCGGGCCAGCGGCAGCAGCGCGTCCATCATGTGGGGCACATCGCTGGTAACGGCCGCTTGCTCCTCGATGCGTGTTAGCAGGTTCAACACCAGTTCTGGCAAATCTGCCAGCAACGCTTGGTCAAGAAGATTGGTGAGCGTGGGCAAATCCTGGGCTTGTTGGGCTTGATCGGTGGCAAAGTTGGTAACGGCCGTTTCCACCGTATTGCCCCAAACGCCCGCCTCAATCACCCGCACCACAAAGGCTGGTTGCCAAGCAAGCTGCCACACCTCCTGGTAGGTGCCAGATTGGGCGCGAATTGGCATCGTTTTGCCCCAGGGGACGTTGAGAAGATTGAGCCGATGCAGCAGTTGGCTGCGTTCGCGGTGGGTCTCATTCCGCAAATCCAGATTAAGCGTGGTGGGTTCTGGCTCTGGGCGCAGGCGCAGGCGGCGTTGCTGCTGATGCAAATCCCGCTGAAGCGGAATCATGGGCGAGTCAGGCGGCACAGCCCCCATCCGTTCGCCCACAATGAGTTGTTGTTGGATGAGCCGCATCGGTGCGGCATCGCCAAAGCAAAGCACCGTTTGGGTCGCTTCGTTTAGCTCCAGCAGGCCGGGAGCGGGCAAGCCGCGCAATGCCGCCAACGATTCTGCCAGCCGCACGGCTTCGATGATGTGGGCAGACGAGGCATCTAAATCTTGGTCGCGTAGCAGCTGGGCCACGTGGCTCAGCCAGGCAATGCTCATTTGGGTAGGCGAGGCTAGTTGCTGCCCCATTTGCCACAGATGATGGTACCAGCCAGGGGCGCGAATGCCTGCACCGTACCCTCTTGCCGCTGAGAGACGGCCGTATGTCCACGGCACCCATGCTGTTTCTACGGCCACACTGGGCAGATTGGTCAGCAGGGCATCATCAGCTGCTTCACTGTCCAAATTGTAGAGGGCAGGGGCGTGCCAAGCCCCGCACACCACGGCGATCCGCTCACACCCTTCGGCGCGTGCCTGGCGGATGGCGCGGCGCATGTGAGCTTCCCGCTGCTCGGCAAATTGCCGAGCGCGGGCATGGGAGACGGCCGTATCCTCATCCAACTCGGCCTCTGGATTTTCTTCGGCAGCATTGCGCATCGTTTGCATCAGCTCCAAAACCCCAACAAACAGGTCAGTATGATCTTGTCGTTGCTCAATGAGTGCATTCCACCACAGTTCATAATCAGCATGTCCTGTGGCAGAGGCAACTTGGTCGAAAACGGCCGTATCCGGCATCATCGGTCGGATTTCCGTGGCGAGCATGTATGTCTGCGGTAAATCAAAAAAGCGCGTCACAATGCCGTGCTGCACGCCGTAGCGCAACGCCTGAAATTCTGGCGAAAAGTCGGCAAAAGGGTAGGAGCCAGCTGCCTCTGGCTTGTCTGGTCGATAAACCAGCAGGGCGATGGGCGGTTCCATATCTTCATGCCCTAACCAATGAATAATTTCGTTGGCATCTGGCGGCCCTTCCACCAAAATTGCATCTGGCTTGAGTTCGTGTAGCGAACTTAATAAAGCACGTGCAGACCCAGGCCCATGATGGCGGATGGGGAAGAGGTGCAAAAATTCAGTAGGTTTCATAATAAATCTGGAGATTTGAGACTGGAGACTAAAGATTAATAAGTGGGACAATCTCTAGTCTCCAATCTCCAGTCTCTAAACTAATGCCCGACACGCCTGGTACAAATCTTCCCAATTCTCGCGTTCTCTGACGATGGTTTCCAGGTATTCGCGCCAGATGACGGTGTCGTGAATCGGGTCTTTGACGACGGCTCCAGTAAGGCTGGCAGCTAAATCTCCGGCGCGCAGGGTGCCATCGCCGAAATGGCCCGCCAACGCCAAACCGCTGTTAATAACGGAAATTGCTTCGGCTGTGCTAAGCGTGCTGCTGGGTGATTTGAGCTTTGCCCTGCCGCTCTCTGTCATGCCCTGCCGCAGTTCGCGGAAAATGGTGACCACGCGGCGAATTTCTGCCAGGGCGGGCGGTTCCGCAGGCAGCTCCAATGCTTTCCCCAGGCTGTGAACCCGCTGCTGCACGATCGTTATTTCTTCGTCGGCGGTGGCGGGCAGGGGGAGCACAACGGTGTTGAAGCGGCGTTTGAGGGCGCTAGAGAGGTCATTTACGCCCCGGTCACGGTCGTTGGCGGTGGCGATGACGTTAAATCCTTTGACCGCCTGCACTTCCTGATTGAGTTCGGGGATGGGTAGCAGCTTTTCGGACAAGATGGTGATGAGGGCATCCTGCACATCGGCAGGAATACGGGTGAGCTCTTCTACGCGGGCAAGCTGGCCATCCCGCATGGCGGTCATGATGGGGCTAGGGACGAGGGCTTCGGCGGTAGGGCCTTTGGCGATGAGGCTGGCGTAGTTCCAGCCGTACCGAATCGCCTCTTCGCTGGTGCCAGCCGTGCCTTGCACCAGCAGCGTGGAGTCGCCGGAAATGGCAGCGGCCAGATGCTCAGAGACCCAGGTTTTGCCCGTACCGGGGATGCCCATGAGCAGCAGTGCTCGATCTGTGGTGAGGGTGGCGATGGCGATTTCGATGAGACGGCCGTTGCCAATATATTTTGGGGTGATTTCAAAGCCATTATCCAGCGTGCCGCCTAGAATGTAAGTGGCGACTGCCCAGGGCGAGAGCCGCCAGTTGGCTGGTTTTGGGCGACGATCTGCCTGTTCTAATTCGTATAGCTCGGCAGCAAACTGCTGTTCGGCATGGGCGCGTAAAATTGTTTCCATGTTTCTTCTCCAATAAACTTCTAAACTTCCGGAAGGTTTGCTTAAAACTGTTTCTTATCGCCAAAAACCTTCCGGAGGTTGGTCTTGTGTCGAACCGAGTTTGTTGATTTCGGCTAACAGATCGCGGCGGAGTTGCAGGGTTTGGCAGAGGTGGTTGACTGTTTTTTGCCAAGTGCTGCTGAGGCCAGATATGTTGGTGAGTTTGGCAACGGCCGTATCCGCCAGCTCTGGGGCACATTTTTGTCCAAACCGCCGAAACAGATTGTTCACCGTGGGATCAGGTGCCTGTTTTTTTTCTTTTCGTAAATGCTCGGCAAATAGCTCCAGCCAAAATTCACCCATAGGTACTGACAAGGCTTGCTGCCAATGCTGCAAAAAGATGTGCAAGGGATGCGGCCGTTTCAGTTGGCGCGATTGTTTGGCTGCCTTTTGCATCAGGGCCAAACATTGGCTGGGAGTCAGGATTGGCACCAGCCGCCCGGTGAAGCTATTGAACTCATTTACCACAATGAGAGCCTCTGCCCAGGCACTGTTCTTTTGCCGGATGGCTGCGGTGCTGAAGGCGGACATGAGCGTGCGTGGCCAGGCACTCCGCTTGGCTGCTTTGACGATTTCTTGGGGCGTTTTTTGCCACTGCGCTTGCCAATGGGCTAGCGGCACCCGGTTGATGATCTGCGTCAGCAGGCGGCTGCGCAGCTTGACGCGATCTTCCTCTTTGATGTCGGGAACGCCATCGCGCAGCATGGCTGGCAGTATCTGTTTTGGTAGGCGAACCGTGATTTTAGACGGCCAGCCAGCCCAACTGAGAATCCCGTCAACATGCTGCTCCATACGCTGGCTCAGGCGAGCCTCTGGCAATTTTGCCAGTAAGTCAGCGGCAGCGCGACGCACCAGGTGATTGCGATCATCCAGAGCAGCTTCCAAAAATGGCTCATCGGCTTGGCTCAGATTGATGTCCAAAATTTTGATGATTTGGTGGCGCACCATGCCATTATGGCTTTTCCAGGTATGTTCCAGGATTTGCCGCCCTCTTTCTGGGTGTGTGGTGCGGATTTGCCGCAGCAGGGCTTGGCGTTTGGGGGGCACGGCCGTTTCCCATGCTTTTAGCAGCCCAATCCAATGATCAATTTCCGGTGAGGCGTATTGCCAAGACGGATTTTGCTGCGCCAGCCAGCGACCACGATTGCCGATGACTTGCAAAATAGACGGCCGTATTCGCCCCATCTTGTTCCCTTTTTCCAATAGATTGGGTAGCAAATGGTCAGGAAGGCGATGACCCGTTTGAGCCAGTGCATCCAGCATTTCTGGCAGCAGGCTTGTTTGTGGGCCAAGAAGCATCTGCTCAATTTGACGGGCAACGACTGGGGGGCAAACGGGCATATCGGGCGGGGAAGGTGCGGGTGCAGGTGGGGCTGCTTGGCGTGGCTGCCAGCCAGTTTGCCGGTGCAAGGCAGTCGTTCCGGCGGCAGCAAGCAACGTCGCAGCTTCTTCTTCCATTGGGAGCTGAGCCAGAAATTGTCCAAGGGGCTGTTCATCCGCCTGTGTGGGCATCTCTGCCCGTTTGGTTCCCAGCAGGGCTGTTTTTACAGTATCTTGCCAGGCTATCATTTTACACCTTGCCAAATGTGAATGTCGTGCCATTGGTTGTTTTGATTGATGGAAAGTGGCTGGAGGAAACGGCCGTTCCACACGCCAAACAGCCGCAACGAAGGTGTGCCACCAGCCAATGCCATGAGCTGCCAGCCATGGCTAAACTTTGGCGGCAGCGGCAGCCAGGTGCCTGCCTGATCCTCAATTTGCCAACCTGCCTCTGTCATTTTTGACTGTACCTGCGTAAGCAGCATGGGGAAATGGGTGAGCCACGGATTGACGGCCAGGGCGTGGGTGTACGTCTGCGTTGCGGCTTGAATGGTGGCAAAGCCGCTGGGCTTTGGGTGAGAGGTGGCTGATTCTTGCAGTTGACCGTGCCACACAGCGATTTGCGACCAGTTGCTGGGGGCAAATTTGAGCGAGCCGTGCCAAACTGTGCTGGTAGGCAGCCACACGCCAGCAGTTGGTTGGCCGCGTGTTTGCTCAATGAGTTGGGCAATGGTCTCAGTTTGCTGGCCCCACAGCCAGGTGATATGCCGCACATGGTTACCCATCTCTTCTTGCTGCCTGCCCAGCACAAGCCAATGGTCGGTGTGGGTTTTGGCTGCGGGTAAGTGGGTGGGCAACCAGCCAACGGCCGTTTGCAAATCGGCTTGCGTGGGTACGGGCAGCTGATCAAAGTTGCGAAACCCTTGCACAATCAGGTAAAGACGGCCGATTTCTTGCAGAAGTTCGTCCGGCCAATTCGTTTGCTTTTTGGGAATTTGGGAGATTTTTCGCACCGTTTGGGCCAGATTGATGGCTTGGGCATCAACCAATCGGTGAGCCATACTGTGCCAATACGTTTTGGGGCGCTCCGGCAGGCGGGCCAAACCGTGCCGAACCATGTCCAGCAGCCAAAGTTCTAGCGCGTGTAACCCAGCCATGAGCTGTGCCAGGTCGGGTGTGTATGGCTGGGTTGGTCTCTTGCCACGATACTTTTTGATTTTTTCGCGGCGTATCCAGGCCCCAACCGTTTTACTTTTGGTGTGGGATGTGAATTTGCCCGCTTGCTGCTGCCACAGTTGCAGCAGTCCGAGGCTGTGGCGGCAGGGGGTTTTGCGGCTCTTGCAGGTGCAAATTGTGGCAAAGGTGGGTAGGTAAACGGCCGTCTCCCCAGTTTTGCTACGGCCGTTCGGATGAATGCCCCAAATGATGTCATCCTCCCGATGCAGGGCGATCCACTTTTGGGGGGTTGCCAGGCCTCGCCCGGCGCGGAGGGTAAATTGGTCAGGTGCCAGACCCAATATTTGTTCTGTGGTCCAATCCATCTAAATCTAAATCCATCTGCTGGAGGATCAATTTTAATCCTCCACAATCATGCCAGACGCTGTTTCTTACGCAATGCTGTCTGTTTAGTTGCAGCCAAACGGCTGGCATGTTGTGCTACCTCAACCTTTGGGGCAGCATCTTGTCAGACACACAAGTTGGAAGGCGGTCACATTTTGCCTGTTTGAATCGGGGAATTAGCCTGGTTTTGGGTACAATGGGATGATGGGTGACAAGATTCGTTTGTTTGTGGCGATTGATTTGCCGGAAGAAGTGAAGGATCTGTTGGCGGCAACGGCCGTTCAGCTCGGTCATCATTTACCAAAGCGGGCGGTGCGCTGGGTGCACCGTGAGCAAATGCACCTGACACTGCGCTTTTTGGGGGATACGGCCGTTGCTCAGCTGCCTGGTTTGCAACAGGAACTGACCCAACTAGCTGCGCAGCACCAACCGTTTCGGCTGCGTCTGAGTGGCGTGGGGGCATTCCCTAACCAGAAACGGCCGCGTGTGGTGTGGGTGGGTTTAGCTGGCGACGTGGCGCCGCTGAAATTGTTGCAGTCTGAATTGGAAGATCGGATGGTTGGTTTAGGGTGGTCGCGGGAGAAACGGCTGTTCAATCCGCATCTTACTCTGGGGCGCGTAAAGGATGCGGGGCAGGCGCGTAGGCTCCATTGGGATGTGCAGGTGGCGGAGGTAAAGTTTGGGGTAACGGCCGTTCAGCTTGTGCAAAGTGAATTACGGCCGTCTGGGGCTGTGTACACCGTACGGCAAACGGTGGCTCTCAATCCATAGGGAGTCGCACGATTTGTGGGGTGTGGATTGCTTGACGGCCGTTGATGAAATTGAGATTTGGGAAATCCAGCGGTGCATTAATGAAATTATCCACGTCCTGCGTGGATTTTAGCAGTACAATGTGCTTGTCGTGGGCAATGCTTCTTAGCTGCTGCATTACAAACGGTTTGGCTCGGTTTGGGTAGTTGAGCACGTGGCGCACAAATTGGAAAAGCTGCGGGTCTAACAAAGGCTCACGACAGCCCTCAGCGATGTCTGGGCGGGGACGTTTGCGATACTGAATACGTCGCTTGATGGCGCGTAACGCACAAATCCAGGGGGGTAAATCCAAAAAAACCACAGAATCGGCCGCTTGCAGCCGAATGTTCAACGTTTCTCGATAATTCCCATCCATAATCCAGGTGTCGCGACGGATCAACTTTTGCACTGTTGCTTGCCATTCGTCCATAGGCGTGCCCACCCAGCCAGCGTGCCAATAATGGCGATCCAAATGAATAACGGGCAATTCCAACGTTGCCCCAAGCTGACGCGCCAGCGTTGATTTGCCAGAGCCACTTGAACCAATAACGAGGACGCGCTTCATGTTGATAATGCCCTCCAACGGGCGAACAAACTTAGCGGGATGCTCAAACGTTTGCTGTGTGCGATAATGGTTTTTGACGAATTCGGGAGCCAAAGGCTTTGCCCAAAGAAATGCATTGCTTAAACTATTTTGAATGCTCATAGAACTACCAGTGAATGAACAAATCTGTTGTCGTCGTCGCTGGGATGCAAGGCTGCGTTTTTATGACGATATAAAGATTTAATAAAGATACGATGTCATCCTAAAACAAAGAGAAAAAAATGTGAGTGAATTTGACGTTAATAGATCACAGCAGACTGACCAAAGTACCACTGGTCGCTGGGTCTTATCCCATCTTTCACACCATAAGCTGCTGCTGGCCAGCATGTTTACCGGTGCATTTGGCAATGCGGCTTTGGCTGCGGCCGTTCCGGTACTCATTGGTACGGCATTTGACGCAGCGTTAGAAACACCCGCCGATTTGCGCACGATTGGCTGGATGGCCCTTGGGGTGATTGGGAGTCAATCCGTGCGGGCGGTGTTACAGCTTGGGCGCAACTTTTCGAGTGCCGTGATGGGTGAACGATTGGAGCGGGATATGCGCGAGGAGCTGTATATCAGCTTGTTGGGCAAGAGTACCGCTTTTCACGATTCTCAGCCGGTTGGTGACACGATGGCGCGGGCCACCAATGACGTTCATGAAGTGAATTTGCTGATGAACCCTGGCATCAATTTGGTCGCTGGCTCGGCAAACTTTATGATCATGCCGCTGTTGGTAGCTCCCAGCTACCATCCTCAGTTGGCAGCCGCCCCATTATTTTTTATTGTGACCTATGTTTTGGCGGTGATGCGTTATTTGCGGGTGCTGCAAGGCGTGGCTGACCGGGTGCGGCGGGCGTTTGGGACGTTGAACGGCCGTCTCGCAGAAGCAATTGATGGCATCGAGCTGGTAAAAGGCGCGGCGCAGGAAACGCAAGAAATTGGTCTGTTCAATCAAAATGCCACGCGCTACCGGGATGCCGCCGTGGATCAGGGCAAAATTGAGGCTCGCTTTTTGCCCCTGCTACTGCTCGGCGTTACCCAAGGCATTGGCTTTGCCCATGCCCTTTACCTGTTTAACCTGGAGCAAATTGCTGTAGGGGATGTCGTTGGTTACATGGGGCTGCTGGCTCTGTTTGGTTTCCCGACATTTATTTCGCTGCTGGCGTATTCGCGGGTGTCGCTGGGGCTGGCAGGTGCGCGGCGCATTTTGGAGCTGATGAACGCAGAAACGCTGCTGGATGAAAACGCGGCTGGTCATCAAGCCGAGATTGTGGGCGAGGTGGCGTTTGACAACGTGACGTTCAGCTACGTGGCCGGGTCGCCCGTGCTGCAAGCGATTGATTTTGGCATTACGCCGGGCGAGACGGTGGCCATTGTGGGCCAGACGGGTGCTGGCAAGAGTACGCTGGCCAAGCTAATTAACCGAACTTATGATGTAGGAAACGGCCGTCTCCTCGTAGACGGTATTGACGTGCGCGATTGGAACCTGGCGGCATTACGGCAACAAATCTCTATTATTGAGCAAGATATCTTCTTGTTTTCACGCACGGTTGGCGAAAACATTGCCTTTGGCTGCCCCGGTGCCACGCAAGAAATGATAGTCGAAGCGGCCAAAGCGGCACAGGCGCATGAGTTCATCCTCAATTTTAAGGATGGGTATGAGACGGTGATTGGTGAACGAGGCGTCACCCTTTCTGGGGGGCAGCGACAGCGGCTGGCGTTGGCACGGGCGTTCCTCACACGGCCACGCATCCTCATTTTGGATGATTCGACGAGCGCGGTAGACAGTGCCACCGAGGACCAAATTCAGCAGGCGATTGTGCGGGCAGCAGCTAACCAAACCACGATTTTAATCACGCATCGCTTGTCGCAAATTCGCTGGGCAGACAAGGTGGTGGTGATGCGCAAAGGGCGCATGGAGGCGGTGGGCAGCCACGACGAGCTCATGGCTAGCTCTTTGGCATACCGCCGCATTTTTGAGCAGTATGAGGCGATTGAAGAATAAGAATCCAGATTTCGCAGATTGGCGCAGATTGCGGTTACAGATTTTTCTTGCTCTCTGTGAACTTATGTGTTGCCTCTGTGCAGCTTTGTGTTCCGCGTTTTTTGAGGAAGATAAATGAAACCATTAGTTTATTATTGCCGCTGGCATGATGCCAGTCTAAGATTGCGGGGGCGGGATGAAACGGCCGTTTGGGGGCATCTTGTCTATAAGGCCAACACAGATGAAGCGTGGATGCAGGAATTCCGTTACGTGTTAAAAACCCGGCAGATTATACTCAAAACTGAGGAAGGTGAAGAAACCTTTCAGTTAGACGAAATGGGCACCGTGCAATCAAAGAGCTAATGTGATAACTGCTTCAGCCAATGCTTGGTCTCGCGGGGAGAGTGATGATGAATCCAGGTGAGATGAGGATAGGCATCATTCTGGATGAGCTTAGAATACCGCTCACGCCGCTTCTGGTAGGTACGGTGGATATAGACAAACAGCGATTCTTTTGACAAAAATTGCTCACGGAACGATTCACGATTGTCATTCCACAGCAATTCTTTGCCAAAAACGCGCTGGATAGTGCGTCGAAGCAGACGCCAATAATTGACCCAGATAGGATAGTCTAGCCAAATAATTGTGTCGGCACGGGGCCAGAAAATGTGGCTGGTCTTTGTATAATTGCCATCCAACACCCAAAACGGCCGTTGCGTGGCTTCATCTACCTTTTCTAGAAAATCGGGTGCTTCCGCCCAGTTTGGCCCCCAATGCAGGCTATCCAGTTCAATATGCGGGTAATTGAGGTGGGTTGCAAGCTGCTTCGCTAATGTCGATTTGCCCGACCCGCTTGTGCCCACAATCACGATACGCTTACCAAACTGCAGTTTCATAAAAATCTCTTATTGTCATATCTGATGTGATTAGCGGACAATTTAGCAACCGGGCGGTGGCTACGATTGTCCTATCCGCTGGGTCTTGATGATGCCAATCTAGAGATACATTTTCCAGCCATGTCTCAACATCAACGGAATAGAAGCGTATCTTTTCAGCACGCTGGAGAATTTTGACCATTTCAGTAGCTGAAAGTGGGATATTGAGTTTGCCTTTTTTAACTTTTAGTCCGATTTCCCAGATAGAGATTGCACTAATTATGATCTCATTGGCTTGGTCAATCGTATCGACAGCAATTTTGGATAATTTCTCGGGTTCAAATAGGTGAAAGAGTAGGGTGGACGTGTCAAATACAACCATTAAATATCTTCCCATTCATCAATGGTTGGCGTATTTAAGTCTTCCGTATAACTCATTTTGCCACGATATGGGGCAAACAGTTCGTCAATGCTCTTTTTGTTCTTAATTGGTACGATTTTTAGAACTGGGACGCCATGATCGGTTACAGTTAGTTCTTCATTACTTGCCTCTATCTCCCGAAAGATTCGGAGCATGTTGGCTTTTAGCTTGCTTTTAGAAATTGTTCGCTCCATCTTGCCTCCAATAAAATGACTATGGTTGTGACTACGGTCATATTTTATCATGCTAGGAAATTTGATGTCAATTGTAAAAACATCTGGACCTTCGCAACTTATACCGATTGCTGTTTTACCAGCGTTGGCGGTGCGCCTCGATGACATTGGGCAGCGATTCCAGCTTTTGTAGCAGCCAATTAAGTTGTTCTAAACTCTTCACTTCCACAACAAGCGAAATGGTCATGATGTTGCCCACGGAAGTTGTCTTGGTTTTGGGCGTGTTAATTCGCTGACCGCGCAGGATGGCCACAATTTCTTCGATGATATTGGGGCGACGGTACGCTTTTAGCACTATGGGAATAGGATAAACGGCCGAATCATTCCCCCAGGCCACATCAATCAACCGCTCTGGCTCTGATGTATTTTTTACCTGCTTGCAGTCGGCACGGTGAATTGTAACGCCCTGGCCGCGTGTGATGAAGCCGACAATCGCCTCTGGGGGGATGGGCTGGCAACACTTGGCCATGCGGGTGTGTAGTCCAGCTACCCCGGTGATGGTGAGCCCCTGCTTTTTGGCGGGTGTTTGCAGCAGCAACGGCCGTAATTCATCATCCGGGTGCAGGCTCTTTTCCATCAAGGCAATAGCCCCGCTAATTTGGCGGCTTTGAATATCGCCAAAGCCCACTTTGGCCAGGAACTGCTCCTCGTCCTCAAACTTCAGCGATTGGGCGATGTCTGACACCGTGTACGTTTCCGTTAGCCCCAGGCGACGCAACTCCCGCTCAACCACCTCGCGCCCTTGCAAAATATTTTGCTCGCGTTCCTGGTTGCGGAACCATTGGCGAATTTTGCTGCGCGTGCGTGCACTGCCTGTGTATCCCAGGCTGCTGTTCATCCAGTCACGGCTTGGCCCGCCTCGGTTGGTAGTCAGGATAGAAACGCGCTCGCCTGATTTAAGGATGTAATCCAGGCTGACCATCTTGCCGTTAACACGCGCCCCCCGGCAGCGATGACCGACCTCGGTGTGAATGGCGTAGGCAAAGTCGATGGGCGTAGAGCCAGAAGGTAAATCGATCACGTCTCCGTTGGGGGTAAAGACGTAGATGCGCTCGGCCAGGATTTCATTTTCTATCAGCGCATCATCATCTTCTTCATGATTGTCGTCTTGCAAGCTGGCCAGCAGTTCGCGCATGGTTTCGATTCGTTTTTTTACAGAGCTGGCAACCTTGCCACCATCTTCTTTGTACTCCCAATGAGCGGCAACCCCTTTTTCTGCCTCGTCGTGCATCCGGCGGGTGCGGATTTGCACTTCAAGGTTTTCGCCTGTGTTGGTGTCGATAACGGCCGTATGCAAAGATTGATACCCGTTGGCTTTGGGAGCAGCAATGTAATCGTCAAATTCACGGGGGATGGGCTGCCATAGGCTGTGGACCAACCCAAGTGCCTGGTAGCATAAATAGCGATCTTCCTCTTCTTTTTCTTTCAGTGTTTTTTTGTTGTAGGCGACTTCATCTGTCGGTTCCAAAATGACGCGCAAGGCCTGGATGTCAAAAATATGGTCAAAATCGAGCCGCTTACGCTCCATTTTGCGGTAAATGGAGTAAATATGTTTGGAACGGCCGCTGACGAAACCTTTTATGCCATGATCATGGATGATACGCTCTAACTTACTGACCGCTTCTTCAATATTTTCCGTCCGTTCAGCACGACGGGCGGCTAGCTGGCTAGCAATTTCTTTATATTTTTCTGGTTCCAGATAGCGAAAAGCCAAATCTTCCAATTCCCACTTGAGCTGCCAGATGCCTAAACGATTGGCCAATGGTGCGTAAATGTTCATAGCTTCGTTGGCGATAATGCGACGCTGCTCTGAAGGCAAATTGCTGGCTTTGCGCAAATCATGCAGGCAGTCGGCCAGGCGAATGAGAATGACCCGAATATCCCCTTCGATAATGGCCAACACGGCGCGGCGAACGCCTTCCAGCGTTTTGCGGTCGGCTTCGGGATCGTGGTGGCGCAGGTATTGGGCTTCGTTCGCGTAGGCGTAAAGCTGTTCTAGCCCTTTGATAAGCGAAGTTGGTTCTTCTCCAAAATATTTTTGGATGCTTGCTACTGTTTGGCCCGTGTGGGGCAGCAGGCTGTCGTGGAGCATGCTGGCGATGAGGGTGGGTGGGTCTACGCTAAGCTGGCACATGATGTGAGTAACGGCCAGATCGTGGTCAATATACAGTTCGCCAGATTCTCGCTGACGGCCGTTGTGGATATGCTTGGCAAAGTCGTAGGCGCGTTTCACTTCCTGGGCAATACGGCCGTTTGGCAGTTGTTTTAACAGTTGATCAATAGTGATGATTGAAATTCGGGTCATGGTGGGTTGTTTGCAAAAGCCAAACGGAATTTGGATAAGAACTGACGTGCAGTTGGCTTTTGCTTAAGCAAACCACAGAGAGATTACTTTTTGGCTTTCAAATTTCCGTGTGGTTTGCATACATACAAAAAGGCGACTCCGGTTGGGAGACGCCTGTCTGCAAATGGATGGCGGTGTTGCGGCACTGCCAGAGCCAAACGTTATGCGGTTACAGACTCAGTTGTTCGTGAATGTAAAGGAAATAAGGGTGGCTACGATGTAGCGTTCTGTGAACGGAAACGGCCGTTTACGCGTTGCTCTCGCTGCCGTTGGCTTCTGTGTTGTCACCACGGTTGGTTATCTGCGAAGCCTGTTCTTTTCCTTTGTCCAATACAATCCGCGCCTGGTCCTGCACACGTCCCCCAACATCTTTTACTTGTTGGCGAGTGCTGCTAAGGGCGGAGCCTGCGCGGTCGAGATATTCTTGGCCATAGTTGCCAGCAGAGCTGCGTACTTGTTGTACACGGGCACTGCCAGATTGCAGTAGTTCATTGCTGCGGTTGGCGATTTGGCTGCGGGTTTCTTGGCCAGATTGCGGGGCCAATATAATAGCTGTAGCGGCTCCGACGAGTCCACCAATGACAAATCCAGCCAAAAATGCCCCGAGGTCATTTGAATTATCACTCATAAAATCTCTCCTAATTAAGAATCTAGCCGATATAGCCGCAGAGGAAAAAGAGAAATCTAAGAAATGAACCCTCGCCTCTAAGTTCTCTGTGAACTCTGTGGCCAATAGTCAGACAGGTACTAGTGTGGTGCGTTGTCAATATTGTCGCGTGGATTGCCAAATAAGGTTTTAATGGCTCGGCGAAGGCCAGCTACCTGCACACGCGCTTCGGTGACTGGCTTGACAACGTTTTTGCTAACAAATGTGGTTGTGCCGCGAATGGTTCCGACAGTTTCGTTGGTTTTCTCTAAAATTGGTTTGATTTCAAATTCCAGCATGTTCACCAGCCGGATAATCATCATTAGCATAAAGAGCAGCACAATGCCAAACAGGCAGGATTCCAGGGCCAGGGCGATGAGCAGCACGTCGCGGACGGCCTCAATGGCGGCTGCCTGGGTTCTGGCCAGCCAAATAATGCCCCACACGGCACCACCGAGCAGAGCAATTGCCAAGATGACGGCCAAGACGATGTAGACAGGTTTTACGGAAATCAGTTTTTGTTGTTCTGGCACTGTGCCAGATGTATTTGCCAGATTGCTATCCACGGGTGGATGGTTGCTCCTGAATTAAGGTTTGTTGGAAGTACAGCGGCAAGTATAGCATTAAAGCAGGGCGGCTTCAAAGCAAACGTGAGCGGATTAAGGCAATCTCATCGTTGGCTGCGGGAACCTATTGGCGAACGGCCGTATCCCCAGCCAGCCACCAACTTAAAATGAGTGCCACCCAGGCACCCACGCTAGCACTGAATAGCTGCAATGCACCCAAACGCAGCCAGGTCAGGTTGAGCAGATCGCCTACCACGTGGCCGAGAGCAAAGCCAATCCAGGCGGAAATCAGGTAGAGGATGATGCGCCGGGCAGGGCCACCCAGTAGCAGGTGGAAGCCTGCACCGTAGGCTGTGGCCAGCAAAAATCCGAGGATGAGTCCAGAGGCGGCTGTGGTCATGAAAGCACCTGAATTTTGTTTAACTCGAGTGAAGGGGTGGTGTGGGTGGGAACGGCCGTTTCCCCATTTAGCTCATTCACTCCGTCAGCAATAATCCCGCCGCCCAGGCAAACGTCGCCATCGTAAAAAACAGCCCCTTGCCCCGCCGTGACGCCAAAAACAGGCTCGTGGAAGGTTACTTGGGAACGGCCGTCGCCCAAATTCACCACCTCACCCTGAATGCCTTTGGCTTTGTACCGAATTTTGATTTGTGCGGGGATGGGTTGTTGTGGCGGACGGCCACTGAGCCAATTCACGTCGCGGGCAATCAACGTTTGCTGCCCCAGCTCTGATTTTGGTCCGACGATGAGGGCATTTTGCGCCACATCTTTACGCAGGACAAACAGCGGTACGCTGGCCGAGATGCCCAGTCCTTTACGCTGCCCAATCGTGTAAAACGGCAGCCCGTTGTGCTGCCCTAGCTCCTCGCCGCTGCTGGTGAGGATGGGGCCGGGTGCGCTTACTTTTTGGCTGTACTCCTGCAAAAAGCGGTGGTAGTTGCCATCGCCCAAAAAGCATAAATCCTGGCTCTCGCTCTTGCTGGCGACGGGGAGGCCAAACTTTTGTGCCAGCTCGCGCACTTCTGTTTTGGTGTAGCCACCAATGGGGAAGAGCACTTTGCCCAGCTTTTCTTGATCTAACACGTGCAGGACGTAGGATTGGTCTTTGTTGGGGTCGAGTCCTTTGCGCAGTTGGTAGCCGCTGGGCGTGTGGCGCACCTGGGCGTAATGTCCGGTGGCTAAGTAGTCGGCATCCAAGGCCAGGGCGCGTTCCAGCAGGTAGGTGAAGCGGATTTGGCGGTTGCATTCGATGCAGGGGTTGGGGGTACGGCCGTCGTCATGCTCATCAATAAAAAATTGCACAATCGTCTGCCGAAAATGATCTTGCACATCCACCACGTAAAACGGGATGCCCAGCAAACCAGCCACGCGCCGCGCATCGGCCATTTGGTCTGGGGTGCAGCAGCGGTTTGCAGGTGCACCCGAGCCGATGCCCGGTTCGCTCCACAGACGCATCATCATTCCTACCACGTCGTAGCCTTGCTCCACCAGCAGGGCAGCCGCAACAGAGCTGTCCACTCCACCACTCATGGCCACAACCACGCGCTTTTTTGAATTATTGAGGATCATAAAGTATCTTTTTTCTTTGCGTTAATCTGGATTTTTACCAAATCGACGAATTTTCTCCAATCTTCTTCACCTTCAAAAATATGTTTTGGAAAAATATGAAATGAATATGGCGAATCATAGAGCAATAATACCTTTGAAAACTTTTTGAATTTTACGTATCTCTTCCAGTTAATCGTTTGGTTCAAACTTGCTTGAGTAATTTGTATTTCTTCGGAGGTTATCAAACCATTTAGTGATTCAAATACATGTTGTCTTTTAAAAACATGAAGTGTGAATACCGTAAGTAGGCTTAAGATCACAGTCCAAATAGCAAGACTCGAAGAAAAAATCAAAAAGCCAACGCAGATTGGACACTGGGATGGATCATATATTGCAAAGTACCAAGAAAAAGCAATGGAAATGAGTAATATTCCTACCAAAGAAATCAAAAAATTTCTTAACACGACTCGAAGCCAATCTGAATACTTTACTTGTCCTTGAATCTTGATTTCTATATCTTTCATTATGATGGGCTAATTGAGTTACCAAATCAAACAGTAACTGGCTGGCGAAATTTCATTAGCATGGACAAGACTCCATTGATCTTTATTGATCTGCAATAGTTAATTCCGCCGCTAAACCATTGAGCGTGACAATGAGTTGGTTCAAAACGTCTCGGCCAATCAGGCCTTCGTTTTCTGATTTAATAGCAATAGCATCAATCCCCTTGATGACGATGTCGCCGATTTGGAGGCGCACCCGATAGCGATCTCGTCGTTCAACTGTACCTGTGACGCCGCTCATGCGGACAGAATCTACATAGCTGGCCTCGATTTGGGTGAGAACGGCCGTTGGTAACATCGTCCCATCTGCCCCAGAATCCACCATCGCCTGAATCGTGGCGGGTTGTACATCGTCAGAATAGCCATGCACCGTCAGTGTCACAACAGGGGCTGGCGGCAAGTAACTGCGATCATACTCAAACTGAACGTTCATGATTGCTGAAAGCGGGGCGACCGGAAGTGTAGAACCGGATCAGGATTTCCCAAAACTTGCCTTTGCAAAACAATTTCATTAGGGAAATTCTGCTTTACGCGAAAGAACAAAGCGTCTTTGTCGGGATCGTGGTCAACAAGTTGGCCGTTGTGAATGGCTACAAATTGACCCGCATACTGGCTTACCAGTTGAGCATGCATATTTTTGTACGCCTCAACTTCGCGCAACATTTTTTCCTGCGCGGGGGTCTCGCCGGACGCATCTGATACAAAAGCATTTGCAACAACGCCGTTTAATAGGTCAGAAACGTTAGTGCGGCTCTGCTTGGCCTGCTCCAAAATTCGCTGATAAACCTTGCTGGAAACGGTAATTGTGATTTGCTCAGACATGCACTAATTATACCAGACAATCAGAAAATTGTTCGCCTACATGGTAAAAGTGGCTGTTGCTGTGGGCTCATACTTCCAGGCGAAATAAGGCTGGTCAAAGTGAGCGACGCGGGTTTGTTTGCCCAATTAAGATGTAGATTATAATTGAGGTGATATGAATTACCCACAAATATTAGACGACATTTTTCAGCACGTTCAGCCGCTTTTGGGGCAGGGGAAGGTGGCAGATTACATCCCTGAACTGGCGCATATTCCCCTACACAAATTTGGGATGGCGGTGCAGATGGTAGACGGCCGTTCCTTCCACATTGGTGACGCAGACGAACCATTTTCCATCCAGAGCATGTCCAAACTATTTACGCTCACGCTGGCGATGCAGCTAGCGGGGGACGCAATCTGGCAGCGAATTGGGCGCGAGCCATCTGGAACACCGTTCAACTCATTGGTGCAGTTGGAATATGAGAATGGCATTCCGCGCAATCCGTTCATCAATGTGGGTGCGCTGGTGGTAACAGACATCATCCTCACCCATTTGAACGATGCGCGGCAAACGGTTCTAGACTTCGTGCAGATGCTAGCAGCCAATCCCGCTATTCATTTTGATGAGGCAGTTGCCCGTTCCGAAGCTGAAACAGGCTTTCGCAATGTTGCCCTGGCTAATTTCATCAAGAGCTTTGGCAACATGCACAACGATCCTGCCATTGTGCTTGATGCGTATTTTCACCACTGCTCGCTGGCAATGAGCTGCCTGGATGCAGCAAGGGCTGGGCTGTTTTTGGCCAACGAAGGGCGGCTGCTCAAATCAAACGAGCAGCTCATCACGCACCGACAGGCGAAATATATCAAATCACTGATGCTAACCTGTGGTTTGTACGATGCCGTGGGTGATTTTGCCTACCGGGTGGGATTGCCGGGGAAAAGTGGTGTCGGAGGCGGCATTTTGGCCGTGATGCCGGGTCACTTCTCCGTTTGCGTCTGGTCACCGGGCTTAAATGAAAGCGGTAATTCTCTGGCGGGAACGGCCGCTTTAGAACTATTCACCACGCTAACAGGCATCTCAATTTTTTGATGGCAAATTAGGCAGAAAATAGCTGGCTAACTTTACGGACTTTTTCGACGACGGTGGGCATGGTTTGGATAACGTGCTCGATGTCTGCTGGGCTGTTCTGGCTGCCGACAGTGAAGCGCAAACCACCTGTGGTCCAGGCAGCATCAAGGCCAACGGTTTCCAGAATGGGGGAGGGTTTGGGGTCGCCTGTTTTGCAGGCGGAGCCGCTGCTGGCGCAAATGCCCGCCATGTCCAGGTGTATGAGCAGGTCATTGCCGCTCATATTTTTGAGGGCGAAGCTGGCGTGGTGGGGCAGCCGCTCGGTGGGGTGACCGGTGAGGATAATCTCATTGGCAGGAACAACTTGCATCATGCCCGCTATGAGCTGATCGCGCAGGCTGGTGTAATGGGCTAGCTGGGCTTCTCGGTTTTCCTGCGCCAGCTTAAACGCCTCGGCTGCACCGACAGCAAAAGCGACGTTAACGGTACCAGAGCGACGGCCGTTTTCCTGCCCACCTCCCGTCAACGAAGATACCAACTCAACCCCCTCCCGCACGTACAAAATCCCCACACCTTTGGGGCCGTAAAATTTGTGGGGGGCAAAGCTGAGCAGGTCGATTGGCATCTTTTGCATGTCCCAGCGGGTGGTGGCGGCCGCTTGCACCGCGTCGCTGTGGAACAGAATGCCGTGTTCATGGGCCAATGCGCCAATTTCTTGAATGGGCTGGAGTGTGCCAATTTCATTGTTGGCGGCCATGATGGAGATGAGCGCTGTATCGGGCCGAATGGCGGCGGCAACGTCGTCTACGGCGACACGGCCGTATTCATCCACCTCTAAAATCGTTACGTCAAAGTTGAAATGGTCGCGTAGCTGAACGGCCGTTTCCAAAACCGCTTCATGTTCAATGGCGCTGGTGATCAGGTGGTTGCCCCCGCCGTTTTTTCGCGCCGCCCACATCACCCCGCGCACGGCCAAATTGTCGCTTTCCGAGCCGCAGCCGGTGAACACAATCTCTTTGGCTTGGGCGTTCATCAGCCTAGCGATGGTGCGGCGGGCTTCATCCAGGGCAAAATTGGCGGAACGGCCGTGGGCATGCGACGATGACGGATTGCCGTAATGTTCTGTCCAGAACGGCAGCATTTTTTCAATAACTTGCGGGTGAACGGGTGTAGATGCGCCGTGATCAAGGTAAATTCTTGTTGACATAATCAATCTCTTGTTGGATAAGGTTTCTTCAAGTGAGGGGATTATATCAACAGATTTCACAGATTATGCAGGTAAATCTTCATAATCTGCGCAATCTTTGATTTTTCTCACAAGCGTAGGAGAAATTACACTTCAGCAATGGGAAGTTTGACCGTGAAGGTGGTGCCTTTGCCCGCCGTGCTCTTAACGTCAATACTGCCATTGTAATTTTCGACGGCGACTTTGACCATGTAGAGACCGAGCCCTGTGCCAGCAATGCCCCGCTCAACGGCCGTTTGCGCTCTGAAAAAACGGCCGAACAAATTGGGCAATGCCTGTTTGGGAATGCCAATGCCGTCATCCCTCACCTCAACCACAATTTGGCCACCGTCACCGTAGGCTTCAACCCGCACCGTGCCAGAGAGTGTGAACTTCACCGCGTTGTCGATCAGGTTTTTGAAGATGAGGTGATACGTTTCCTGGTTGCCGGATACGGGCGACATGGCCGGGGCGATTCGCTGGCGGAAAGTAAGTCCTTTTTCGGTGGCGCGGTCAGCTAGCGGCGGCAAAATCTCATCAAATAGCTCATTGAGGTCGATGAGGTCGTTGCTGCGCTGGAACTCGCTGGCTTCCATCTTGACCACTTCCAGCATTTGGCGGACCATCTTTTGCAATCGGTCGCTTTCCCGCTCGATCACGCCCAGGAAGCGGTCAGCCTTCTCTTTCTGCTGCGCTTTGCCTTCGCGTAGCAAGCGAGCGTACATCAAAATGGTGGCCAGCGGCGTGCGCAGCTCATGGATAATGCCGTGGAAAAAGTCATCCCGCAACCGCTCTACTTCCCGAATTTGGCTCAAATCGCTAAAAACAAAGATCATTTCAGTGACTGCCCCATTCTCGTCGCGGATGGGCGCGCCACTGAGCAAAATCGGCACTGTGCTGCCACCGCTCTGGCTCATGTCGGTTGCCAGTTGGGGATATTCTTCTTCGGCGGTGAGGACACGCTCCATAAATTCGCTTAGGCTACCGTTGGCAAAGCGAATCATGTCGTTGGCTTTGTGACCTAGCAGCGAGGGCAGATCACGGAAGAGCAGGCTGAGTAGGGAATCATTGGCGTGGGTAATCAGCCCGTCAGCATCCACGGTCATCATCCCTTCAGACATATTGGCAAAAATGGTTTCGATGCGACGTTTCTCGGCGAGAACGGCCGTGTGCAAACTTGCATTTTCAATAGCAGCCGCCAGCGGGCCGCCAATGGCTTGCAGCAGCCGCAAATCGTTCTCGTTAAAATCCCCATTTTGCTTGTTGATTGCTTGCAAAATGCCAATGACCCGGTCTTCGATTTGCAGCGGGATACAAATCATGTTTTCTGTCTGGAACCCAGATTGGCGATCAACACGGGCATAAAAACGCTTGTCGGAATAGACATCGTTGATGATGACCGATTGGCGATTTTCGGAGACCCAACCGGCGATTCCTTGCCCTTTTTTCAGGCGAATGGTGGGCAAATCTTTGAATAGTTCACCCATCAGAATATCTACAAAAATAATATCGCCGGATGGTTGTTCAATGAGGCCGACCGAGACGGAGCCAACGTTGAGCGTGCGGCGCACTGGCTCCATGAGCTGTCGGTAGATGTTTTGCAGGCTCAGGGTAGAGGTAAGTGCGTAGCTAATCTCCGAGACGACAGCGAACTCAATATCTTGCCGATCGACTGTTTGCCGCAGATAGGCTCGGTCCAGAGCGGTGGTTACGTGGGTGGCCAAAGCGGCAAGATTGTCTGGGTTGGTGAGGAGTTGGCCGTCTTGGGGATCGATAAGGCACAAAATGCCGGGTGGACTAACCGGCGCATACCGCCCAGGTGCGGGCAGCGGCACGGCCATGATGCGGTCACGCGGGATTTGCCATAGCTCACTGCGGATTAGCTCCGCCGGTGGCTGGTTGAATTTTTCTTGCACGGTGGGCTTGCCCGCGGCAATAAAGCTGGCAAAGGAGGCGTGTTCTTTGTTCCAGCGGGTTTGCTGGATACGGCCGTCTTTATCGCACACCCACACATCAAAATATTTATTCTGGGGATCGCTGACGCCGACAACGGTGGTGGTTTGGCTGAATACGGCCGTTTCGTTGGCCACAATGGCACAAACCCCGTGGGCGTCAAAAATATTTAAAAGCTCTTCAGCTAATTTCTGCCACAGATGGTGAATCTGGTTGGAATCGATGGATAACGTGTCGCTCATGCGTGTCTATTAAGTGCAGATGATTGAATCGGTTTTGCCAAATTATATAGTACAGAATTTTATAACCGGGGGGTCCTAACTTTGCAAGGGGACATTAGGTACAATCCATATAATTGGGTTGATTTGACATATGACATTTGGCAGCCACATTTAATGCAGATTGTGTTTGCCCGAACCGGACAGCTTCTGTATAGTTTTCCAGAGTGTCTGTTAGCCTACTCAATCAATACAGACCCACCACAAAACCCACTGTACCTGTAAACGCACAAATTAACAATTCTTGGAAGGAATTTGTAAAAGCGAAAAGATTTTGAGCAGTGGAATCATGCCTGCCTCGCTTTTACACAATCACAGAAGGAGTGATCATGTCTTACATTGAATCAGTACGCGGACGCGAAGTTTTAGATTCTCGCGGGAATCCAACGGTGGAAGTCGAAATTCAGCTTTTTGACGGCAGCTACGGCCGAGCCATCGTTCCCTCCGGTGCCTCCACCGGTGTCCATGAAGCGTGGGAAAAGCGGGATGGCGACAAAGGTCGCTATGTTGGTAAAGGTGTGCAGGCGGCAGTTATGGCCGTAAACGAAGATATTGCTGAAGCCATCGTTGGTTGGGATGCCACCGACCAGGTGGGTATTGACCAAGCCATGCTAGAGTTAGACGGTAGCGAGAACAAGAAAAATCTGGGAGCCAATGCCATTTTGGGTGCCTCTCTGGCCGTAGCCCACGCAGCGGCCGACAGCCAGGAAATGCCGCTCTACCGCTACCTGGGTGGCGTGTATGCTCGTACCTTGCCCGTGCCGATGATGAACATTATGAATGGCGGCAAGCACGCAGCCGGGGCCACCGACCTGCAAGAGTACATGATTATGCCCGTTGGTGCGTCTACCTTTGCTGAAGGGCTGCGCTGGGGTGCCGAAATCTACCACAGCCTCAAAAAGGTATTAGCCAGCAAAGGGTACGGCACCACGGTTGGTGATGAAGGTGGCTTTGCCCCCAACGTGAAATCCAACAGTGAACCATTTGAGTTGATGCTAGAAGCCATTGAGAAAGCAGGCTACAAGCCAGGTGAGCAAATTATGTTTGCGATGGACCCCGCCGCCTCAGAAATTTATGAAGACGGTTTGTACAACATGAAGGTCG
Source organism: Candidatus Leptofilum sp. (assembly GCF_965223285.1). Lineage (GTDB taxonomy): Bacteria > Chloroflexota > Anaerolineae > Promineifilales > Promineifilaceae > Leptofilum. Next base: position 1,866,418 of record NZ_OZ244997.1, on the reverse strand, counting down.
AAGGCAAGAAATTAACTGGCGCAGAGATGGTCGATTTCTATGTTGATCTGGTAAACAAATACCCGATTATCTCCATTGAGGATGGTTTAAACGAGGATGATTGGGAAGCCTGGACCCTGATGATGGAAAAATTGGGTGACCGGGTGCAAATTGTGGGGGATGACCTGCTGGTAACCAACGTCAAGCGCATCCAGATGGGCTTCGAGCGGAATGCTGCCAACAGCTTGCTGTGTAAAGTAAACCAGATTGGTAGCCTGACTGAAGCGATTCAATCGGTAGAAATGGTGCAGCGTCATGGTTGGACAGCCGTTGTCTCTCATCGCTCTGGTGAAAGTGAAGATGCCACCATCGCTGATCTCGCGGTAGCGTTGAACGCTGGACAAATCAAAACGGGCGCACCCGCCCGCAGCGACCGCGTTGCCAAATACAACCAACTCCTCCGCATCGAGGACGACCTGGGCGATTCCGCCATCTATCCCGGTTTGAAGGCATTTACTAACCTGCGTCTCTAAAATTAAGGAGACGCCATCGGTAGGGGCGGTTCGCGACCTGCCCCTACCGAATTTTTTTACCTGAATCTAATAATTTCACGGTAAACTCTGTCCACTTTGCTAAAATCCACAATAAGGACACAACCATGATTCGATTTGAAGAGGAACAAGAAACGGCCGAAAACAACGAAAAACCCAGAAAGAGCATGCTGGATCGGCTGTTAGAAACCCGGACTATTACCATTTTTGGCGAAATCAACATGAAGCTGGCGCAAGAAGTAACTGAAAAATTAATGTTGCTGGCAGCCGATTCCGACGACGACATTAAAATCTTCATCAACTCCCCCGGCGGGCATGTGGAATCTGGCGATACCATCTTTGACATGATTCGTTTTGTCAAACCGACGGTGAAAGTTGTGGGCACAGGTTGGGTTGCCAGTGCAGGTGCCTTAATTTACGCAGCCGTTGATCGTGAAAATCGGTACAGCTTGCCCAATACCCGCTTTTTGCTGCACCAGCCGATGGGCGGCGTACGCGGCCAGGCACAGGACATCAAGATTGAAGCGGAAGAGATCATCAAGATGCGGGAACGCCTGAACCGTATTTTCTCCGAGCAGACGGGTCAGCCGCTGGAAAAAGTAGCCAAGGACACCGAGCGCAACTTCTGGATGTCGGCCCAGGAAGCAATTGATTACGGCTTAGTGGGGAAAATTATCAACTCCGCTGAGGAAGCCGAATAAACAAACAATTTCCTGAAATAGGCATAGGCCGCAAAAGTAGAGCAAACTTTTGTGGCCTTTTTCATTTTTGTCGGCGGGCCAGGGCGTTCATAACCATGACAAAGGCGGTAATCATGCCCAGCATAAAGGTGATGGCGATGATGATGAGTAAGGTTGTGAGCGGAATGAACATTTGTTTTCTCCAAACAAAACTTCCCGGAAGTTGGTCAATTTAGCTAAACATACCTGCGGGCATGGCACCTTGCTGGCTCATGCTAATGGTGGATTGCGACACCAGGTTGAAGATGCGGCGCAGTTCCTGGTGGTTGAGTCCAGCAGCCAACACGTCGGGGAAGCCGATTTCGTCGGCAAGCTGGCGTAGCTGGGCGGCATCAATGCCGCCGGAGCGGAAGCCAACGTAGGCCAGCGTGTAGATTTCGTGCTTGAGCAGTTCGGTGGCGGCGCGGCGAATTTGGCGGGCGCGCTGCTTGGAGGCATTGTCTCCCCCATCTGAGTAAACAATGATGATGCAGCGTACCATCACACCGCTTTGGCGCAGCTGCTGGGCATAAAGCACCATGTTGGTGAAGCCGCCAGCGACAGCATCGTATAGGGCGGTGGAGCCACTGGGGGCGTAGCTGCCCCGGCTGAGCGGGGGAATGTCCGAAAGGGGCATGTAGCCATGCAGCAGGGTAACATCCTGGTTAAAGAGGATGGTACTCATGAGAATATCGTCGGCTGAATTGGAGCTGCGCATAGCGGCTAGATAATCGTTATTGTAGGCGGTGATGAGGTCGCTGGCGTGTGGCCCCATGGAGCCGCTCATGTCGATGATGTTCATGGCCAGGGTGACTTCGTTGCTGGTGAGCTGATTGAGGGGGGTGCCAACGGCCGTTGCCATCGTCGGCCCGTTTAAGTTAGAAACTACTAAATCCATTGTGTTGTCAGTTAAGCCATCTGCCTGAGCGGATTGAAATAAATTGTCCAGGTTGCCAAGTCCGTTGTTGTTGGTCATGTTGTTCTCCTTTGCGTTAAAAGCGGAACACAGAGATACGCAGAGAAAATCTGTGTAAATCTGCGTTAATCTGTGGCTAAATCCTTAAAAAGGCAGTTTGTCGGTGCTGTCGATGAAGTTGACGCCTTGCTTGGCAAACTCAGCAAAGCGCGCCTGCGCGATGGCGTGAAAATCGACGTCTGGGTGCAGCACGGGCGAGGTGCAGTCACGCAGAAAGTAGATTTTTTGTAATGCTTCTGGCTGGCTGCTGAAATCTTCCACCAAATCTTCGACTGTTTCCAGCACGCAATGGCTTTCCGCTTCCCCAGCGATAACAACAACATCTGCTTTCGATAGTGTGTCCAAAAATGGCTTGTTTTTGCCGCCCATCGGATGATTAGGCACGGGCACCTCTGGCTGGATGATGGAGTAATGTTCGGTGAGCGGGATGCTGCCTTTGGTGAGCCAGGTGGGTTGGGTTTTGCGGGCGATGCTGTGGTAGAGAACGGCCGTAAACAGTTCCGGGTCCAGCGCATTGCCAATGCTGCCAATCATCACATGGTAGGGCCAAATGGTAAGCTGCTTTTTGGCTTCCTGCTCCAACGTTTTTACGTAATTGGTAGATTGCACGGGCGCAACCAGCGGTCGCCATTTGCCTTGCTTGATGTCATCGTAGGTGATGAGGGTGAATGGGGCGGGATGATTACCCGCTTCGTCGGCCCACCACGCCGGGTGGAAAATTTGGTGAGGCAGGTGGGAATCCAACGAGCAGGTGATATTGGTGATGCGCTCCGCGTTGTTGTAGATGAATTCGATGGTGCGCTGAATGTCGCCAATGGCGCCGGGAACATACAGGCTCCCTTTTTCGTGGCAAAAGTCTACCTGCATGTCAATAATGACCAGATGGACATCTTCTTTATCCTCAACAGCGGGCTTTAAGCCTGCGCTGGTTGCTTCAGCCGCGATGGTGGCAACGTCGGGGTAATAGAGCGTGCCGATGCGGCTGGGGTCATAGAAAGATGGAAATTTGCTCATGGTTGAGGCTCCTTTTCGGGTTAAATTACAATAAGTGTTTCTATTACACTAATCAATGTGCGAGAAGTATAGTGTATTATTTACACTTTGTCAAGCGTCGATTTCAGGACTGGCAGTCCTTTTGCCAAAGAATGTGTTTTCTGCTGAGAGGACTGCCAATCCTTTATTTGGTTAGATGCGCCAGTAGATGTTGTTTTCGCGGGCCATCAGCTTGTGGTCGATGAGGTAGCGGCGCAGGGAGGCAAAGTCGGGGTGAAGCTGCTTGAGTGTTTCATTGAGAGCGGCTTCAGGATAGCGCACGCCAAATTCAAAATGATTGGCCACCCATTTCATAACGACAAACTGTTTTTTATAGCGGGCAGGGAGTTGGGTGAGACGGCCGTTCTCTACAAAGTTGCTCAAAATTTTCTGCTCCCACGCATTGGTGCTGTCGTCTGTCACCAGCTCGGCAAGCTGAGCTTGGGACAGGATGTCTTTGCTCATGCTTTCCAGAAACTTAGTATCTAGCCAATAAATGCGGTTGTTTCCTTCAGCGCGGACGTTGATCAGACCTAACGCTTTCATGGTTGCCAGGTGGTGGGAAACGGTCGGCTCACGTAGCTCCAGCAGCGCAGCCAGTTCGCCAACGCTGCGCTCTTGATTGGCCAGCAGCCCCAGGATTTTCAGACGGCTTTCATTGCCCAGCACTTTGAAAAATTGTAGCAGTTGTTGAAATTGTTCGTCACTCATTCTGTAAAATTGGTCCCAAAACGAGACGAAAACCGTTGAGTGGGTCAAGCCCGTCTGGTTTTTCATCGTCACAGTAGTTTGTGGTTGCGTTGGCTAAATTGTACCCCCAATCGCCACCGCGTAGCACTTTTGTTTTGGTGCTGGCTGCGTCAATCGTGGCTGGGTTGGTTTTGTCGTTGAAGCACCATTCCATCACATTGCCTGCCATATCCAGCGCACCGCAGGCGGCTGCACCATGCGGGAACATGCCTACGGCCGTTGTCTGTTTTGATTCTGTTTCGGCCGTGTTGGCAACGTTTGGTTGGGCTTCACCCCAGGGAAACGGCCGTTCTTCCACACCATTTTGCGCTGCCCACTGCCATTCCCACTCTGTTGGTAAGCGAATTTGGGCGTTTTTACCGATTTCCCATTCCTGCAGGCTGCTGGGGTGGGGTAGCGTAAATCCGGTTAGCTGCTGATTGAGCCAGCGGGCAAAAGCGACACATTGATACCAGGAAACTGTATCTCGTGGATGATTCGGCCGTGGATTGTACTGTTTTGCCAATGGTTGCTGCTGAAAATCCTCTGGGAATTCTCGCCACCAGATTGGGTTTGTAAACCCGTCTTCCGCTTCAACAAAGGTTTGATACTGTTTGTAAGTAACCAGATATTTGCTGATGTAAAACGGTTCTACGATGAAGGGGCCGATCTGTCTGAAACTTTCAGTTTCATTTGGCGTGTCTGGTTGCCAATGGCGTAGCAGCATGAGCTCACCGCCAGGGTAGACGGGCAGCCAGTTGATCTCTGGCACGCCGTTTTTCACGCTCACGCCTGGTCGCGGATCGCCCAATTCGGCTAGCTGTTGGCCAATTTGCAGCCGTTGGGTAACGGCCGTTTTCAGATCTTCCAGTCTATCTACCATCATTTCAACGGTCATTTGCTGCCTCCCAGCTTGTTCAATCAGCTCATGTAACTTAGATAAAAATCTAAATAGAATATTATCTAAATAGATTCGCTTTGTCAATCTGCAATTTGCCTTTGGCAGGTTCATCTGCGTACAATCTCTTCATGAGCTTATCCAGCCTGATTTGGCAAACCTTGCTCTTTTTCCTCGCCTTTTGGTTCGGCTGCTACCTTATCGCTCGTGACACAGGTCGTTTGCAGCTTTGGCTGGCAGGGGGGGGAATGCTGACCTTTGCCGCGGGCATCGTGGCCACGCTGCTGGGAACGTTTGCGCCATCGGCGAGTTTGGCAGTCACGCTGTATCGCTTGCAGCGGCTGTTTGTACTGCTGCCCGCGCTTTTCTGGTTGGCAGCCATGGTCTGGCTTATTCCCAATCGGGAGGCGTGGGAGGAACGATACGGCCGTCAGCAATTGCTGCTTGGGATTAGTCTCGGCTGCATTTTGGCCTATGGCATTGCAATTGGCTTCATCATTATTCCTGGTACCCAAACGGTGCCCGCCTGGTTAGCTACCCTTATTGGCCTCGATTTATTCATTTTTGGCCTGGTCATTACCCAACTCGATGCGTCAGATAAAGGAGAAGCGTGGGTTTACCATTTTTTACGGGCCTTGGATTACTCATTTTTCACTGCGCTCATTTTTGGGGCACAAATCATCCTGGTGATGTATTTCTGGATTGGGCTGAATTTCCCCCTCGTCGTGCTATTGCTCACTAGCGTGGTTGCTTCTGTGCTAATCCAAACGTTTTCTGACCCGGTTCAATCGCTCATTGATCGCATCGCCTTCATCAACGCGCCTACCTTACGCCAATCCCGCGCTACGCAGCGGGTGGAAGATGACGTGGCGCAGCGATTGGAAATGGCGCAGGGTCCGCTCGATTTGCCCTCTGCTGAATTTGAGCGGCTCACGCGACGCGCCCTCAGCCAGATGGGAAATCTGCCCAAGCTAGCCAGCAATCCGCTCACCCGCCTGCCTTTGGTGTCTAGTCGGCTTTCGCAAAACGGGCAGGCAGATGGCACACTGGCGCGGGCAGCGGAGCTAAAGACGTTGCTCACCGAGAGCATTGCCAAGCTGCGCCCCCGTGACGCAGGCGAATTTGGCACGACAGATGCGTGGCGGCATTACAATGCGCTTTATTTTCCGTATGTGGTGGGTTTACGGCCGTACAGCCGCCGCGCCTTTGATGAAGAAGAATACAAAGAGGTACTGGACTGGTTCCGCAGCCAAGTCCCTGAACGAACCTTGTACAACTGGCAAACGGCCGCTGCGCGCCTTGTGGCCCGCGATCTCCGCGAACGCTCCCGCCAACTTGCCCAACCTATTAGCTCCTGACCACCAGCAACTTCCCCCAATTTGGCACTATTTGGCACCAATTTTCATAGACTTGGCATTGTCTAAACGGGTAGTTTTACGTTGTCTCTTTACAAATAGGACTTACGCATTTGCCCTCACCAGACTACAAAAGTCTGGGGTCAAATGATGTTAATTCCAGAGAGAATAAGACTATTGTAGTCTTCACTGCGTAAGTCCTGACAAAATTGGAGGAATGTAAATGGAATTGACCTTGATTGATTTTTTGATCGGCTTTTTCCTGATGAACGCGATGCCTCATCTGCTCGTTGGGCTGTTTGGAATCCGCTTTTTAAGCGCATTTGGTTATAAGCCGTCGGCAAACCTGGGCTACGCCTTGCTAAATGTTATTGTTGCCTTGTTTTTGTTTCACATACAGCATGGTATTCAGGCATTGCCAACGCAGGGCATTTTGCTTGGTGCGCTAGCATTGCTATTTATCTATTTGGTAACGGGCCGCTACTTTTACAATCGTTTTCATCTAAACAAATAATTTTTGGAGGAAATCACATGCAAACACAATCTCTCTCATCTGATCAACAACATCCGCGGGCAACGTTGTTGCGCCGTACATTGCAAGCCAATGCGCTTTTTTCACTGCTAACCGGACTGGCGTTTGTGGTGGTCTCTGGCTCAATTGCCCGCTTTTTGGGGCCGCAAATACCGGGCTGGATCGTACTCGTTGTGGGTCTAGGCTTATTGCCCTTTGGCGTGATGGTCTACCGTGCCGCCGCCAACGACTTGCAGCAGGCACGGATCATTTCTGGCATGGATTTTGCCTGGGTCATTGGCAGCTTCTTGATTTTAGGCTTGGGCTGGTCGCTGTTTACCGTAGCCGGGCGATGGTTTGTGGGCTTACAGGCAGAGGCAGTGGCCACGTTTGCTATCTTGCAACTCATTGGCTTGCGCCGCCTGCAAAAGTAGCTGTCTTTCGCGTAAGCATCGAGGTGACAATCACTTCAGACTTGGCAACATCCAGGCAAAACAAAAAGTGACTGTCACCTGTGCTCACATGATTACCCACTCTTGAGCCTGCCGTTGATTGGCAGGCTCTTTTTCTTGTGTGTTATAATTCGCCCTCTAATTTGAAAATTTGACTGAAGGAAGTTTTATGCGCTTAAAAAATGCCAAAGCAATCTCCCGAATGCGCGATTCTGGCCGCATGGTGGCTGAATGCTTTGCTTTGTTAAAAGAAAATATCCGCCCTGGCGTCAGCATTCGCATGCTGGACCAGATGGTAGAAAATTACATTGCCGAGCAGGGAGCTGAACCACTTTACAAAGGATATAAAGGCAGTGCCAACAACCATCCGCCATTTCCCGGCGTTATTTGTGCCTCAGTGAACCATGAAGTTTGCCACGGCTTGCCAGATGACCGCATTTTGAATGACGGCGACATCATTGGCATTGATATTGGTTTGAAATATAAAGGTTACTGTGGGGACGCCTGCTACACGTTTCCTGTAGGAACCATTTCTCCGGCGGCAGAGCGTTTGTTGCAGGTGGCCGAAGAGGCACTTTATGTGGGCATTGCGGCAGTAAAGCCGGGTGGCTACTTATATGATATTGGCCGTGCTATTCATGATTTTGCCGACAGTAAAGGCGTCTCGGTAGTGCGCGAATGGGGAGGGCATGGCATTGGGCGTGTTTTGCACGATTCGCCTTCTGTGCTGCACATTCGCCAAAACGGCCGTGGCCCCAAGATGCGTCCTGGCATGACGTTTACCATTGAACCCATGATCAACCAAGGTGGGCATGAGTGGATTTTATTGAAGGATGGCTGGACGGTGATTACCAAGGATGGTTCACTGTCGGCGCAGTATGAACATACGGTGGCGGTTACCAAATCCGGGTATGAGATTTTGACGAAGCTGTAGCTGTGGATATTTTTTTGCCACAGAGTTCACAGAGATTTTAGAGAATGCTTTCTTGCAATATCTCGAAAGGCTCACTGTTTCTGTGGTTTTTAGTCTGTGGATTCGACGGCCGTATTCTGTGAGGATGCGGCCGTTTTTGCTTCTTCCGTATCTTCGATGATGCGTGAGGCCATCCGGGCATTGTCTGCCCACGGGTCCATTTTGAACAGCTTGTGGTACGTGTATCGGCTAATTACCGCAATTGAGCCTAATACGGGCACGATGATCAATGCCGTGAGGACACCCGCCAACGAGAGCGAGCCCACTATGGCAATAAAGATAATGGCTGGATGAATCCGCACGCTGGAACTCATGATGCGTGGACGGAGCCAAATATTTTCAATCCCCTGGATACCCAAATTAAAAGCCAAGACGATAAAAGCAAAGATTGTATTGGAGACTTCAAGCGTGTTTGAGCCTGCCAGCAAGGCCACCATTGTGGCAATAATCATGATGATGGCTGGACCCACCGATAGCAAAACGTCGAAGATAGCAGCAAAGACCCCAAACAAGATGGCACCGGGCAAACCCAGGATGAGTGAACCCGCGCCCGTTAGCAACCCCACAATAATTGAAAGGCGTAACTGCCCCCGAAAATAGCGATTCCACACCAGCTTAATTTCACCGTAAAGTCGCCGGAAGTCAGATTCAAATGGATCGGGTGCCCAGCTAAACAGCCATTCACGAAGTTTGTCCCAATCTTGCAGCAGGTAATAGGTGGCAACAAGCACCACCAAAATCCAGCCGAGATTGGTGGTGCTGGTTTGTAGCAGCTGCACAATGATGTCGGCGCGTATGAAGGAGGAAACCAGTTCGGATAGGTCTGCTTCGGGCAAAAGACCATCTAAAGCGATCTCGGTGTTGAGAATGACAAGTGGTTCAGCCAAAAAATCTTGCTCCGCCTGGGTCATCAACTCCTGCATGTCTTCCAAAAAGCTGGCGGTTTGCTCAGGAATGGCTGGAACAAAAATGATGGTGACAGTGATAATGGCTCCTAATGAAAGCAGGTAAACCAGAAAGACAACCAGCGATCTGGCTACACGGGCCCGTTTGTTCACGACGGTGACAATTGGATTTAGCAAATAAGCCAGCAAGGCAGAAATTGCCAAGGCGCCAATGAGTGCTTCTGCTGCGGTGATAAACCAAATAAACCCAGCAAGAACCAGGGCAAAGACAAAATAGCGTGTTGTGGTACTCCACTCTTTACTCATAAATTGGCCAGTTACGATTTCCAGAAAGCTATCTTTAGCAACAATTGCAACAGGATTTTAACGAAATTCCAGTAGGGAACCAAACGCCACTGTGGAATATGGTGGATAGCTGATCTTAAGGACAGGCATACGGCCGTACCTTTTGCAAGGATGCTTCTGGACTCTCGCCTGGGGTGGAGCAACGGCCGTTTCCTTAAAATTAGCTTATCAATTAAACACAAAATTGGAGAGTCCTCATGAATATGCAAACCAAAACAGCATTGATCAGTGGCGCATCGCGCGGGCTTGGCCTGGCACTAGCGCAGCGTTTGGCACAAGCAGGCTGGCAGCTCATTATCAACGCTCGTGGGCAACAGGCATTAACGCAGGCGCATCAAGAATTGGAGCAATGGACGACGGTAACAGCGATTTCCGGTGATATTAGCCAAAAAGCACATAGGCAAGCGTTGGCGGTGGCCGCGCGTGCAGCAGGCGGATTGGATTTACTCATTAACAATGCCGGCATTTTGGGGCCAAGCCCCCAGCCAGCCCTGCTGAATTACCCACTAGACATGCTGGAGACTGTTTTCCGCGTCAATGTGGTGGCTCAGCTTGGCATGCTGCAAGCAGTTGCCGATACGCTCAAGCCGGACGCGCGCATCATTAACATCACCAGCGATGCGGCCGTAGAACCTTATGCAGGCTGGGGCGGTTACGGTGCCAGCAAGGCAGCGTTTGAGCATCTGTCGGCCATTTTTGCGGCGGAGCTGGCGGACCAGTTGCCTAATATCCGCGTTTACTGGGTTGATCCCGGTGATATGCGGACGCAAATGCACCAGGAAGCATTCCCCGGTGAGGACATCAGCGATCGGCCATTGCCAGAGGCGAGCCTTCCCGGTTTTATGGCACTCATTAACGGGAAATTGCCAAACGGCCGTTACCAGGCGCAAAATTTTCCTGTGGAGGTAGCAGCATGATGAGCTTGCTATCCCCGCCAACGACATACCCAAAGACGCCTGTGACGCAGCTACCTGCGCTTGAATTTGAGCTGCCGCCCGGGTTAGAGGCCAGTGAGCCGCCGGAAGCGCGTGGTTTGGCGCGTGATGATGTGCGATTGATGGTGTCCCATTACCAGGATGATCGGGTGCAGCACACTCACTTTAGGCAGCTTGGCGACCATTTGCAGGCAGGTGATCTGCTGCTGCTCAACACCAGCCGCACCATGAATGCGGCACTCCCTGCTACCTTGCCGGATGGCACAGAGTTACGGCTGCACCTCTCTACCCAGCTTCCTGCTGGTTTATGGAGTGTAGAATTGAGACGGCCGTCTGCCGTGGCTACCGAACCGTTTAGAGAGGGAGAGGTGGGTACAGTGCTAAACCTGCCTGCGGGCGGCACGGTGCGGTTGCTCACGCCTCACAATCCTGCCATACGCCACTGCCCCAACCAGCCTGTGCGACTTTGGCTGGCAACGTTACGATTGCCACTACCGTTGACCAGCTACTTAGCCGCCCATGGCAGCCCCATTCGCTACAGCTACGTGCCTGACGCCTGGTCGCTGGATTATTACCAGACGGTTTTTGCCACGGAGCTGGGCAGTGCCGAAATGCCTTCTGCTGGACGTGCCTTTACGCCGGAGCTCATGACGAAACTGGTGGCGCGCGGCATCCAGTTTGCTCCGCTGCTGTTGCACACCGGGGTTGCCAGTTTAGAAGACCATGAAGCCCCGTATGAAGAGTATTATCGCGTATCGCCAGAAACGGCCGTGCTGGTAAACCAGGCGCGGCAGCATGGGCGTCGTGTTATCGCCGTGGGCACAACCGTTATTCGCGCTTTGGAAACTGTGACTGACGAGGCTAGCGTGACCCACGCTGGGGCAGGCTGGACAGATTTATTTATTACGCCTCAGCGAGGGATGCGCGCCGTTGATGGCTTGCTGACGGGGCTGCATGAGCCGCGTGCCACCCATTTAGCCATGCTGGCGGCTCTGGCCAATCCCCGCCATCTATCGCTGGCGTATGAGCAGGCGTTGCAACATCGCTACCTCTGGCACGAATTTGGCGATCTGCATTTGCTCCTCCCCTAACCCATTGATTGTAGCCGCAGTTTCTTGCTGCGTTCTGGCAGCGCGGAAAGAATCCGTGGCTACATACATCATTGGAAATGGGAATTTTCATGAGAAACAGGCCTGCATTTGCCTAAAATAGCCAATTGCCCCGGCAGTTTGGTACAATCGCCAGGTATTGTGTGATCGGCAATACCTGATTTTGATACCAAGTTTGCCGGAGGCTTTGGTTATGCGTTACCTCACATTTTTGTTATCTATTTTGCTGCTGTGCCTGGGCATTTTTTTGAGCTTGTCTGCGCAGGCACCAGCGGCGATCGCGGCTGTGCCTGACGCGGCTTTAGAGTCGCTGCGCGTCGAACAGATGACCTTGCAGCCGCTGCCTGAAGCACCGCTCATTGCCACAGAAGCGGCCGACAGCTGCTCCAATGCCACCACCGTAACGCTGAACGGCTCTGGCGTTGGGGAAACTACCGTGGTCAACAGCATGACAGAAGGTGGCGAAGACCCAATTTTGACCTGTGCCTGGGGCGATCCCAGCCGTCCGCAAGGGTATCGCACAGTTTGGTACCAGTTTACCCCTACCAGCAACGGTCGTGTGACCATCGACACGTCCAACAACTTCAACCCCAACAGCTATGACACCATTTTAGCGGTTTACACGGGCAGCTGCGGCGTAGCCACGCTCGATTTGGTTGCCTGCAACGATGATTACCAGGGCTTTGCCTCGCGGGTGACGTTTAACGTAGCCAAAGATGTGACCTACTTTGTCGAGGTCGCTGACTGGAATGCAGCTGAACCGGGCACGCTGGAACTGAACATCTTCTTTGTGCTTGATCCCATTCCAACCAAATGGACCACGTTGGCGTCGCCTGGCCCAGCCAGAGCACGCCACGCCTCGGTTAATGCCAACGGGCAAATTTATGTGTTAGGTGGACAGACCAATGCTGTTGGCGTTCCCGATATTGAGGCTGCAAATACACCATACCGCTACAACCCTACCACCGATACCTGGGCACCTTTGGCACCTATGCCAGACCCAAAACTTACGGATGTAACGGCCGTTTACGTGAACGGCCGCATCTTTGTCCCTGGTGGCTACGATGGCAACAGCATGGTTGGCGCACACCATGTATTTAGCGTGGGGTCTGGCATTTGGGAGCCTGACCGAGGGTCGCCACCTGTGGCCGTCGGTTGGGCGCAGGCAGTGGTTCCGGCTGATCAGGGCGGCTATTACCTGATTGGCGGCATTAGCAACACCGACTTTTTGCAAAATTCAGCCATCGTACAAAATGATGTTTCCTTCTTTAGCCTGACTACCAATGAGTGGATAACGGCCGTTCCCGACATGGATGTGCCGCGCTACGGGCATACGGCCGTATGGACCAACAACGGTATTTATGTGGTGGGCGGCATCGATGACAACAATCAGCTGCTCCCCGGTGGCGAATATTACCAGCCAGCAGGTAATGGCCAGTGGGACCCGCTGCCGCCCATGAATATTGCCCGCTACGGTGCAGGCAGTGCCGTCGCTCCGGATGGCAAGTGGTACGTCTTTGGGGGATTAGACTTCAGCAACAGTGCTGTGCCAGAAGTAGAAATGTTTGATCCGCTGAATCCGGCCGCAGGGTGGCAAATTTTGGACGTGACGTACGACTTGGGCGGCAGCACTACCTTACGGGCGCGCGCCTTCCCAGAAGGGCAATTTATTGGCAACTATCTGTACGTGACCGGTGGCTACGACACCGAGGACTATGCCGTAACGCCCACTGTGCAGCGGCTGCTGGTGCTTGGTAAGGGCAACTACTTGCCAACCATATTAAATGGTGCAAACCAGTTTAACGACAACTTTAGCGTCGCCCAACGTTTGCAGCCGAACGTGGCCCAGACTCACCAATTTAACGATTCATTTGACTTCTTCGATGCTTTCTACTTTGATCTGCCCAGTGTGGATACCGTGACCGTACGGCTGAGCCAAATTCCAAGCGGCAGCGATTACAACGTGACCATTTACGATGCCAGCAAGAGTGTGCGCGGCAGTAGCATGCTGGCTGGCAACCAAAGTGAGGCGGTGACGCTGTTGCTGCCCACTGGCCGTTACTACGTCATGGTAGAGCGCATCTTTGGTCAATCAGATGGCTCAAATTACCGTCTAATTGTCGAAAAATAAAGATTAGCCACGGAGGGCACAGAGAGTTAAGAGATTTTTTCTCTGTGCCCTCTGTGGCAAAAAAAATTACCCCAGGAAACTATGTCCACAGCTAGCCCAATTCGTTTGCTCCATTTTGCCGATGCCCATATTGACATTGCCAATTACGGCCGTCACGATCCTGAAACTGGTTTGCCTATGCGCGTCATGGACTTCTTGAGTGCACTGGACCAAATTGTAGATGCCGCCATTGAGGAAAAGGTCGATTTGGTCATCTTTGCCGGGGATGCGTACAAAGATCGCAACCCGCAGCCCACCTTCCAGCGCGCCTGGGGCAAGCGAATGATGTGCCTGTCTGAGGCAGGCATTCCCACTTTGCTGCTGGTGGGTAACCACGATGTCTCGCCAGCGGTGGGGCGCGCACACACCCTGCATGAATTTAGCACCCTGAGCGTGCCGCACATTCACGTGGCTGACGGCCTAAAACTGTGGAACGAAGCGCAGCTTGGGGTGCCTGTGCAGGTGCTCACTGTGCCCTGGCTTTCGCGCAGCATGTTGGTAGGGCGTGTAGATACTCTCGGGCGCACCATCGAAGAGATTTACCAGCAGCTAGAAGAATTGGTAACTGCGCGCATCACGACCCTCATTGAGCAGGCAGACCCGAACACTCCCCTCATTTTGACAGCGCATACCAGCATCCAGGGTGCCAAATATGGCAGTGAGCGAGCCGTGATGCTGGGGCATGAGGTTGTGCTTAGCGGCGGCCTGGTAAACAACCCAAAGCTGGATTACGTGGCCTTGGGCCACATTCACAAGCCACAGTCGCTTTCTGGCAAAGACAGCCATCCACCCATTGTTTACCCCGGCTCGATAGAGCGCATTGATTTTGGTGAGAAAGAGGATAAGCGGTTTGTGTTGGCGGAAGTAGGCAAAGGGGAGACCCATTGGGAGTTCCGAATGCTCAAAACGCGCCGCTTTATTGACCCAGAACCAATTACGCCGCGCACCGAACATTTCATGGAGGACATTCTCAGCCAGCTTCCAGCAGCAGAAGACGTAGCTGAGGCCATTTGTCGGGTACGCTTAAAATTTCCCAGAGACGATGAGCCACTGCTAGACGAGCGTGCTATTTTGGCGCATTTTCGGGATGCCTTCGACGTAAAGATCCAGAAACATTATCTTACCAGCAAGCGATCCCGGTTAGGAGATGCGGCGGGGGTAGAAGCAATGACGCCTCTGGAGCTGTTAGAAACCTATTGGGTGAGTGAGGAACTGGAAAGTGAGGAAATTGATATGTTGCTGGGATTGGCGAAAGAGGTGTTGGCAGACGCGTTATGATTCCAAGAAAATTAGAGATTTCCAATTTTTTGTCTTATCGGCAAACGGCCGTACTTCCCTTTGACGGCATTCATCTGGCCTGTATCTCCGGGGCGAACGGCGCCGGGAAATCGACCATTTTAGATAGCATCACCTGGGTGTTGTTTGGCCAAAGCCGTAGCCGCAGCGATGACGATTTGGTAAATCGCCTTTCCGCCATCGACGACGAGGCAGCCGAAGTCAGCTTGGCGTTTGAACTGGAGGGCACGCTTTACAAAGTGACCCGCAGCAAACGCAAGGGCAAAACCACACAGCTCGATTTGCAAATTTCTACCGGAGAAAGCATCTGGAAAACGCTCACCGAAAGCAAGCTGCGCGACACGCAGGCGGCCATCGAAAATTTGCTACGGATGAATTACGACACCTTCATTAACGCCAGCTTTTTGCTCCAGGGCAAAGCGGATGAGTTCACGACCAAGACGCCCAACCGTCGGAAGGAAATTTTGGCGGATTTGCTGGGCGTGAGCATTTGGGAGCAGTACCGTGAGTTGGCGGCCAATCGCCGCAAAGAGGAAGAGCGGCAGCTCGATTTGCTGGATCACCAGATTGCCGAGATTGATGAGGAGCTGGGCCAGGAAGAGGTGCGGCAAACGGCCGTTACCGATGCCCAAACAGTCCTAGAGAGCATCACCGAACGATTGAACGACAAAGAAGCCCTCTTGCAGCAGCTTCGCCGGGCAGAAACGGCCGTTCAGCAGCATCAGCAGCTTGTGGAAACGTTGGCCACCAACGTGAACCGCGCCAAGGCGCAGCTAGAAAGCCTCCAGCGCAGCCAAATCCAGCGACAGCAAGAGCGAGATGGCCACGCCGCGATTTTGGATGAAGCTGAGGCGATCACCCAAAAATATGAAGCGTGGCAAGAGGCGGATGCGGCCTTCCAAAATTGGCAGACGCGGGCGGATGCGTTTAACCAGCTAGCGCAGCAGAAACGGCCGTATGAACTCACCATCGCCGAAGAAAAATCACGTCTCACACAGCAGCTTGAAGCGTTGGAAGCCCAAGCTGCCCGTGCCGAAGCTGCTGCGGATGAGCAGCAGTCATTGGAAACTGCGCTCACCAACGTAAAGGCAGAATTGGCCGCTTTGGAGATGCAGCTAGAGAGCTTGAACAAGCAAGAGGCAGAATGGCACCAGCTGCGCACCGAGCTGCAAAAGCAGGAAAGTGAGCGCGAGGCGCAAACGCGGGAGCTAAGCCGACTACAAAATCAGGCGAAACGGATTGCGACGCTGCGTGAAGAGGAAACGGCCGTTCAACAAAACCTGCAAACCGCGGAGCAACAAATTAGCCAACTGACGGCCCAGCTAACAGAATTGGGCGAACAAGAGCAAGTGCATGGCCAGGCCACTGCTGAAAAAGTAGGTCTAGAAAGCAGCCAGCCTGCGCTCAAAGAGCAGATGAATCGGCTTAAAACGCGCATTGAGCAGTTGGAAGCCCAAACGGGCGGTGATTGCCCTTTGTGTGGCCAGGAACTCAGTAGCGACCATCGGGCGCAGGTGATCGGCGAGCTTCGCACCGAAGGCACCGGTCTCGGCGATCGGTATCGCCGCAATGTACAAACCATCGAGAAACTCACCAGCCAAATTACAGAATTGGGACGCACGCTTGGGCAGCGGCCACAGCTAGAAAAATCGTTGCAAACCCAGCAAACGCGGCAGGCACAGGCGCAAGCGCGTCTGGATGAGATGAGCCAGCAGCTGACCGAGTGGGAGGCAGGTGAGGCGATTCGCCTTACAGAACTTGAAGCTGAATTGGCGACCGATCATTTGGCTAAATTGCGAGAACGGGTGGTTGAATTGGGAACGGCCGTTCAGGCCAAGCCCGCGCTAGAAAGTGAACGCCGCCAGCTAGAGCAAAATCTAGCTAACGATGAGGCTCGTTTGGCAGAGCTGAATCGATTTATGGCTGAATGGGCGGAATCGGGGCAAGAAACAGTGCTAAAGGTGCGGCAGCAGCTAGAAAGCGACAATTTTGCGGCTGAGGCGCGGCAAGCGTTGGCTGCTGTCAACGCAGAACTGGCCGAACTGGGGTATGAGGTGGATGCACATGCCCAAGCCCGCGAGGCGCGGCAGGCGTTGGCCGACGTGCCAGAGCAGTACCAAACGCTTAAGCAAGCCGAGGCGGCTGCCAAGCCGTTGGAAGATGCGCTGGCTGAAGGCAGTAAGCGCATTATCGAACAGGAAGCATCTATAGCAGGATTGACAAAACAGCATGAAACGGCCGTTGCTGAACTCGCCCAAATGATGGCAGACGGAGGCGATTTGCGCGGCGTTGAGCGTGAGGTGTTTGCTTTGCGTGAGGAGCAAATTGCAGCCAACCAAAAAGTGGCCGTGGCCCAAAATCGGCTGGAGGTGTTGGGCGATCAGCGGCAGCGGAAAAAAGAGCTTGGAGAAAAGCGGACGGCCGTTACCCAACAAATACAGCGGCTCAAACTGCTAGAAAAGTCGTGTGGTAAAAGTGGCGTCCAAGCCTTGCTTATTGAGCAAGCCTTGCCAGAAATTGAGGAACGCGCCAACGAACTACTGGATCGTTTAACGGGTGGCGAGATGCGCGTCTCCTTCGAGACGCAGCGCAAGCTAAAAAGCAGAGATGCCCTGGCCGAGACGTTGGACATTCATATTCGGGATAATGCGGGGGAACGGCCGTATGATAATTACAGTGGCGGCGAGCAGTTTCGGGTAAACTTTGCCGTGCGGCTGGCACTGTCGCAGCTATTGGCCAAGCGGGCGGGGGCGCGGCTGCAAACCCTGGTGATTGATGAAGGTTTTGGCAGCCAAGACCCAAACGGCCGTCAGCGGCTCATCGAGGCAATTAACACCATTCAAGATGACTTCAAGCGCATTTTGATCATCACCCACATTGACGAGTTGCGAGATGCTTTCCCCACTCGCATTGAAGTTCGGAAAACGGCCGTTGGTTCTCAAATCGAAATAATTTGAGAAATTGAGCAATCACTATGAAAATTTATAAGTATTTTATATAATTGGGTCAACTCGACTTCTGGTTGAGCCTCTTCGCTGTAAAAAAAGATGAATCGTGCGCAGTTAAAAGATCATCTTATGGCTTGTTTGAATAGATTAGGCTCCGGCCCTGACTTTAGGGTTTCTGTTTCTCAGAAAGGCGGATGATCATGGGATATTCAGTATTGATTGTAGATGACGATCCAATGAAGCGACAGCTATTGCGCCTAATTCTGGAGCGGGCAGGTTTTGGGGTGGCGGAAGCTGCCGACGGGGCGGAAGCCCTGGTTTCGCTCGATATAAATGTGCCAGATTTGATGACCTTAGATGTGATGATGCCACAAATGGATGGCTTTGCCGTCTGCGAACGTGTCCGCCAAAATCCCAAAACGACCGAATTGCCCATCATTATCGTTAGTGCCAGAGCCGATGGTGGCAGCATTCGCGAAGGTTTAGCGGCGGGTGCCAACCGATATTTGCCTCAACCTGTGATGCCTGATAAATTGCTCAAAACGGTGCATGAATTGCTACCGCCGCTAGAAAACTAATCTGGCCATCGTCAATCAACTTGCGATGAGCCATCTATATTTGAACGTCACCTTTATGGCTCAAAAGCAAGATTGCCGAACGTTCCCCACAAAAAACAATCTCCTAAAATTAGCAACAAATCATATGGATGCTTGGCAAGTTGCCTTGATTATCGCCTCGTTGCCACTGCTCATTCATGAAGCGATTCGTTGGGAAACGGCCGTGCTGGTCTGCGCAACGGGCTTTGGCTACTGGTTTGCGTTTGCCCTCAACGATTATTACGATGCCCCGTTTGATGCACTCGATTATCAAAAACAGAGCCGTAATTTTTTTGTCCGGCAGCCGGTATCTGGGCGACATTTATTTCTCATTTCAATACCGCTATTGTTGCTTGTAGCTTTGGCTTATGCGCAATTTGGCTGGCTTGGCTGGCTTTTGTGGGGGATCAGTTGCTTTGTGGCCTGGGCATACTCAGCACCGCCAATCCGGCTAAAAAATCGGCCTGGCCTCGACCTGTTGACCCATGCCATGTTTGTGCAGACATTCCCCTACATGGTGAGCATGGTGCTTATTAAAGCTGCCTGGAGCTTGCTAGATGCCGTGCTGCTAGCCATCCTCTTTTTAGCTTCATTGACAGCGCAGCTTGAGCAGCAAGCGCGTGATTTTATGGTCGATGCCCAAACGGGTGGGACTTTCACCACTAAGGTTGGTCAAATGCGCGTGGTGACGGGGTTGCGGTTGGTAACGGCCGTTTGTCTACTCATCGCCCTCATTGCCCTGGTTAAGGGAACCATTCCTTGGTATCTGCTTCCGTTTGGCCTGATTGGCCTACCAGCCTTGCTGCATCGCTTTTGGCGGCAACCAGAATCGCCGCGCTCTGAGCGGCTAGTTATCCTGTCAACGACGGCAGGCTTCCTCTACACCGGACTCATTTTCTGCTACTTTCTCCTCTCTCAAAAATGAGTACAATCTTCAAGTTGTACAAGCCTGTTGGATCATGTTAAGGGAAAAATCACAATGCCAAAATATTTTATAACCATTGCAGGCAATATTGGTGTAGGTAAATCCACGCTGGTCAATTTGCTGGCCAAGCGCACGGGCTGGGAGCCAGTTTATGAAGCCGTAGCTGAAAATCCATATCTGGCTGATTTTTATGAGGATATGGCTCGCTGGAGCTTTAACTCCCAGATATTTTTCTTGTCGCGACGATTGCGCCAGCATCACTTCCTACTCCAGCGAGAAAACGCCATTATTCAAGATCGGAGCGTCTATGAAGATGCCGAGATTTTTGCCCGCAACTTGTATATGCAAGGCAATATGAGCCAGCGGGATTGGGCTTGCTATTATGACCTTTACCAAACGTTGGCCACGGTGCTAACACCGCCCCATCTGGTCATTTATCTTCAGGCATCGGTACCAACTTTGCAGCAGCGCATTGCCCAGAGAGGCCGGGATTACGAGCAGAACATTGCGGAATCGTACCTGGTACGGCTCAACGAACTGTATGAGTCTTGGGCGTCAAACTTCTCTCGCAGTTCTATGCTGACTATTAACACAAACAATCTAAATTACATTCAGTATGAAGAACATTTAGACCAGATTTGGCAAAAAATCGACGAGCGATTGAAAGGGCGAGATTTTTTGATATTGTAGCCAAACTCAAAATTGATTTTGCGATTCTTGATAGAGGCGGTAAACTTATAGATGGTGTGGTCAGTACCGCACTTCTGTAGCATTTTAGATGAAATTATCCCAAAAAGGGGGTGAGAACACTGCCAAAAGTTGAATTACGTTCAAACGAATCGCAAGAGCAACTGCTACGTCGCTTTAACAAATCAGTCATTAAAAGCAAAGTGCTGGCTGATGTGCGTCGTAAGCGTTGGTTTGTTTCCAAAAGCGAGCTTCAGCGTATTGAAAAGAAGAAAGCGGTTCGTCGGCAACGCAAAGCCCAGCGGCAACGCCGTTAATCTTTGCAAGCAATAAGAACACCCCTAAGAAGGCTTCCTTACCAAAAGGGAGCCTTTTTTGCTAAAAAGAAAACCTCCGCATTGCGGAGGTTTTCAGGTTGGGGAGGAATCAGGGAATTCGTTATCTTTAGTAAGCACCATCGCCTTTCATGACAGCCGGGATGGTTTTGAACAGGATTTTGATGTCCTGGAATATGGACCACGTATCAATGTATTGCATGTCCAACGTGACGCGTTCGTCATAAGAGGTGTTGGAACGGCCGCTTACTTGCCATAGGCCCGTTAAGCCAGGCATGACGGTGAGCAATGTTTGCCCCCACTGGCCGTACTTAGTAATTTCATCGGGAGCGATGATGCGAGGACCAATGACAGACATATCTTGTGCCAATACGTTAAATAACTGTGGCAGCTCATCCAGGCTAAACTTGCGCAAAAACGTACCAACGCGGGTGACGCGGGGGTCACATTTCAGTTTATAGTTCTGGTTAAGCTCTGCTTTGAGCTTGGGATATTGCGCCAGGATTTCGTCACCGTTGACGTACATGGTGCGGAACTTGAAAGCATCGAAGATACGGCCGTCTCGACCCAGCACCCGCCGACGGTGAATAATGGGGCCAGGGGAATCCAGCTTTACAGCAATAGCAAGAATGAGTAGCAAAGGCCAAATTAGCATTAATGCTGGAATGACAATTGCATAATCAAGTAAAGCCTTTAACCGACGGTTGGCTTGTTGGGCATTACGTTGCGTTAGGGGTAACCGGGTAACGGTGGCACTTTTCTGGGTGGCTTGCTTCAATGTTGTCTTGGTCGCTACAGGTGTCATACTTAGTACCTCAATGTTGTTCTACGATGTTTACCTTCCACGTTCAATCCTAGAATAGGATCATATCCTTACAGCGTGCCTTATGGTTTCTTACGATTCATCACCTCTGAAAATTTGAGCAAAAGTTGAAGTGAATTGAGCCTTTTTGGCCTTTTTTAATTTTACGATAAGATTAGGTGAACAAGCTTCGAGCTTCTCGACTCTCACTTGAGACTTCCTGGCAGTAGACATTGCCAGATAAGCAAACCTAATTCTTGCCTTATACATTGCCTGCGACACAAAAATATAAATGGGTTTATCTATCTGCTGTTGCGGTTTGCAAGCGTTTCATTAAAGAGGAGAGAAAGTAATGAAGTTTCGTACGATTCGCGTTCCAGTTCTGTTTTTTGTGTTGGTTGGCTTGCTTCTAACGGCAAGCTGCCAGGAAGAAGGCCCCACACCAGCTGTCCCCTTAAACCAACCCCTCAATCCGGTAAATAATCCAGATGATACGGCTGTGATTGATCAGCCTGCGGTAACATCTGAGGAGCCAGCGGAAGAGACGGTTGAGCAACAAGAGGAGCCAGCAGAAGAGGAAGCTGAGGTCGAACAACAGGAGGAACCGGCTGTTGAAGAGCCAGCTCCCACGGAAGAAACATCACCAGCCGAAAATACCAATGTACCTGCTGTTGGATCTACTGTAGACCATCAGGTTCAGGCGGGGGATTGGTTGATGCAAATTGCACGCTGCTACGGGGCCGATTATGCGGCCGTTCGCCGTGCAAATCCTCAATTAGCCAATCCAAATTTCATAAAGCCTGGGGCTGTTGTGACCGTACCTAATATTGGCAGCCACGGTGATGTGCATGGTTCACCCTGTGTGGCAGAATATACAGTAGCGATGGGGGATACTTGGTTGGGGTTAGCTGAACAATTTGGCACCACGGCCGTTATTCTTCGTCGTGTCAATCCTGGGCCTCTGTTGGCAGCAGACAAAATTATTGTGCCAGCTTATCCCACAGAATCAGAGTAAGAAGCAAAAATCAGTACAGCCGTTTACAGTGCGGCTGTCCTGATCAAAGCTAAACTGCAATAGACATCAAGATTATGGGGTACTTTCCAGAAAACTGGCTATATCTGCTGCTACCTGGTCGCCATCTAATGGTCCATTCCAGCGCATTACTTCTTCGCCAGCAGCATCTAGCAAAACATAGGTAGAGCGGGTGCGGATAGCATATTCATCCATGTACAGCCGCGAGTCAGCCATATCAACATCCAGCACGAAAAACTCTATCTGGGCAGAAAAATCACGTTCTAGCCTATCCACGATAGGCGCATTCGCGCGTCAGGTCGATCACCAACTGGCATAGGCGTTCAAAAATTGAGGATTGCCAGTTTGGCCTATGAGGGCGAGGCCACTATTGCCGCTGTCGGTATCTTCAATGACGGACGGGGCTATTGTAGGCGCAGTGGTTGCGGCAACTTCTGGTGCTTCGGTTGGCACCATAGCTTCTGCTGTCTGGTTGTCACTGCACGCTATTAGGAAAACGGCCGTACTGCACAAAAGAAGAAAAAAAGTCCAAAATCGTTTCATCAATTGCTCCTTTAGGTAAGATTTTGCTTGATTATAAAACGGCCGTGCCAAAGCAGAAACAAATTGACGGAAACTGCTAATCTTTTTATAGTGTTACTACCTGAATCAATAACGATTTCTCTTGGAATCAACGATTTGTAACAAAACTATAAAAGTGAGAGGCAAATGGTTAATCAATCTTCATTTGGCCAGATTTTGCGTGAGCGGCGTACCTGGCTGGGTTTGACGCAGGCAGAATTGGCGCGGCGTTCTGGTTGTGCGCCCATCACTATTCGCAAGATTGAGGGGGATACGTTACGGCCGTCTGTTCAGTTAGCATTATTGCTGGCACAATCTTTAAAAATTTCCGATGCAGAACAGGCAGGCTTTGTTCAGCTAGCACGTCAGGAACAGCCCCCAACGCCCATTCCTGCACCTGCTATGACACCACAGCAAATTGCTGCGCTTGCCAACCCGTATCAGGGTTTGCGACCCTTTGCGGAAGCAGATGCCGAAAACTTCTGCGGCCAAGACAGAATGATTGAGACGTTGCTAGATTGCATGTCAGACGGTAGTGATGCGGAACGGTTTCTAGCGATTGTTGGTCCTAACGGCAGTGGCAAATCATCGTTGGTAAATGCGAGTCTGTTACCCAAAGTGCGGCAGGGCAAGCTGCCCGGCTCAAAAAACTGGCTCATCGTCAGAATTTCTCCCGGCGCTAAGCCATGGGAAGAATTGGCATCTGCGTTACAGCAGGTGGCTTCAAAGCCCATGCCATCACTGCTTGCAGATTTGCAACAGGATGATCGTGGTTTGGTGGGTGCCGTACAAAGCTGCCTGCCGGTTGATGACGAGACGGAGCTGCTGCTGGTTATCGATCAGTTTGAGGAGTTATTTACGTTAGTGGAGGAGGAAGCTGTCCGGGAACTGTTTTTACAAAGTTTAGTAACGGCCGTTCTCGACCCCCAGTCTCGTTTGTGTGTCGTCATTACCCTTAGAGCTGACTTCACACATCGACTGTTGCAATACAGAGCATTTGGTGAGCTGATGCAGCAGCGGCTTATACACGTTCCGCAGAGGAGGCACTGCACCAATCTTTACAAATGCACCGGTTGCAGCTTCGTTTTAAGGGACATGGCGAAGCGGGTGCCTGGAATGTGGTTTTCCACCCCAATGGGAGGCAGGCGGGCTCCTTAGGAGGAAATATTGCTCTTATTTTACTGTCGGCCGTTTTTCTAGTATCTATGGTCAGCGCCGATAGCGGTGGCTCCGGCAATTACTTTGTTGGCTTATGGGAAGGGGTTGATCCCAACGACGGCTCACGGCGCACAGTGTCCATCAGCGACAATGACCGGGATGGTGTGTACGATCTGTATCAATACGATACTTTCTGGACGCTGTGTGGAGATGACAAAGGCGTAACGGCCGGGTCTGCAACCGTTGGCGCAGGTGGGGTCTTGCATTTTACAGGGACGCTCACCTGCCTTTCAACTGGGACATCGGTGCCGTTTTCAGTGGATTATGAAGCGTTCCTGTTCTCCAATACGTTGGTAGAGATTCCGCTCGGGGTTCCACTCGCCCCGGCTACGCTGCACCGGACGAGCAGCCGATAATATTTACCGCTTTCCAGTTTTGCGGGGGAAAACGGCCGTTTCCAATTTTGGTAGGAACGGCCGTTTCTTCTTACTTACTCATCCGTCACGCAACCCTCTGAGGCGGATTTTACATTCTTGATATATTTATACAGCGTGCCGCGTGTGGCTTTGTAGGGTGGGGCGGTCCAGGCGGCACGCCGCTTGGCAATTTCCTCCTCACTCACGTCCATGTTGATCACCCGGTTGACGGCATCAATCGTGATTTTGTCGCCATTTTGTACAAAAGCAATGGGGCCGCCTTCCTGCGCTTCTGGGGTGATGTGTCCCACAATGAAGCCGTGACTACCGCCAGAGAAACGGCCGTCTGTCATCAACGCCACATCTTTGCCCAAACCCGCCCCCATAATCGCGCTCGTCGGCGTGAGCATTTCTGGCATCCCAGGGCCACCCTTTGGCCCCTCGTAGCGAATGATAATCACGTCTGCCTTTTTGATTTTGCCCTCTTCCAACGCCGCCAGCATCTGTTCTTCTGAATCAAAAACGTTGGCCGTTCCGCTAAAAACCAGCCCCTCTTTGCCCGTAATTTTGGCGACAGCACCTTCAGGAGCCAAGTTGCCGCGCAATATTTGGATGTGGCCGCTTTCTTTGATGGGATTGGTTAACGGCCGTATCACCTCCTGTCCCTCATCCAGCCCCGGCAACTCCGCCAAATTTTCAGCAACCGTCTTGCCTGTCACCGTCAAGCAATCCCCGTGAATGAAGCCGTTTTCGTATAGATATTTCATGACGGCAGGCGTGCCGCCCACCTGGTGCAAATCTTCCATCACGAAACGGCCGCTTGGCTTCAAATCGGCCAAAAACGGCACCCGGTCGCTCACGGCTTGGAAGTCGTCAATTGTCAAATCTACATCTACCGAACGGGCCATGGCGATGAGGTGCAGCACGGCGTTGGTCGAGCCGCCCAGCGCCATCGTGATGACCATCGCGTTTTCAAAGGCGGCGCGGGTCATGATGTCGCGCGGCTTAATATCCTTTTCCAGCAGGGTGCGAATGGCGCGACCAGCCTCCACACATTCGTTGGCCTTCTCTTCGGAGATGGCCGGGTGAGAGGCGGAGTAGGGCAGGCTCATGCCCAGCGCTTCGATGGCCGAGGCCATGGTGTTGGCGGTGTACATGCCGCCGCAGGCGCCTGCTCCAGGGCAGGCGTGGCGCACAATTTCTTCCCGTTCTTCATCGCTAATGCTGCCTGCCAGATATTCACCATAGCTCTGGAAGGCGGAAACAATGTCGAGCTTGTCGTGTTTGGCTGTGCAGCCCGCCTGAATCGTGCCGCCGTACACCATGATGGCGGGTCGATTGAGCCGCCCCATCGCCATGATGCAGCCCGGCATATTTTTGTCGCAGCCGGGCAGAGCCACTAGGCCATCGTACCACTGTGCCCCCATAATCGTTTCGATGGAGTCGGTAATGAGGTCGCGGGATTGTAGCGAAAAGCTCATGCCGTCGGTGCCCATGCTGATGCCGTCGCTGACGCCGATGGTGTTGAAGCGCATCCCGACCAAATCGGCCTCGGTGACGCCTTCTTTTACCTTGG
This sequence comes from Candidatus Leptofilum sp., assembly GCF_965223285.1. Classification (GTDB taxonomy): domain Bacteria; phylum Chloroflexota; class Anaerolineae; order Promineifilales; family Promineifilaceae; genus Leptofilum. The sequence goes on along the minus strand of NZ_OZ244997.1, from coordinate 1,840,446 downwards.
CGGCCAAATCCAGCAGGTGCATATTGCAGGAGTTTCCCTCGTACCAGACGCTGGCAATGCCCACCTGCGCCTTGTCCATATCGGCGGGCTGCAAACCGGTAGCATACAACATCGCCTGCGACGCCCCTTGTGACTTTGGCTGGGTAATTCTTGAACTGTATTTATTTAGTTGGGTCATTTTGCTTCCTTTTTGTTACACAGATCTGCACTGAGGAGATATAGAGTTCACCTAATGTGCAACTTTCTTTTTTCCAGAGAGGAGTTGGCATCCTCAGATGCCAACGGTCGCATTTGAGAATGCTCCCTCCTCTGGATGGGATGTAAAAGTTGCACATTGCGTAGAGTTCATCAAAAAATGCAAAAATTAAATTATTTCTTTTTATAATTTTTGTAGATATTCTCTCTGTATTTGAAAAAATAATTCAGGCCGATTCCTACTAAAAAAACAGCCATCACAATGAATATGGATGAACCAATCAACCAGTAAATGAGAAGCCAAACGATATCGGGCCATGAATCTAATTTTGCTCCATTCGCCAAAAAAAAGATGAGCATTATTAAAACAGGGAAGTTGATGAACAAGTAAAAAATCGCTCCAAGTCGAAGGGCGATTTTCGAACCTTTTTTAGCAGTTTGATTATTCATTTTATTTGCTCAGCTAATTACGGCCGTTCCCTCAATCTCAATCAAAAATTCAGGACGAGCCAATGACTGCACCCCAATCCAGGTGGCAGTGGGTGGATTCTCTGGGAAAAATTGCTTGAGCCCTTCACTGACTGGTGCGGTTTTGTCCATCCAGTCGTGCAAAATGTAGATGCGTAAGGCGACGATGTCATTGAGCGTGGCACCTGCGCTGGTAACGGCCGTTTCCACATTCCTTAAACTTTGCCATACCTGCGCCCGCAAATCATTTTCGCCCACAATATTTTCATTTTCATCCCAGGCCACCTGCCCGGAAAAATACACCGTGCGCTGCCCCTCCGCTACCACAATTTGCGAAAAACCATACTGCAAGCTGTTGAACAACGTTTCGGGATTAAACGTGGTTTTTGCCATGAGCTTCTCCAACCTTAAACTGAAAATTTTGACGCAAAGGCGCAAAGTGGCAAAGAAAAAACTCTCTGCGTCTTCGCGCCTCTGCGTTAAGACTACAAATTCGCCACCACCAAATCGCCCATCTCTTGCGTTCCAACTTTGGTTTCACCCGGCTTGGCAATGTCGGCCGTGCGATGACCAGCAGCCAGGACTTGAGATACGGCCGTTTCCACCACCCCCGCCTCCGCTTCCAGCCCCAAACTGGAACGCAGCATCATCGCCGTGCTTAAAATTGTTGCCAGCGGATTGGCAATGCCTTGCCCGGCAATATCCGGCGCAGAGCCATGAATCGGTTCGTACAGCCCCACCGAGCCAGCTTCCCCCAGCGACGCCGACGGCAGCATCCCTAATGAGCCGGTGATCATCGAGGCTTCATCCGACAAAATATCGCCAAACATATTGCCCGTCACCACCACGTCAAAATCGCCGGGCCGGTTGATGAGGTACATCGCCATCGCGTCCACCAGCACGTCTTCATATCCAATGTCGGGATATTCGGCCGCCACCTCGTGCGCTACTTCCCGCCAAACGCGAGACGATGCCAGCACGTTGGCCTTGTCTACTGAGGTGACTTTGCCTTGACCGCCCGCTGCTTTGCGCTGCTGCGCCAGGGTGAATGCCACGCGTAAAACGCGCTTAATTTCCATCTCGTTGTAGCGCATGGTGTCATGCCCGGAACGGCCGTTTGCTACTGTTTCTCTTCCCTGTGGCGTGCCAAAATAGATGCCGCCCGTCAGCTCCCGCACAAACACGATGTCTACGTTTTCTACGCGATCTGCCTTGAGTGGACTGGCTTCTGCCAGCGCGGGGAAGACGCGCACGGGGCGGATGTTGGCAAAGGCTCCCAACGATTTGCGCAGCTTGAGCAAACCTTGCTCTGGTCGCACTTTAGCCGTGGGGTCACTCCATTTGGGGCCGCCCACCGCGCCCAGTAGCACCGCGTTGCCTTCTAGGCACATCCCCAGCGTTTCTTCAGGTAGCGGATTGCCCGTTTTGTCGATGGCAATGCCACCAGCCAGAGCAGATTGGGTGGCAAAAGTGTGGCCAAATTTGCTGGCAATCGCGGCCAGCACTTTTTCTGCTTCGGCTACAACCTCTGGACCAATTCCATCGCCGGGCAACAGAGTAATTTTTGCTTCCATTTTCCTTCCTTCTTTGGTTTATAATTAAACTTCCCGCAGGTGATTTTGAGTTTGTCGCCGGTACTCAAACCTGCGGGAGGTTGGATGTCTAATAAGTTTGATGGATTTGCACTTATTTTTTCAGATTTACGGCCGTTCCCCCACACCCGCTCACCAAATCCTCCGGTCCGATGGCAAACACCGTAAATGGCGTTCCCGCTGCTGCCCAAACTGTCTCAAACTGGAGCAAATCCTCATCAATGAAGATGGTCATCGGCGTGATGTGACCAAATGGCGGTACCCCGCCAATGCTAAACCCAGTTGCCGCTTTCACCGCGTCGGCGGTGGCGCGTTTCACCTTTTTGCGCCTCACGCCGCGCAGTGACGCCAACTTGCGCTCATCTAGCTGATTCACGCCGGAGACCAACGCCATAATCGGCTCGCCATTCACGGCAAAGCAAAGGCTCTTCACAATTTGCCCTAGCGTACAGCCAATTGTGTCGGCCGCTTCCTGCGCCGTGCGGGTCGTTTGAGCAAATTCCTTAATTTCGACATCTAGCCCTAATTCCAGGGCAGCATTGGCAACTTTTTGGGTGGATGGGTGCATATTTTCAGTAATCAGTGATCAGTAGGTCAGCAATCAGTTGACTGTTCACTGAATACCGACTTACTGATTACTGGTCTCTAGTCAAGGTCGTAATCGTCTTCGTAATCTTGTTCAAAATAGTTTTTACTGCGGCGGCGGTCAATGTAGCGGTCGAACTCAGCGGAGATTTGAGGATCGAAGGAATCATCCAGAGTGGCATCCAGCACAATGTCGGCGAAATCTTCGGAAGATACGGCCGTTTCCGCAAAATCATCATTCATATTAGCCAACTGCTGCTCTAGCACGTCTCGCTCAATTTGCCGTTTGTCAATATCCTTGCGTAGCTGCGCCGCCACCTCAGCAAACCAATCACGACCCGCTCGCGCTACCTCTTCCTGCCGCTGCATCATAAACGTGCTTTTATGCTTGTCTAGCTGTGCCAGTTCATCTTTAATCTCTTGCAGCCGATTTTGCACCCGCGTTAATTCCCGTGTTAGCAAATCTAGCTGCTCCTGTTCAGAATTGATCACAATTGTGTGCGGTGCGTCTGGTTCCAGCAGTAGCTGCTCCAGCTTCTCTAAATCGCCTGCTGCGTAGGCGGCATTGATCGCCATCATCATCTGGGTGCGATACTTACGATCTTCTTTGTCCACCGCCATGTCAGGGTGAAAACGGCGTGCCAATTGGCGATATAGTTGCTTAAGTGACGCCTTCTCTTCCTCCGCTAAGTTTTGGCGCGGTGCCTCAGGCATTTCCCGGTACCGATAGTCACCCGATTCGGCTGCCCGTTCACCAGCGGCCCAGGCTGCCGCTTCATTTTCTGGGTCGGTTTGCCAGCCTTCGCCCAGCCAGCGCATTTTGCGCCTTAACTCCTGAATTTCGGCATCGAGCTTATCCAACTTATCTGTCAGCTTGGCAATGCGCGAGCGCAGCTTAAACTCAAAGGCACTAATCGCCGCTAGCCGCTCAGACAGTTCTGCTTCTGCTTCCACCAGGCGTGGACGCAGGCTGTTTAGCAGCGCACTGATCTGCTCAATTTGCTCATGCAGACTGGTTTTTGCGGGGGAGTGATTCGGGTTTGTCATGTGCGTATTGTAGTGGGTAATTGGGTAATTGGGTAATTGTTTTAACTTCGTTTTTTAACAAACAGACTGGGCAAAAACGGTAACGGTTGAATGAGAAACCAACCAAATTTGTTGACAAAAGATGGGGGGGGGGGTATAGAATGGCAAGGTTCACACAACGAAGCCAGAACATTCCACAAAAGAAACAATTTTAACCAAAAAGAGATTTTGCCAAACTTAAGCATAAGGGGAGGTTGAGGATGGCATCTAAAATTAAAGTGTTTGTGGTAGATAGCCAGCCACTTTTTTGCGTCGGTTTACAAACGGTTTTGCAGACGGCTGACGATATTCAATGGCTCGGTTCATCTGTCATTCTTAAAGAAAATTGTTTTCAAGTTGTAAACCAATCACCTGATGTCCTTTTAGTAACAGCTTCGGCTGATAACTCATTTTTAGAATCAATTTCTGCTTGGAAACAACAAAATCACGATAGCAAAATCATAGCTATGCTGCCTCATTCCTCAGACATTTACTTGCGCCAAACAATAATGCAAGTTGTTGCTGGTTGTATTTTGAAAACTGACGAGACCCGACGATATATTCAGGCGATTCGTGCAGTCGCTGTAGGAGAAAAATGGTTTAGTCAGCAGCTTTTACAAGAGGCAGTACAAACTAAAATTTTGTCAAAGCCGGAGCTTGCTGTCAAACATTTAACCGAACAAGACATAAAGATTATGCAGTTAGTTTGCATTGAAAAGAGTAACGCTGAAATTGCAGCAGCATTGTATCTCTCTGAGCGAACGGTTAGTCGTTATCTGGAAGATATCTATGAAAAGTTGGGTGTAAGTTCGCGGGCGGGTGCGGCCGTTCAAGCCACCAAAATGGGGCTGGCGTAACCACGCCAAAGATTGGCGCAGTTGCGCCACAAAATTGTCGTTGTCCGGACACAGTTTTGTGGCATTGATCTGTTAAAATATCGGCGGTTTTACCCTTCAAGTGTCTAAATTTCAAGAGATTTCCACAAAAACAGGATTGTTTATGAGCATACTTTTTAGTGTCGTTTTTGTTTTGAGGCTGGTAGTTGGAACGATCTTTTTAGTTGCTGGTGTTGTTAAGGTAAAAGGTGGTTCCAGCCAATTTCTAAGTGCCATCATGGGGTATGAGCTTGTACCCAAATTTGTAGCATCTTTGTTAGCTTCATTTTTGCCCTGGTTAGAAGTTGTAGTTGGTGGTCTGTTGATCCTTGGGCTTTGGAGTCAATCTTCAGTTATTGCAGGCGCGATGCTTCTCCTTAGTTTTTCTAGTGGCATTGCCATTAGCCTGCTGCGCGGTAAGGATAATGATTGCGGCTGCTTTCGTTCCGTAACCCCCGTGCAGTGGCGGTTAATTTACCGTAATCTAATTCTTATAGGATTGTTGATGCCCATTTATTGGACAAAAGGAGGGCTATGGTCAATTGATAATGGCGTGGCAATGCAAGTCGATTGGCAAACTCATTTTTCAATAAATGTTATGGTTCCAGTAGTGGTTTGGGCTCATGCTTTACTTTCTGTGAGGATACTCCATCAATCTACAAAGCCAACCTCACAAGCCTAAAAACCGTAAGAAGAGATTCGTTGGTTAGAATTTAATATGGGAGGAAGTAAAATGACAAAAAAAGATGTGTCAAGACGTGGTTTCTTAAAAGGTATTTTTCAGTCAGCGAGTGCGATGGGATTGGCTACGGTCTTAAAATTTGTGCCGGAAGCTAAAGAAGTTCTAGCCAGTGACCGTCTTGAATATGATATGTGGACTTTACCTCGTAGAAATACTGATATATTAAAACAAATAGCTTTTGATGACACAAATGTTCAGATTTTGCGAAATCAATTAGATACGGAAGGTTTTCAAGAGATTCCAGGTCTTTATTTTGCTTACCGTACGAAAACCACGGGAAGAGACGAAAATCAGAGAATGCATACATTTCACACAGATCATTTAATTGTTGGTTGTACTAATGAGGATAATCGAGGAGCCTTGTTATGTTTCCTCAAAGACAGTCACTCTAGGTCTAGCCAATGGCAAGCCCCACTATTGATTGTTCAAGATGAGGCCTTGTTTTACGTTGAAGCCGGACAGGTGATTTCTCATGATGATAGAGAACATCAACTAATTTCATCACATTGGTTTGAAAGAACGAATAGAGGCCTTTCACCTTTGGACAATATTTCCCCACTCTTAGATCATGGTCCGTGTTCACGAATAATGGATCAATGCGTTTCAGCATCAATCCAGTGTGCTATTCTTACTGCTTGTTGTGTAGCGACTGTTGGCTGTTGTTTTATTCAAGTTGCCGCATGTTCAAATGCGATAGCGCAATGTATTCTTGCGAGTGATTGTTGTGATGTGAACCCAGGAACACATGATTGTTAAATTGAGTGTATTTTTCGCTCAATTGATTCTATTGTGAAGAGATTGACTCCTATCAAATCTATACTATTGTAGTTATCCTGGAAGGTAATAGTTTATTTGACATAATTACAACCTAAAAAGGAAACGATGAGCAACCAAGATAATAAGCTATTTGATCACAAAATCTCTAAAAATAGAGGCATCTTCTTGTTGTATACTTTTTTAATGCTTGCTGGATATTTTTTGTATGCAACTACTCGTGGAACCTATTTTGATGCGTTAATTATACCAATATCTTTTGTTCTTGTTTTTGTTGGTCTTCTTCAACATCGATATTATATAGCTTTAGGCATACTTATTTTTTATGTCATAGCCTCGCTGTTACTTATTGATAGGGGACTTATGAGGCTAAGCACTTTAACAGGTTTTCTTTCCTCATTAATTGTATCAGTAGCTGCATATGGTATATTCTTATATGCTTGGACTAGAGCTATCGCTATTGTAGGTGTATTGGGTTTGATCGTATTGCTCTCAATTATTTTGGATCTGCTTTCTGTCAGCTCTGGTCTTGCTCTTTTGGGGGTTGGTGTTTTTTGCTTATTCGGCAAATATCTTCTTGAAAAAAAAGTCGAGCTTTAAGAGAGGATATGCAAAGACAAAACGATAAAAATCACAGTTTTCAGGGTCCAAAATGGGTGCCGCCATTTGCTTTCATCGTAATGGGTTTGGTCGGCTATGCTGGTTTTGTTTGGCTGCGTGGTAACTATTTGGATGCTTTGGCAATTCCGCTTGTTGTTGGGTTTGTGTGGCTGGCTGGGATGAAGCAAAAATTGGCCTGGGCGGTGGCTTTGGTAGCCTTTTATGTGATGTTGGCTGTGCCCGCGATGTCTGCGGGTTATATGAGTTGGCATTTGTTAACCCCAATTCTGACGACAGTTATCCTCATGGTTTTGGGCATTGCCATGTATAAGTTGCCGTTGCATAAATCTGTTGTCATGGTTGTCGTTGTGGTTTTGGGCCTTTTGCTACTGTATGCTGCCGATTTTGTGGATAAAAACACAGTTATTATCCTGTCCGTGGGATTAGGGGCAGGCTTGCTCGCAGCCTACTTGTTTCCCGAATTAAGGCAGTCAGCTTCCCAACAATGATCATAATCTTTCATCGTAGCCGCAGATTCTTTCTGCGCTCTTTTACGCGGAAAGAATCCACGGCTATAAAATAACCCAATTACTCAATTACCCAAAAGCGCATACTCCATACTATCCGCCAATGCTTGCCAACTAGCTTCAATGATGTTGGCGCTTGCCCCAACGGTGCTCCAGCTTTTGTTGCCCTGGCGGGTATCGATAAGAACGCGGGTGGTTGCGGCCGTAGCGTTTTCACCATCCAAAATGCGCACCTTATAATCAACCAGCTTGATACTGCCTAGCTGCGGATAAACATCAACCAGGGCTTTGCGCAAGGCGGCGTCCAGCGCATTCACTGGGCCATTGCCCTCGGCGACGGTGTGCATTCGTTTGGGGCCAACCCGCACCTTAACGATGGCTTCGGCATTCAGGCCGCGCCCGCGCCGCTGGTGGACGCTAACGGAATAGTCGATCACCTCAAAGGGCGGGACATAGGCAGGATGGGTGCGGCGCAGCATCAACTCGACTGACGCTTCTGCCCCTTCAAAGGTAAAACCCTGCGATTCCAGAACTTTAATTTGCTCTAACGCTTTGCGTAGATCCAAACTTTCTGTGTTGAGGCCAAATTGGTGGGCTTTGTCTACTAAATTCCCTCGGCCAGACAGCTCTGAAACAACGCTGCGCTGCTGGTTGCCAACCAGTTCTGGCTCGATGTGCTGGTAGCTGAGTGGGTTCTTGAGCATGGCGGCGACGTGGATGCCGCCTTTGTGGGCAAAGGCACTGGCACCGACAAACGGTTGATGGTCATCTAAATCCAGATTGGCCACTTCGGCGACGTAGCGGGAGAGTTCGGTGAGGGTAGCCAGCTTTTCGGGCGGGACGCAATCGAAGCCCATTTTTAGCTGCAAATCGGGGATGAGGCTGCACAGGTTGGCGTTGGCAACACGCTCGCCGTAGCCGTTGATAGTGCCTTGCACTTGCATGGCTCCAGCGCGAACCCCGGCCAGCGCATTCGCCACCCCACATTCCCCATCATCATGGGTGTGGATGCCGATTTGGGTCTGGTTGCCAACGGCCGTTTGTACTTCCCCAAAAATCTCTTCAATTTCCCAGGGCAGAGAGCCGCCATTGGTGTCGCACAGCACCACGCTGTCTGCCCCATTCACAGCAGCAGCTTTTACCGTGGCGATGGCATACTCCGGGTTGGCCTTGTAGCCATCGAAGAAATGCTCGGCATCGAAAATCACTTCTCTATTCTGCGATTTGCAATACGCCACGCTATCGCCAATCATGGCCAGATTTTCTTCCAGGCTCACTTCCAGCACATCGCGGGCGTGTAAATCCCAGCTTTTACCCACCAGGGTAACGGCCGGCGTATTGGCCTCGATAAGCAGCTTCAGATTCGCATCCTCCTCTGGGCGAATGCCTTTGCGCCGGGTGCTGCCAAAAGCGGCAACTTTGGTGTGTTTCAAATCAAGCGAGGCCACGCGCTGGAAATATTCCACATCTTTGGGGTTTGATCCTGGCCAGCCGCCTTCTACATAATCAATACCGAATTCATCTAGCTTTTGGGTGATTTTGAGCTTGTCGTCAACAGAAAGGGAAATCCCCTCACGCTGTGTGCCATCGCGGAGGGTGGTGTCGTAAAGGAAGATTTTGGTCATGCTATTTTCTCCTGTGGAGGAGATTGGAGATTAGAGATTAGAGATTGAAAAATCTCCAGTCTCCAATCTCCAATCTCTGCGGCGTTAGCCGCTGGTATTCACGCGGGCAGGATGCGCTGCTTCGTAAGCTGCCACGGCATCGGCCTGCTTAAGTAAGTAGCCAAGTTGGTCTAGCCCTTCGAGCAGGCAGGTTTTGCTAAAGCTGTCGATTGGGAACTGGACGGAACGGCCGTCCGGCAAAGTAACTAATTGGCTGGCAAGATCAACGCTCACCTGGGTGCTAGGGTCTTCAGCCACTAGGCTGAGCAACTGTTCATGGGTATCGGCATCTACGATGATGGGCAGGAGGCCGTTTTTGAGTGAATTGTTGCGGAAAATATCGGCGAAACTGGTGGAGATAACGGCCGTAAAGCCAAAATCCATCAGCGACCAGGGGGCATGTTCCCGGCTGGAGCCGCAGCCAAAATTATCGCCTGCCAGCAAAATTTGCGCACCTTGGGCAGTTGGTTGATTCAGTGGAAAGTCGGCCCGGGGCGAGCCATCCTCTAAATAACGCCAATGGTGGAACAGATTTTTACCCAGCCCTTTTTTACTAATCGTCTTCAAAAATTGCGCCGGAATGATTTGGTCGGTGTCAATATTTTCTGTGGGAATGGCCACCATGTGGCTGGTAAGGGTTGTGAATGGTTGCATACAAAACTCTCGCAAGTTGTTTGTGTAAGGGCGACTCGCGAGTCGCCCTTACCAGCAATTATTGATAGGTAAATTGAAAGCGGAACGGCCGTTTCGCCACGGTTGTCGCGGCACGGATGCCGGATTGAGTCACGGTGATGATGCCCTCGTTGACCAGTTCCTGCACAAAGTGTGGCTGGAACCAGTTGCTGAGAGCGGCGTCCTCCTGAAATTTATTGGGAGCATGGAAAAGCAAACGGCCGTACCGTTCCAGCTGAACATCATTGATGAGACTGCGAATGCCCAACCGATGCAGTAAATTATTTTTGAGCTCATATTTGTTCAGTCCGTTCAGCGGAATGGCGAGACGGCCGTAGCTAGCACTAAATACGGGGTTTTCCACCGCAATCGGTTCTCGCACCACGCCATCTAGCCTTGACAAGCGGCACTGGGAAAGATCGCCCACCAACACCAACGACGTTGCTGTGTCTACCTGCGGCAAAAGCTGCTTCACGCACTCCACGGCGTAGCGTACCTGGATTTGGTAGATTGGGTTTTCCACGTTTGCCTCCTTTGGTCGGTAATCGGTAATCCGATTACGAAAGTGTCCGCACGTCCGTCACCTTGCCCGTAACGGCCGTAGCCGCCGCAGTCAGTGGACTGGCCAAAAAGGTGCGTCCGCCCTTGCCCTGGCGGCCTTCAAAGTTGCGGTTGCTGGTGCTGACGGCGTATTGGCCTGGCTCTAGCTGATCGCCGTTCATGGCAATGCACATCGAGCAGCCCGCTTCGCGCCACTCTGCGCCTGCGTCCTTAAAGATGCGGTCCAGCCCCTCGGCTTCGGCCTGCTTTTTCACATCCTGCGACCCCGGTACGACCATCACGCGCACGTTTTCGGCGACGGAACGGCCGTTAAAAATCTCAGCCGCCTGGCGCAGGTCAGAAATGCGGGAATTGGTGCAGCTGCCAATGAACACCACATCGACAGGATGCCCTAGCAGCGGCTTGCCCGCCTGCAAATCCATGTAGGCCAGCGCTTTCTCCACCGTCTGCCGCTCGCTGATAGTGCCGATGCCCATTGGATCGGGAATCATCTCGGTGATTTTCATCCCCAGCCCCGGATTGGTGCCATAAGTGATCATTGGCTCTAGCGCACTGGCGTTGATGTCGATTTCTTTGTCGTAAACTGCGCCTTCGTCTGAGGGTAGTTGCCGCCAGCGGGCGACTGCCTCATCCCAGGCGGTACCTTTTGGCGCATGTTTTTTGCCCGCGATGTATTCAAACGTCGTATCATCTGGGGCAACCAGCCCGGCTCGCGCGCCGCCCTCAATGCTCATGTTGCAGATGGTCATGCGCTGCTCCATCGTCAGGCCGCGAATCGCTTCACCACGATATTCAAAGACGTGCCCTGTACCGCCACCAACGCCGATCTTAGCCAAAAGAGCTAAGATAATGTCTTTGGAGGCGCAACCTTGGGGGAGACGGCCGTTTACATTCACAGCATACGTCTTTGGCTTGGTTTGCAGCAGGCATTGGGTCGCCAACACATGCTCCACCTCGCTGGTGCCGATGCCAAAAGCCAGTGCGCCAAACGCGCCGTGCGTGGCGGTGTGGCTGTCGCCGCAGACAATTGTCATGCCCGGCTGGGTTAGGCCAAGCTCTGGCCCAATCACATGCACAATGCCCCGGTTGGGACTGTCCATGCCAAAAAGCTGAATGCCAAATTCACGGCAGTTGGCTTCCAAGGTGGCAATTTGCTTGGCGGCGATGGCGTCCTGAATGGGAATGCCAATGGGTGTGGTAGGAATGCTGTGATCCATGGTGGCGATGGTTTGAGACGGCCGTTTCACCCCCAACCCCCGTTCGCGCAGCCCAGAAAACGCCTGCGGCGAGGTTACTTCATGGATCAAGTGCAAATCAATGTACAGCACGGCCGGACTGCCCGGCTCGTCAATCACCACATGGTTGTCCCAAATTTTGTCAATGATGGTTCTGGGTTTGTTGCTCATAAATTCCTTTTACTCATAATTTTTATTTGTCATGCTGAACGCAGTGAAGCATCCCTAAAACCGTCGCAAAGTGAATGTATAGTCTGAGAGCGGAATCTCAACCAGTGGAGTTTAGAGGGATTCTTCATTTCGCTGCGCTTCATTCAGAATGACAATTTTGTGTAGCCGCGCTTTCTTAGCGCGAAAAATACGCGGAAAGAATCCGCAGCTACAACAAATTAATCTCTAGCAACTGCTGCTTGCTTCACCATACTCGCTGTCTCCGTACTCGCCGCCAGCATCTTGTTTAGCGCGCTCAGGTAGGCCCGGGCACTGGCAACCACAATGTCGGTGCTGGCGCCGTGGCCGCTAAAGGTGCGGGCGTAATGCTGGCTGGTTTGCGGATTTAGCCCATAGTTGCTGTCGCCATTGTCTGGCTGAATGCGAATTGTCGCTTCTGCCTGGGCATCCAGCCCTTCCGTTACGGCATTGATAGAGAACTCCGTCAATTTTGGTGCTTCACCAATAATCCGATTGATTGCCTGGTAGGCTGCATCCACTGGCCCGGTGCCGAGGGCTGCGTCCATGTAAGTTGTGTCATCCGGCCCGGTCAGGCTAACCGACACGGTGGGGATGCTGTGATCGCCACACGACACCTGAATATGGTTTAGTTTCCAAATTTCTGGCGGCTGGTAAATTTCATCGGCAATAATGGCCTCGATGTCGGCATCTGTGACCACCTTTTTCTTGTCTGCCAATCGCTTGAAACGCTGGAAAGCCTGCTCCAATTCATCTTTTTCCAGATCGCCATACCCCAAATCTTCCAAGCGAACGCGAAAGGCGTGGCGGCCAGAATGTTTGCCAAGAACCAGTGTGGAGGCGTGCAGGCCCACCGTCTCTGGCCGCATAATTTCGTAAGTGAGCTGGTTTTTCAACATCCCATCCTGATGAATCCCGGCTTCATGGGCAAAGGCGTTGGCACCAACGATGGCCTTGTTCGGCTGCACCACCATGCCGGTGTAGGCACTCACCATCCGACTGGTGCGGGTGATGTGGGTGGTGTCGATATTGGTGGTGAAGTTGAAAAAATTGGGGCGGGTGTGAATGGCCATGGCAAACTCTTCCAAAGAGGTGTTGCCAGCCCGTTCGCCAATGCCATTGATGGTCACTTCCACCTGGCGCGCTCCGGCCTGAACGCCTGCCAGGGTGTTGGCCGTGGCCAAGCCCAAATCGTTGTGGCAATGGGTAGACCAAATAACTTTGTCCGCTCCAGGTGTGTTTTCGATGAGATAGGTGATGAGACGGCCGTATTCCTCTGGGGCTGTATAACCGACCGTATCAGGAATGTTCAGCGTAGTGGCACCTGCCTTAATCGCCTCGCCTAACACCTGCACTAGGAAATCGGGGTCAGAGCGACCGGCATCTTCTGGTGAAAATTCCACATCATCACACAAGCTGCGGGCAAAAGTGACCGATTTAATTACTTGCTCAACACACTCCTCGCGGTCTATTTTGAGCTTGTGTTCCAGGTGGATGTCGCTGGTTGCTAGGAAGGTGTGGATGCGGTGGCGCGGGGCAACTTTCACGGCGTCGTAGGCTCGCTGAATATCTTTGTTGTTGGCGCGGGCTAACCCGGCAATCACCATTGGCTGGCCACTTTTGCGCCCCTCGGTAAGCGGGCCAATCTCTTCAGCGATGCGGCGTACGGCATCAAAATCGCCAGGTGAGGCGATGGGGAAGCCAGCTTCGCAGATGTCAACGCCGAGGCGAGAAAGTTGCCGGGCGATTTCTAACTTCTCATCTACATTAAGCGTTGCCCCAGGCGATTGTTCGCCATCCCGCAAGGTTGTATCAAAAATGACCACTGTTTCCTGAATATCGACATCCTCTTCGCTCATTTTTCTCTCCCGTTTACTGATTACTCAATTTCTACCGCATTCAACCACGGCATCATCTGCCGTAGCTCTTTGCCCACCTGTTCAATTTTGCTGGTGCGGGCTTCTGCACGACGCTGGTTAAACCAGGGACGGCCGTTTACATTTTCATCGATCCACTCTTCGGCATAAGAGCCGCTGCGAATATCTTGCAGCATTTGCTTCATCGCCTGGCGCGTCTCGTCGGTGATGATTTTGGGGCCGCCCGTGTAGTCACCATGTTCGGCCGTATCGCTGACGCTGTAGCGCATGTAGCTCAAGCCGCCTTGGTAAAACAGATCAACGATCAGTTTAAGCTCATGTAGGCATTCAAAATAGGCAATCTCTGGCTGATAGCCTGCTTCGACCAGCGTGTTGAAACCAGCTTCAACCAGGGCAGCTACGCCTCCACAAAGGACGGCTTGCTCGCCAAAAAGATCGGTTTCCGTTTCTTCGGCAAAGGTGGTTTCCAGCACGCCAGCGCGCGTGCAGCCAAGTGCTCTCGCGTAAGCCAGAGCAAAGGCTTTGGCATTGCCACTGGCGTCTTGTTCAACCGCCATCAGGGCCGGGGTGCCCACACCCTCCACATAGACCTCACGCACGCGGTGGCCGGGGGATTTGGGGGCTACCATGCTTACGTCTACATCATTGGGGGGCACAATTTGGCCAAAGCGAATGTTAAAGCCATGCCCAAACATCAAGGTTTTGCCTGCGGTTAGGTTGGGCGCGATGGATTCTTTGTAAACGGCCGCTTGCTTGGTGTCCGGCACCAAAACCATAATTACATCGGCTTCGGCGCACGCTTCCCTGGTCTCTTTTACAGTGAGGCCATCTGCTTCCGCTTTGGCCCACGATTTGCTGCCGGGGTAGAGGCCAACGCGCACGTTTGCGCCTGAATCCTGCAAATTAAGCGAATGGGCGTGTCCCTGGCTACCATAGCCAAGCACGGCAATCTTTTTGCCATCAAGCAGCGTAAGGTCTGCGTCTTTGTCGTAATAAATGTTTGCCAAGATTTCTTCTCCTTAAGTTGGAGACTGGAGATTAGAGATTGGAGACTAAAAAGCATGATCTCCAGTTTCTAGTCTCTAATCTCTGTTTTTTAATGATGTCCATTTTGGGTGGGAACGGCCGTATGCGTGCCGCGAGTTTCCCTATCGTGCTGGCCGCGCACCATGGCGATGCGACCAGTGCGAACCATCTCCTCAATGCCGAAGCCGTCCAGCAGGCGGATGAGCGAATCCACCTGATCCTCCTTGCCCACAATTTGGATGATGAGCGATTCCATATCTACATCTACAATGCTGGCGCGGTAAATATCCACAAGCTGCATCACTTCGGCGCGGGTTTTGTTGTCGGCCTTCACTTTGATCAGGGCCAACTCACGCTTGACGGCCGGCATGTGGGTGACATCTTCGATTTGGGTCACGTTGATGAGCTTGTCTAGCTGCGTCTGGATTTGGCGCATATCCCGATCTGTGCCGTAAGCGACAAAGGTCATGCGGCTAATGCCTGGGGTTTCGCTGTGGCCAACAGCCAAACTTTCAATATTAAAGTTGCGGCGACGGAACAGGCCAGCCACCCGGTTCAAGACGCCTGGCTTATCTTCCATCCAGGCGTTAATTGTGTGTCGTTTCATCCCATTTTCTATCATCTTGTTTTCCTTGCTCTTCTTATTCTTAGTCTTAGAAGTTCAACTTCTCCGAGAAGTTGAACTTCTTAAGTAGACATTACTGATCACTGCCAGAAACGGCCGTTGCCGGGCGACGAATCATATCGGCATTACTTTTACCCGGGGTCACCATTGGGTACACATTGGTGAACTCTTCTACCTGGAAGTCCAGCAAGTAGGGGCCATCATAAGATTGCGCTTCTTTAATGGCGTCAGGGGCCTCATCTTTGCTAGTGACGGCACGCGCCGGAATGCCATACGCTTCGGCAATTTTTACGAAATCCGGGTTAAACAGGGGGGTGCCAGCGTGCCGCTTGTTGTAGAACACATCTTGCCACTGGCGCACCATGCCCAGATAGCCATTGTTGATGATGGCGATTTTGATGGGCAGCTTTTCCTGGACAATTGTCGAAAGCTCGACCATCGTCATTTGGAAACCACCATCGCCAGCCACAACCCATATTTCCTCATCGGGTAAGCCCATTTGCGCCCCAATGGCTGCCGGCAGGGCGTAGCCCATCGTGCCCAATCCCCCAGAGGTGAGCAGGCTGCGCCGCTTGGTGTGATGATAATATTGGGCTTCCCACATTTGATGCTGTCCCACATCGGTCACAACTGTAGCGTCCCCTTCATTGGTGGCGTGCCACAGGGAGCGAATGACGTAAGGAGCAATGAGTTCATCTGTTTCCTGGGCCAAAATGTCTCGGTCGCCAGTGTCGGCTTTCCACTCAGCAATTTGCTCTAGCCAAGCAGGATGTTCGTTTGGCTCTACCTGCGGCAGCAAGGCGCGCAACGTGAGCAGAGCATCCCCAATAACGGGCGTGTCGATGGTGATGTTTTTACCCATCTCTGCCGGGTCTAGATCAACATGGATAATTTTTGCCTTGGGGGCAAAAGTGTCGAAGGCACCAGTCAAGCGATCGTCCAAGCGGGCACCAATAGCGAAGAGCACATCACACTCCTGCAAGGCGTAGTTGCAGTACGCTTCGCCGTGCATTCCACCCCAGGAAATGGCCAGGGAATGGGTTGCTGGAAAGGTGCCAATTCCCAACAGGCTGGTTGCCACGGGGATATTGGCTTTTTCAGCCAGTTGGCGCAGCTCTGCTTCGGCGCGGGCAATAGAGATGCCTTGCCCGGAGACAATGACGGGTTTTTTGGCTTCATTGATGAGTTGGGCGGCGCGGGAAACGGCCGTGGGGTCTGGCGCATTCATGTTGGGATTGTAGCCAGGCAAATTCACCGTTTCAGGATATTTGAAGGGCATCGAAGCCTGTTGCACATCCTTGCACACATCAATGAGTACCGGCCCGGGGCGGCCTGTGCGGGCAATATAAAACGCTTCTTTGATGGCATCTGGCAAATCTTTGATGTCGGTGATGAGGTAGTTGTGCTTGGTGACTGGCAGGCTTACGCCCTGCACATCTGATTCCTGAAAACCATCTCGCCCCAGCAGGGAAGTGGGAACTTGCCCGGTGATGGCGACGATAGGCGTAGAATCCATATAGGCAGTGGCTAATCCAGTGATAAGATTGGTGGCTCCTGGCCCAGAGGTAGCAATGCACACGCCCACGCGCCCGGTGGCGCGGGCGTAGCCATCGGCCATGTGAGAGGCCCCTTGCTCATGGGTAACTAACACATGATGGATGGGATATTCATACTTTGCCAGATCATCATAGGTGGGGAGGATGGCTCCACCAGGAAGGCCAAACACGACTTCGACACCTTCGTGCATGAGACTCTCCCAAATGATTTGACCACCCGTTTTTATCTCGCTCATATTTGTTCTCCTTCACCTTCAAACTGAAAAATGGTAAAAAAAAAGTCGCCCTGCTGGGCGACTTTTGCTTCAATCTGGTGTGCTTTTACACGCTACCTTTACCCAACAAACGATATCTCCTCATTAATGACAATAATAAGGATGAGGCTAAGAAGGATAAGGCTAATAATGATCTGAAAGAAAGTAATCATATTATTTGTGCAAAAGGTTAATATGTTACGAGTGTACAAGCTGCTGTTTGTTCCGCCAATGACAGTCTGCCAAAAGAAATGGAGGAGTTCTTGTGCACTTTGTACAACTAATTGGGATTATATCGAATTGGGATTGAATGACAACAGTAAAGACCGACAAAAACACCAAGGCGGAGGATGCCTAAACATTCTCCGCCTTGATTCCCACTATTTCCCACTGAACCGCGCATTTCAGCACAAGTCTCCAGGAGTATAGCAGTTAGTTAGTGTCATCTCTACGGTTATTATTGACAAATCTCTGACGTGGCTGTTTGTAAA
Organism: Candidatus Leptofilum sp.; assembly: GCF_965223285.1. GTDB lineage: Bacteria > Chloroflexota > Anaerolineae > Promineifilales > Promineifilaceae > Leptofilum. Next base: position 1,822,873 of record NZ_OZ244997.1, on the reverse strand, counting down.
AAGTGTACAGTTTGGCAGAATTGCTTACTGATCTACGGCCGTAATTGCCATAGCTTCAACGACAAATGCAAAGCCAGGCGCATGTTCGACTGGTTCAAATCGTGCCCAGTCAGGTCTTGAATGCGTTCCAGTCGATAGAGTAATGTGTTGCGGTGAATGAAAAGCGATTCGGCCGTTTGGCTGATGTTGCCATGATGGTCAAAGTAAGCATCAATTGTTTTAACCAGGCTACTGTTGTGTTGCGCGTCATATGCCACCAAGGGGCCAATGACCTGATCGGTAAATGTTCGTACAGCCGGAAATTCTTCCAGTTGTACTAACAATTGGTACACACCCAAGCTGCTAAATTGAACAACCTGCTTAATTTGCAAACGCTCGGCTAGCTGCATAGCTTGCAACGCTTCATCATACACCTCAGGCCACTCAGATAATGTTGGGGCTGGTCCACTCATGCCAGCTATCAACACACCGCCAGGATATTCCGTTTTTACCTGCTCCTCAATGCGACGGCCGAGTTCATGAGCAGTTTCCATATCTTCTGTATGCTTAAGCTGCTGGAAGACACACACATGCTTATCCCCATAAACATGAACCAAAGCGGAGCGACTGTGATTATTTAATACCCAATTCACGGTTGTTTCCAGGCGGCGCAGCGAAAATGCTGGTGGATCTGCCCATTTCAGTGCCAGTACGGCATGAGGATGGCTGGTATTATGGTCTAGCCGTCCCTCCAACCGTTCAATTTCCTTGCGGGGCATCGTACCCGCAAGCAAGCCCTCTAAAAAGTTGCCACGTAGTTCCTTTTTGGCTTCACTGATTGCCTTTGCCTTTGCCATTTCCAGGGCGCAAGCAGCCGCACCGTGCTCTACTGCCAGCTTGTCTAGCAAATCTAGCTGGTCGGCAGGGCCAATAACGGAAAGGTACCCTCGCGCCCGGTCGCCAGAAATGATGGGGCTTACCAAACGCCCGACGTTTTCGATAGGCAAAAATTGTTGCCAATGGCTTTGGCGGGCATGGGCTGCCGCTTTGCGATTCCGCAAAACCGGAGGCAGTTCATCCCGCTGCTGGAGCATTTCGCGCAAGGGTTCCAGCGTGATCTCATTATTTTGTGGAATGGCAATGGCCTGGATTTCCATCCGCTTGTCTTGCACCACCACTATTTTGCCAGTGAGCTTGGTAATAAGCTCCGTCATGGCATCGAGCCCCTGGTCCTCACGGGACATTTCTGACAGGGTGCGGTAAAGTTGCATCCCGCGCTCGCTGGTTGCTGATTGCCGGTCAACCAGTAGCCCTGCGACAGCTCGATTGACTTCCCGCACAGAATTGCTGGCAGGCACGATGAGTAGCTGGGTGTTGAGCTTGTTTGCTTGCTCACTAATTTCGTCGGAGATAGGTTGAAAGAGTAGCAGCCCGGCCACATTAATTTCAGCCATCAGAGCCAGCTTTTGTTTCAGCACTAAATCAGTGATTTTTGCTTGAAGCGTTGGCGGCACGATCACCAAGTCGTTTAGCTGAACTTGCTCTTCAATTGCGTCCCAACTGGTTAGGAGTACCACCCACTCAACTGTGCGCCGGGCTTGTTCTGCCCCACCCATAACGGCCGTGTTGAGCGGCAACGCCAAACGAAGTAAATCGCTAATTGTTATCTGATCTAAAGGTTGTTCATTCATGCGTTTGATTTGCCATTTCCATTAAAAGGAAGCCGAATGATGAAGGTTGTACCCTCGTCTGGGGCACTGACGACATTAATCTCACCGCCATGCTGCTCAATAATGCGGTGGCTTGTCGCCAAACCTAAGCCGGTTCCTTTGCCAGGGTCTTTTGTCGTGTAAAAAGGCTCAAAAATATGAACCAATTCTGCTTCCGACATCCCTTTGCCGTTGTCTTGGACGATGATTTGAACATGGTCGTGCTCGCTATCTGCGCGGGTTGTGATGGAGATTTGTCGCTGGTGAGGCAATTGGTGGACAGCATCCCTGGCATTGACGAGCAGATTGAGCCACACGCTTTTCAGGTGTTCCCAACTGGCAACAATAAGTGGGAGGTCCTCAGCCATGTTTTGAATCACTTCGGCATCAGCCGTCGTTAGCTGATACCGAACAAGGTCCAACGTTTGCCGAATTGAGAGGTTGACGTCTCCCTCAGTGAGGTTGTAATGCTCCTGGCGGGCGAAGTCTAGCAAGCCGCGCACCACTTTGGTGGCGCGATCACCAGCGCGCGCAATTAAGTCAACTGCTTCATAATTTTCATCTTCAGGGGGGATGAACATTTTTAGCATTTCGGCATTGGCGTTAATGGCAGTGAGTGGGTTGTTAATTTCGTGGGCAACGCCAGCGGCTAGCTGACCGATGGCGGCAAGTTTTCCTGCTTGCAACAGGGAACCTTCGAGCCGACGCTCTTCGGTTCTGTCTTGCCACAAGATGACAGCGCGAGCAGAACTGGCTTGTTTGCTAGGGATTGGATAGGCGTTGACGTCCCATTCGCGGGGTAGGTGATCATCTCCTTTCCAGTTGATGGTCCAGCGTTCGGCTTGTTTGTGGGCAAGCGTTTTGGCAGCCAGGCAATGCTCGCAAGGTTGGCTGCGATTGAAGAATGTTTGGTAACAAATTTTGTTAACGAGGTGTTCTGGTACGGTGTCTAGCTCGTCGGCTTTGCTTTTGTTGATGCCGATGAGACGCCAATCATCATTGATGGTGTAGATTGGGTGGGGAATGCCGTCGATGAGTGCTTGCAGCGTGTTGCGACTTTCTAGCATTTCCTGCTGGCGTTGCCGAATGCGAGTGAAGAGCCAGGCGTTTTCGATTGCTTCGCTGATTGAGCTGGCAAGTGAGGCGAACAGATCGAGATCAACTTCACTGAAACGGCCGTCTGTCTTGTTGAAAGCGTTAATGAGCCCCACAGGACGGCCGCGTACGACGAGTGGGGCAGCAATGAGGGTATTGACATCAAAGTTGGGCGGGGCGTCAACGTCAGGATTGAAACGGCCGTCTGCCCTTGGGTAGTTGAGCATAACAGCCGTTTGTTCCTGGAAAACGGTACCAAATATGCCTTCGCCGACGGGAATGGTGGGAACGGCCGTTACCGGCAGCGGGCCATTTTGGCCATGCAAATTCTGGTAACGAAGGTGGGTGCCACTCTCAACCATGAGTGCTCCAGACAACTCAACGCCAAGCAGTTGGTCCACCCCTTCAACCGCCGCTGCTAAAACTTCCGTAATTTCCAATGTCGCGGCAACCGTTTGCCCAATACGATTCAGTGCAGCTAGCTGCTGGCTTTGCCGCTGGAGCTGCTTTTCTAGCTGTTGGGTGCGCAGAATGGTGTTGACACGTGCCAACAGCTCCTGGGGCCGATACGGTTTGGTGATGTAATCATCTGCCCCGGCGGTGAGGGCTTCCACTTTTTCGCTGCTGCCCGCAGCGGCCGTGAGGAGCACTACGCGCGTATACCGGAGCGTTTCATGGTCGCGAATCCAATTAAGCACATCTAATCCAGAAAGATTGGGCATTCGCATATCAAGCAAAACGAGATCGATTTCTGTCGTGTCGTCGGCAACAGTGGCTTGCAGAAAATCAATCGCTTCCTGACCATCCGGCACGGCCGAAACAATGAAGTCGGCCTTCTTCATCAGAAAATCTGCCAAAGACTCAGCAATCTCTGGTTCGTCATCGACGATCAGGATGTGCGATCTCTTTTCTGTGATAGGTGGGGTGGAAACGGCCGTTCTCACCCCATTTTGCTTCGACACGCCTTACCTCAAGTTACCTGTAATAAAGACTCAGTCCCAGCTACTGGTCTGGATTAGTTGTAAATGTATATCCATGCCCTTGAATAGTGCGAATATACTTTGGTGCGCTAGGAACAGGCTCAATTTTCTCCCGCAAATTCTTGATGTGGGCCCGAACCAGCTCAGGACTGCCAGTGTCTCGCGGATAATCCCACACATCTTGCAGAAGCTGCTGGCTGTTAAAAACCTGATCCGCATTGCTCATTAAATGATAAAGCAGATCAAACTGCACATTGGTCAACAGAGCCGTTCCGTTTGGTGTCGTTACTTTGAAGCTGCGGCAATCTAAAACCACATTACCCGCAACCACTTCGCTCGGTTTCTCTTCCTTAACGTCCTTAGGAACAGCCCGACGCAAAATCGCCCGAACTCGCAGCTGTAGCTCTTCCATGTTAAATGGCTTGCTCAAATAATCATCAGCCCCGGCGCGAAACCCTTCGATCTTGTCTTCATCTTTGGCTTTTGCGGTCAAAAAGAGTACCGGCAATTCTTGCAGCAATGGATCCCCTCGAATTTGACGGCACACCTGGTAACCATCGGCACCAGGCATCATGATGTCAAGAATAAACAGATCAGGGCGATGGCGACGAGCTAGTTGTAATCCCTCAGTGCCGCTATTGGATACCATCACGTGGTAACCATACAGTTTCAAGGCGCGCTGCAACGTACGGGACACAAGTTCATCATCATCAATTACAAGAATTGTAGCCATGTGTACTCCTCTGGCTGTGGTACGACGATTATTGATGGTTCAGGAGGCAGATTTGTCGTACCTTGTCAATTATAAAAGTTCATCTTATGTGAATCTGCCGCCGTTAGTATAGCAGATTTTTATGAGAAATTGCGTCTTAATAAATACACCCCCGAAATTGCAGGCAACAGCAATTAGACAGTGTTGGGCAATTCCGAGGGTTTTGCGTTTTTCTTATATGAGCAAACGAAGCGGATCTTCCAGAATGCCTTTGAGCGTTTGCATGTATTGCGCCGCTTCTGCACCATCTGTCACCCGATGGTCTGCTGAAAGCGTGGCTTTCATGCGGTTGCCGACAGTGAGTTCACCATCCACCACGACTGGCACCTGCTTGGCAGAGCCTACCGCAAGAATTGCTGCATTTGGCGGATTGATAATGGCAACGAAATGCTCGACGTCAAAGGCACCTAGATTGCTGACGGTAAAGGTTGCTCCTTCGATGTCCTCGGGTTTCACTTTACCTTCGCGAGCGCGGCCAATCATCTCTTTGTGATCTTGAGCAATTTTGGAGATGCTCGCGCCATCGGTGCCTTTTTGGACAACGGTGAGCAGACCGCCTTCTACGGCAACGGCCGAACCCACATTAATCTCATTGTGCATAATTATCTTGTCGCCGCCAAAGCTGGCATTGATGTTCGGGAACTGCCGCAAAGCCAACGCTGCCGCCTTGACCACCATATCATTAACCGACACTTTTTGCTCTGGTGCGAGCGCGTTATTAATTTGCTTCCGCAAACTCAAAGCCGCCGCCATGTCGATCTCGGTGGTGACGTAAAAATGGGGCACTGTCGTTTTGCTTTCAGTCATGCGGCGGGCAATTGCCTGGCGCATCCGGGTAAGCGGTAATTCGGTGGCAGTTGCTGGCGTGGGGATAGATTCCACGGTTGCGGGCATCTTGGGTTGCGCTGCTGGCGGATTTGCCAGGAATGCTTCCACATCTGCCTTGCGTATCCGCCCACCGGGGCCACTGCCACCTACGCGGGACAAATCCAACCCATGCTCCTCTGCCACGCGGCGTGCCACTGGCGTTGCCTTAATGCCATCAGGGAACTCCGCGTTTAATTCGCCTGTTGGGGGAGGGGGTGGTGCAACGGCCGTAGCAGGTGTTGCCTCTGGTTTCGATTCCGCAACTTCTTCGGCGGCGGGAGCTGTGGCACCGTTGCCACTATCCGTCACCATGCCGGAGACATCTTCCCCCTCTGCCCCGATAATGCCCAGGTTATCGCCAACCGGGATGAGATCGCCCGTATTAGCCAGCTGTGCTAGTAGAACGCCTTCCGCGCGAGCCGTTAACTCTTGGGTTACCTTATCTGACTCAATTTCAGCCAGGACATCACCCTTTTGTACCGGATCGCCAACTTGTTTGAGCCAGGTGCCCATTGTGCCTTCTTCCATATCGAAGCCCAGCGTGGGCATTTTGATAAATTCAGCCATTATAGAATCTCCTTCACGGCGGCGATGACGCGATCAGCATTAGGTAATGCAGCGCGTTCTAGCTCGCCAGAGTATGGAGCGGGTACATCAAACTGCGCCACACGCTTGATGGGCGCATCAATATAGTCAAATGCCTCATCCTGCAACCGGGCCACAATTTCAGCACCAATGCCATAGGTTTGGTGACCAAATTCTACCACCACAGCTTTGAACGTCTTCTTGAATGATTCGATGACCGGCCCCATGTCTAGCGGCTGCAACGTGCGTAGATCGATTACTTCAGCCTCGATGCCTTCTTTGGCTAACGCTTTGGCGGCGTCTAGCGAGGTATGCAGCCCTTCACCATAAGTCACAATGGTGACATCGGAGCCGGCACGCTTCACATCAGAGACGCCGATGGGAACAGTGAACTCTTCTTCTGGGACTTCATCGCGTACCTTGGGCGAAGTGTAAAGGGCCACTGGCTCAATGAACATGACCGGGCTGTTGTCTCGAATGGCAGATTTCAGCAAGCCTTTGGCATCGTACGGGGTTGCCGGGCACACGACTTTGAGACCGGGGAAATGGGCAAAAATGACATCCGGCGTGTGGCTGTGGGTAGCGCCTAGCTGCTTGCCACCTCCGCCAGGAGCGCGGAACACAACTGGGCAGTCAAACTGACCGTTGAACATATAGCTGACTTTGGCTGCATGATTGACGATGGCATCAAAGGCTACAAAGGCAAAGTTAATGGTCATAAATTCAGCAACGGGGCGAGTGCCGGTCATGGCTGCACCCGTTGCTGCGCCGGCAATTGCCATTTCAGAGATGGGCGTGTCGCGCACACGCCGCTCGCCAAATTCATCTAGAAAGCCTTTGGTAACGGCGTAGGTGCCACCCCAGGCACCCACTTCTTCGCCCATGATAAATACATTTTCGTCGCGGCGCATTTCTTCGCGCAGGGCTTCGGTAAT